>JBBJME010000394.1:0-5291 GCA_037719765.1 Planctomycetaceae bacterium
ACGAAGGTATGATCGTCGGCGAAAACGCGCGGGACAACGACATGGTTGTGAATCCGATCCGTGAAAAGAAGTTGACTAACAATCGCTCGACCGGTGCGGAAGAAGCCGTCGTGCTGCGTCCGAAACGCGAACTGACGCTTGAGTCAGCGCTCGAATACATCGAATGGGACGAGTACGTTGAAGTCACTCCACAGATCATTCGGCTGCGAAAGGTGCTGCTGAAAGAAAACGAACGCAAACGCCAGCATCGCGGCAAGATGTAGGTCGATCAGCCTGCGGACCAGCCGTAACCATCCAGGGACATAATGAGGAACACGATCCCCACGATTACAGCGCCGAGCGATACGAACATCAGTCCGTCATAAATCGTGGGATCAGAACTTTGTTGTGACATTGTCGCCTCGCTCTATTGTGCCGTTTCGGGTTTCTTCAACCACCAGCCCCACCGCTTTGTCCGGATAGACGTCGGTGATATGAATCGTGGCCAGGAATTTTGAATCGCGATAAACGGTCATTTTCAGATTCTTGAACACTCCGTCGTCACTGCCGACAGAGATCTGTACAAGTTCTGCACTCCGCGATGCATTCTTGCGAGACTCGACAACCTCGCCCTGGACAAGTTCTTTCTTTCTTGGAACCGGGCCAATCACTGGATCACGCGGATCAATTTTGTTCAATCGCAGCAGATCATTGAGATGCGTGATCTCCTTCAGGAACTGCACTTCACGAGTTCCGGCCTCGGCAAGTGCGCCTTCCATCTCCAGATTCTGGTCTTCCAGTCCTCGGCGAACGGCAATCGCTTCGTTGTTCTGATCTCGCAGGCGCTTGATTTCAGCTCGCGCATCGTTGGTTTCGGTGATTCGAGCCTGGGCCTCCTTCTGCGCCACCAGCAGATCGGCCAGATGTTTATCGCGTTCTTTTTCCGCGTTGGCCAGGTTGCCGATCGCCTGGCTCAGATTCTGCTCCAGACCAACGACTTTGGCCTCGGCGTTATTGGCTCGAGTCGTTTCGTCTCCCAGGTCTTTGGCATGTTTTGTTGTGAGCTGATCCTTCTGTCCCTGCAGATCCTTGACCTGATCATTCGCGCTGACCAACTGCGCCTGAGTCTTGTTGGCCTTATCCCGCCAGCCTGCCTGAAACGTAAACACGGCGCCGGCAAAGCACATAAAACACAGACTGAAAACCAGATTGGCCACAATCAGAATCTTACTGACGATATTATTCATCGTGCTGCTCCGACGCCTCTCAGGTTCACTTACCGAACCCGCTCAGGTGAGTACTCAAAAATGTAAAACAATCGTTCCCTGAACACATGATACCGATCAGGCTACAGGATTCGTCCTGCAGCCATCTATGCTTCGATTATTGCTGCAGTTGCTGCAGGCGTTGTTCCAGTGCCTGGTTTTCCAGTTCAAGACGAAGCAGCTGATCGGTATCGTGACGCAGAATCTCATTCAATCGAAACAGGTCCGTGCGTGCTTCTTCCAGCTCATGTCTCAGTCGCAGCACGTCCGTCCGACGAGCCGCGGTTTCTTCACGAACCTCCAGGGTCTTCACGGAAATCGCCTGAGCTTCATCTGATCGAGCCTGTACCGCGGTCTGCCATTGTTCGGCTGCCGCCTTCAGCAACGCCACCCGATTGCCGATCGCTTCAACGTCTTGCTGCTGCGACGCAGCAAACATAGTCAATTGCTGATCGACAATACCCTTCTTACTGACGTTTTCAGTCTTCTGACGTCCCAGTTGGCTGGCCAGATCTTCATGAGCTTTTGTGATCGCTTCATAGGCCGTCTTGTACGATCCTACCTGGCCGCGTTCGGCCGGCGCGGCGGGATCAACTGAGAAACGACGCTTCACCGTCCAGGTTGGATTTTCGCCCGTGGTTTGTTCGAAGGAGTAGTTCAGCATCGCCGGAGTGTTGATCTCCGACGTGGCGTCCGGGTGCACAAAGTACACGGACAACGATGCACCCATGAGTGCTACGGAAACCACCGCAACAAACACGGCTGAGATTTTGAATATGAGGCTTTTCATGGAATCCACTTACACCAAACGAAAAACAGCAAGCCCTGAGCCACGATCAACTTCGAACCGAGAGACCTGTTTCACCGTATCTGACTGTTTGGCAAAAACAGAGTCAAACACAAAGTCGACTCCGTCTGCCCATTTCAGCAAACACTCTCCCGGCGCGCGGGATCATCGCGCCATGAAAACCGTTCTCCTGCAAAGTCATATCGGCGCATTGATGCGTCGCACCTGTTCACGGTCTGCCCTTCCCGACCGCAATCGTGTACTGCCAATCCCTGGCAATCGTCAAACTCCTTACAGCCGGAAAGGACACGAGCACACACGTAGATGAATATGATCATAGGTACAGTATTGCGCAAAATCAATACACAGGCCTGCTCGAGCTTGCCGAAGATGTCCAAACGTTTCCATTTTCGGCATACTCCGCTTCTATGAACTTCAAGATGTTTTAGGTGAAGAGTGCGATGCAACCGAGAGTCTGGCCCGGACGATCAAATCCACTGGGATCAACATGGGATGGTGGAGGAGTCAACTTTGCCCTGTTTTCAGAACATGCCACCAGCGTTGAATTGTGCCTGTTCGACAATACCGAAGACAGAAAAGAAGCGAGTCGGGTTCTGCTGAAGGAACAGACAGATCGAGTCTGGCACGTCTACCTGCCCGACGTGCGCCCCGGTCAACTTTACGGCTATCGCGTGCATGGTGCGTTCGATCCACCCGCCGGTCATCGCTTCAACGCAAACAAAGTTCTGTTAGACCCTTACGCCCGGGCGATTGGTCGCGGGATTGGCTGGTCCGATGCCATGTTCGGGCATGAGGTGGGGCATGTCGCAGAGGACCTGCAATTCGATCAGCGTGACAATGCCTGGTGCGCGCCGCTGGGCGTCGTGGTCGATTCACAGTTTCGCTGGGGTGACGATGCTCATCCGCGGACGCCATGGCACAAGACCCTGATTTATGAGATGCACGTCAAGGGATTTACCCGGCTGAATCCCCATGTGCCCGAACCGCTTCGTGGAACCTACTCCGGACTTGCATCCCGCGCAGCGATTGATCATCTGAAGGAACTGGGTGTCACGGCCGTGGAACTGATGCCAGTGCATTATCGTGTCGATGATCGACACCTCGTATCGCATGGACTGAGCAACTACTGGGGCTACAACACGCTGTCGTTTTTCGCACCGGAATCTCGTTATTCATCGGCAAGTCGTCCTGATGAAGTGATTAACGAGTTCAAAAACATGGTAAAGCGGCTGCACGAAGCCGGGATCGAAGTCATTCTGGATGTCGTCTACAACCACACCGGCGAAGGCAGCGAACGGGGCCCGACGCTGTCTCTGCGTGGAATTGACAATGCTTCCTATTACCGGCTGATGCCGAACAATCGGCGATACTATCAGGACTTTACCGGTTGTGGCAATACGCTCAACATGCAGACGCCGCGCGTGCTGCAGTTGATCATGGACAGCCTGAGGTACTGGGTTCAGGAAATGCACGTCGATGGTTTCCGCTTCGATCTGGCGAGCGCGCTGGCTCGCGAACTGCATGACGTCGATAAGCTGAGCGCCTTTTTTGACATCATGCTGCAGGATCCGATTCTGTCTCAGGTCAAACTGATTGCGGAGCCGTGGGACCTGGGCAGCGGCGGCTATCAGGTCGGCAACTTTCCGCATCTGTGGTCGGAATGGAACGGACGCTATCGTGACACAATTCGTCGGTTCTGGGCGGGAGATGGTGGATTGATCTCAGAAGTCGCCACGCGCCTGACGGGCAGCAGCGATCTGTATCAGCACAACGGTCGCAAGCCATATGCCAGTATCAACTTTGTCACAGCCCACGACGGATTTTCTCTGCGGGATCTGGTGACGTATCACGAAAAACGGAATCTTGCCAATCTGGAAGAAAACCGCGACGGCGACAACCACAACAACAACTGGAACTGCGGCGTCGAAGGCGAAACGACCGATCCTGAGATCCAGAGTCTGCGACTGCAGCAACGTAAGAACCTGCTGGCAACACTGCTGCTGTCGCAGGGAGTGCCCATGATTCGCAGTGGTGACGAAGTCGGACAGACTCAGCAGGGCAACAACAATCCATATTGCCAGGACAATGAAATCAGCTGGATCAGCTGGGACCTGAATGCGGAACAGAAACAGTTTCTGGAGTTCGCGAAGCAGATGACGGCGCTCTGGCACGCGCAGCCGGTTCTCAAACGACGCAAATTCTTTCTGGGGCGTCGTATCCGCGGCGCGGGCGTCAAAGATGTGGCATGGCTGACTCAGGACGGCGAAGAAATCGCCGATCATCATTGGCACAGCGGCGAACTTCGTGCGCTCGGGATGCGACTGAACGGCGAATCAATTGACGAAGTGGATGAACGCGGTCAGCCAATCGTGGGCGATACAATGCTGGTGCTGCTGAATTCGCAGCCGGGCCGAGTTTCGTTTCGACTCCCTCGACACAAACCGTCCGAACGCTGGATTCCGTATATGGACACCAGCCTCAACAGCGTCTCCTCAGAGCCGTTATCACACAAGGACGACTATTCGCTGCAGGGACGGTGCGTCGTCGTCCTCATCCTGCGTTCCGGCTGGCCACCCCACCGGAAACTAATTCACGCGGCGCATCCGCTGCCTCGGTCAGAAGCTCAAACGACGTCTACAAAGTGAACGGCACATTTCCGTCAGTCGGCTGTTGTAGTCGGATTCGAAATTGCGATCGGAAATACCTCCGTCCGTTGGAAACCCGAACGGCCGGCGAAGTTCTTTGCTGCGCGTTGCTGGAGTTTGATCCTGTTGGCCGACCGACGAAAGTGACTCAGGGTGGACTCTCCATCAAAACCGCCTATATTGATTCCAGTATTTGGTCTGGCAAAGGAACACTCGTCCGCACCATCGACGAGCGTGGTCAGCTCTGGTTTGCCAAATATGGTCCAACCGGTTTGCTGACAAGGACGCAAACACCCGATCCGGACGACACTGGTGCGCTCGCGCTGCTCGACACACAAAACGTCTACGACTACCGAGGCAACATCGACACCGTGACGGAGTTTTCAGGTTCGTTGAACCGAACCACCAACTATGATTTCGACTTTCGTGACCTGCTGACAACGGTTACGTCGCCTGTCCCCGGTGCCGGTACATCGTTGCCAACACTTGTGACGAACTATGGCTACGACGCTCTGCAACGTCCGGTCACGCAAACCGGGCCGACCGGTGTGACGATGGTCAATTCGTATCGCGATGATGGCTTGCTCGGCACGG
>JBBJME010000150.1:0-17742 GCA_037719765.1 Planctomycetaceae bacterium
GCTGTGAACACATGCAGCACGACGTCGCCGTAGTCCGTCAGAATCCAGTTGCCTTCAGTTCGATACCCTTCGATATTCAAACGTCGGTTTCCGTCTTCTCGCTTGAGCTTGCGGTTCACTTCGTCCGCGATTGCGTGCATTTGACGATGGCTGGATCCCGTGGCGATCACAAAGAAGTCCACAATCGACGTGACACCTGTTAAATCCAGGACCAGAATTTCCTGACCTCGCAACTGATCGGCAATGGCCGCAGCCGCAACCGCATTCGCGCGACTGACGGCATACTGTGCTTTCGATCGTGGCGCAGCGATCTGCGGTGGTTCCATGCTGGATTCGGTTTTTTCGGTCGTTTGTTCGGATGTCATCACAGAATGGGCTCGCAAAGTGTTTGAGTATCAAGCCCTGCAGTCTAACCGTATCTGATCAACCTGACCACCCAGTGGAAAAGTCGGCGTCAGAGCCAGCCCTTCCGCCGGAACCAGAACAGGAAACTGCTGCCGATGGTGATCATGAAGGCAATCGTCAAAGGGTAAGCATAATGAGACCTAAGTTCCGGCATGTAATGGAAATTCATGCCATAAAATCCGGCGATGAAACTTAATGGCATGAACAGTGTCGCAATCATTGTCAGTGTTTTCATCACCTCGTTGCTGCGAAGACTGATCTCTGCCAGGTGAAAGTCCCGCAGATCTGCGCAGAGTTCGCGATAGGTTTCAATGACGTCCATCAGTTGAATGGTATGGTCGTAGCAGTCTCGGAGATACGTTCGCGTCATATCCGAAATCAGCTCGCAATCGTTGCGCAGCAGTACGGCGATCGCTTCGCGCTGCGGCCAGACGGTGCGGCGCAGGAGCAGCAAGTCGGCACGCACGTCGCGAATTGTCAGTCGCTGTCCGGGATCGAAACCGATTTCCAGTTTATCGTCGATGTCGTTGAGTCGATTTCCGATCTCTTCAACGATCGGAAAATAGTTGTCGATCACAAGGTCCAGAATCGCATACGCCAGATAGTCGGCTCCGTACTCGCGAATACGGCCTCGAGCGGTCATAATGCGCTGACGTACGACTTCGAGTGCATTGCAGCCTTCGTGAATGGAAATCACAAACCCCTCGCCGATAAACAGGCTGACCTGTTCTGTGATCATATCGCCATCGGCCTCATGCGCAGGCAAGCGAATGACGACAAACAGATGATCGCCGTAGTCTTCCACTTTGCATCGCTGATGCGTATTCACGACATCTTCCAGAGCCAGTGGATGAAGATCAAACGCTTCGCCCAGGCGTCGCAGCGTTTCTGAATCGGCGATACCTTCCAGACGAAACCAGTAGACCCGGTCCTCCGGTACGTCTTCATTCAGTTCGCCCACTGTGTCGATGACTTCTTCTTCAGCCAACGTGGCATTGTAAGAAATCCGCGTCAATCGACACTTCTCTGAAATCGGAGCGGCACCACGTTCGATCGAACCAGGCAGCGCCCCGATCTCGGTAGAACGTCGGAATCCACGATACACGCCATGTTTTGAAACCGGTGTCATGCTGAACTTTCTGAGTTTTCCCGATCAGTCGGTTGACTGTGATACCATTTGCACATAGTCACTTTATGATCAAAGGCGACTTTTGTACAAGAACGACCAGCCTGGTGTGCGCTGGTGTTCCCGGTTCCCACATGATTCGCACTGGTTGCTATGACTCCGTCGATTGAACCACTGGGAGATTCTGCGGCCATTGT
Source organism: Planctomycetaceae bacterium (assembly GCA_037719765.1). Lineage (GTDB taxonomy): Bacteria > Planctomycetota > Planctomycetia > Planctomycetales > Planctomycetaceae > SXXK01. The sequence continues at coordinate 1,729 of JBBJME010000150.1, forward strand.
CGCCTGGCGGTTGCTCGACGAAGCCGCTGCCCGGCGGGCCATACAGAACGCCACGGAACATCTTGATCACAACCGCATCGACGGTGTGATCGCCGTTGCTCCGGCGTTTAGATCGCTGACGGTCTACTATGAATGCGGCAAATTGGCCTGGCTGGAAGTGGAGAAATGGATCTCCGATTCCCTGAACTCTGTGCCGATCACTCTGGAAACGCCGCAGCAGCAACTGAAAATTCCTGTCTGTTACGATCCCGAATTCGCACTCGACCTGACCGCAGTTGCTGATGCGCACGATCTGAATACCGGCGATGTGATTCGCCTGCACTCGAACGCGAATTATGTGGTGCAGATGATTGGATTTTCTCCCGGATTCCCGTATCTGGCCGGACTCCCGTCGCAACTCCACACGCCGCGTCGTGCGTCACCACGAATTCAGGTGCCTGCCGGTTCCGTGGCAATCGGCGGTGCACAAACGGGAATCTACTCGAGCAAATCGCCGGGCGGCTGGAACATCATTGGACGGACTCCTGTGCAACTGTTTGATCCACAGCGTAATCCGCCGTGTCTGCTGCGAAGCGGTGACGTCATTCGCTTCATCCCGATTGATCGACAACAGTTCGATGACTTTCGGGAGCGAACATGAATCGAGTTCACATTCTTCGCTCCGGACTTTGTTCCACAGTGCAGGACCGAGGCCGCGCCGGATTTCGGCATATTGGCGTTCCGCTGGGAGGCGCGCTGGATTCCATGGCGCATGATCTCGCAAATCGACTCGCGGGCAACCCGGTCGATGCGGCAACGATCGAAATGACATTGACGGGTGATGAGATTGAATTCACGCATGACACGCTGATTGCCATCACTGGCGCGGATATGGCACCCACGTTGCACGACAGCAGCGACCTGCCGCAGCCAGTCGCACAGCACTGCCCGAGGCTGATACCCGCTGGCTCACGCGTTCGATTTCAGGCAGCGAGACGAGGTTGCCGTTCCTATCTGGCGATTGCCGGCGGTGTTGATGTGCCGGTCGTTATGGGGAGTCGATCCACCGTTCTGCGTGCTGCCTTCGGTGGCCACGGCGGACGAATGTTGACTGCTGCCGATGACCTCGCGATCGGCACGCCGTCGGAGGCCGGCCGTCAAACGCTTGAGCGGCTGTTGGCAAAACGGTCCGGCACCGGCCGACAAGTTCATCCGCACTGGTTCGTGCGTCCGATCGATCTTCCGAATCCGGACATTGCGACTTTGCGAATTGTGCCTGGGGCACACATGACATGTTTATGCTCCTCCGGGCTTGAACGACCTTCGGATGCTGCATTCCGAGTCTCATCCCAGTCGGACCGCATGGGTTATCGCCTCATCGATCAGCGGCTTGAACTTGAACATCGCGAAGAGATGCTGTCTGAAGGAGTGATCCCCGGAACGATTCAACTGCCTCCGGACGGCAACCCAATCTTACTCATGGCCGACTGCGCTCCGACAGGCGGTTATCCTCGCATTGGACACGTGATCTCTGCGGATCTTGGAATCGCAGCACAGTTACGGCCCGGCCAGTTAGTCAGGTTCGCAATGGTTACGCTCGATCAGGCTCAGTCCGTTTTCAGGCAGCAGCGGCTTATGTTGACGAAAGCGTTGAGCATGGCCGGGCTGATGATTCATGGATAGACTGACCAACATGTTTTCCATCGATCTGAACTGTGATCTTGGCGAAATTGAAGGCTCCGAGGGCGAGACGCTCGATGAGCAGCTGATGCGGTATGTTTCGTCGATCAACGTGGCATGCGGTGGTCATGCCGGAGGTCCAGATCGAATTCGCACAGTGGTCGAACGTGCGAGGAGTCTCAACCTGGCGATCGGCGCGCATCCGGGATACGCCGATCGCGTGAATTTCGGACGCATCGTCGTATCAATGTCGCTGCAGGAGATCTATGATCTTGTTTCGCAACAGATTCAGGTCGTCTCGCAGATTGTTAAAGAATTCGGCGGCAGACTACATCATGTGAAACCGCACGGAGCCCTTTACAACCTTGCCGTAACGTCGTCGGAGACTGCTCATGCGATTGCCGAAGCTGTGCGGGCTGTTGATCCGCAATGCCAGCTTGTGGGACTCTCCGGCAGTTGCCTCACCGACGCAGCGCTCGCGGTTGGCCTGCAGGCTGTTCATGAAGTCTTCGCAGATCGAAATTATCTGGCGAACGGATCGCTGGTGCCGCGAGGTCAGCCAAATGCTGTGCTTCATGACGCCGCTGAAATCGCTGCCCGAGCGGCATCAATTGTCGAAACCGGATGCGTTCCTGCGATCGACGGTACGCGACTCAAACGGAAATGTGATTCACTCTGCATCCACAGCGACACCCCGGACGCGATTGTGATTGCGACAGCGATCCGGCAAGTCTTCGACGAACGCAGAATCGGTATCAGAGCGGCTAATTGAGATGATTAATGTAGCCATCACGCTCCGCCGTGATGTGCCACGTTCTTTCGCTTACATTCAACAAATAAATAACCTTCGTGCTGTCGTGCGAAGTTGGCGAAAGCGTTCTTCTGCGACTCGGCGTTCCAATAGGCTCATCTCGACGTCAACTGAATTGCGGATTGCAAATGAGTAATCACTGGTTGATAATGGGACGATCTTCAAGAAGGATCAGACTATGCAAATCGTTTCCAATGCTGCGGTGGCCGGAAGTCTTTCGGATATTTTGACAGAACTGGGGGGAATTCCTGTCGAGCGAGTTCACCACATTCCGGCTCCAGGGAGTGCGACGGTTGACGATTTGATGAGCGCGAACGCAAACGGTGCTCTGTGTGAATTGATCGATGGCACACTTGTGGAGAAGGCGATGGGCTGGACAGAGTCTTTGATTGCGGCCTTTCTGATTGAATTAATCGGTGGTTTTTCGCGTCGCCACAACCTTGGTATGGTGACTGGCCCGGATGGATTTGTCCGCATCCTCGGTTCACTTGTGCGAGGCCCTGATGTGGCTTTTATTTCGTGGGATCGATTGCCAAACCGCCGGATGCCGGATGCAAGTATTCCCGAGTGCGTACCCGATTTGGCCGTGGAAGTCCTCAGCCTGGGAAACACGCTGGCTGAGATGTCCCGCAAACGACGCGAGTATTTTCATGCGGGCGTGAGACTGGTGTGGATGATTGATCCCCGCGAACGGACGGTGGCGGTTTATACGAGTATCACCGATTATTCGATCATCGATGATTCCGGAAAACTTAGCGGCCGGGATGTGCTGCCGGGCCTCGAAATCGAACTCGCCGAACTCTTCGCCGAACTTGACCGCCAACCTTCGGCATGATGTTTCACGGCTCAAATCTGCCAATGCACCGTTTCTTCTTCGCGGCCTTCTTTGCAACTTTCGCGGCAGGTTTCGCGGGTTTCTTTGACACAGCCTTTTGGCTCGCCGCCGCCTTCTTCTTCGCACCGGATTTCGACTTCTGCAGCAATGCTTCGATCGCTTTGCTATGCTTTTCGCAGGGCAAGAATGGAGGTAATCATCAGCGTCAGCCCTCCTTGCAGGCTCATGCTGCTGAGCATTGGATCTGGGCTGAAAGCAGCCAATGGAGCGGGCGTATTGAGAAAATACAGCGCCGCAGTGCCTGTGACATTTGTTGCGAGGTATCCGAAGAACAGGCAGAACGCCGCGAAGAATGCGATTGGTGACTCGCGCTCATGTTCCGTGGATTGTGGTTGCAGCATTATCGGGGTCGAGGCCGCGACAGGGCTGTCATACGGTTGCCAGTTGTTCTTGTAGTCAGCGTACGATGAGTATGCGGGTATCGACATTGTTACCTCTGGTCCTGCCCTATGTGGGAGCGATCGGAATTTCGAAAGCATAGGTCAGACAATCACCCACGGGGAATCGTGTCGTCGAAATTCTGTACAGGGGTCGACCCGATTGTTCCTGTTGTGAGGTATCTATGTGAGCGCTCCCGACACTTTGGTTCAAGCGGAAACTCGAACCCAAAACCCCGCAGAGGCTCATCGTTTGAGGGTCTGCCAGCGGAAACAATCTCCCAGAAAAGCTGCAGTGGCAGGAGTCGAACCTGCATGCTTCTCCTTACCAGGGAGCTGCCTTAATAGTTAGGCCACACTCCAATCGGGAGGCTGGAAAAGTGTCAGGAACCAATAGTGCGGAGCACCCTTCGGGCCACTTGGCTATTGGTTCCTGCCCCCCTTTTTCAAGCTTTGACAGAGCACTGGGAATCATTGCGTTTTCATCGGGTTTCGGAATTGCAACATCGGCAGGTGCACTCACTGACGGCGGCGGCGTAAGATATGGACATGACGTTCAGGCAAAGATTTTTCGTGACTGCTGTGCTGATATCGCTTGTTGTGCAGGCGAATTTCGCGGTTGGACGCGCGGATGAAATTGCCGATGGTGAACGGGAATTTGTGCAGCAGTTGCAGTCTCGGCAGTTCTTTGATCTGGCTGAACAATTCTGCGGTCGACAGTCGGAAAACTGCAGAACCGCGGACGAACGTGCAGCATGGCAAATGCTGCTGGCAGATTGCCGCCAGCAACATGCATGGGAATTGCGAGAACCTGGGCGAACGCAGATTCTGACTCATGCGGCAGAAAGTATTACGCAGTTTGTTCGCAAAGAAAGTCCAGGTGCGGAACTGGACTTGCTGCTTCGCGTGCGACAGATCGAAATCCTTTCCTCGATTGCAGAGATCGATGCAACGTGTTCCGAATTCGGGCCAAAGATCGCTCCGCAGCCTTTGGCAACTCAGGCGATCACCGAAGGACTGCAGCTTGCGGAGGCCATGCTGCTGCAGATCGATCTGATTCGGAAAGACATCGAAAGTGATGTGGCGCGAACGGCTCGTGATCGAACTCGGTTTGTCGTGGCACAGCTTCTGCTCGGTCAGGCGCGACAGAATCCGGCGGATGCCACCGTTCGATCCAGAGCAGCAATGGCGGCGGAGCAACTGATGAAATCCAGCGGCGACGATGAAATGCGTTTCCAAGCTCGGCGACTGCTTGCAGAATCACTGCTGGACAAGATAGACATTACAGGTTTCGAGCTGTTGGTGACCTCGTTGACATCGATGGCGGAAAATGAGGCGCAGCAGATCGCTGTCGCCTCGTTGAAAATTCGCGGTTTGTTGCGACGCGATCAGCCTTCGGAAGCGCTGCAGTTCTGTCTGGATCTGGAAAAGCAGGCACTGCGTTCGGAGGAACTCAGCACGCTGCGTCTGGCGTCGTTGCTGCATCTGTTCGAACTGCTGCATCAGCTGGACGCGCCGGATCTCCGGCAAAAAACCGCCGACGAGTTTCGCTTGCTCAATCGGCGAGTGAGTTCCGCATCCAGAGGTGTGTGGCGGGACTGTTGCGAACGGATTGCGTTGCGGTTCAGCCATGTGGAGAAGTTTGGTCCGGAAGCAGCCACAGCCGTCGAAAGCGTTGCCGATCTGATTGCAGCAGGCGATTTCACGGCGGCTCGAAAATCGCTGCTGGAAATGCGTGCGTCGTTTGAACGAACCAATCCACAGATCGCGGCCACGTTGTCGATGCAGGCCGGGGATCTGGCGATTCGCATGAATGACTGGCCAGCCGCTCAAAAAGATCTTGATTCCGCCGTTGGTTTGTTTCGGACGGCGCAAAATCAGGAGCAGGAAGCTGCCTCGGATTTGTTGCGGATCTACGCGATGGGACGTCATTGGGATGCCGACGTTTCTGCCCCGATTGAAAGTCGCAACACACTTGAAGTGGCGTATCGGACTGCATTGGAGCAGCATGTTGCAAAGTACTCCGATGCGGCCACGACCGCGAAGGCTCGTGAATGGCGAGCCATGCTGATTCGTGAGACTGATCCCGTCGCAGCAGCAGAGGAGTTGCTCGCGCTGACAAGTGACGCTGCCAACGAGAAGTCCCGGCGGCTGATTCAGGCCGGTGAGATACTGATTGATGTAACGTTTGATTCGCGCACTGCCGCGACGGTCATTGATGCAGATCGGCTGACAGCAACCATTAAGGCGTGGGCACTGCGTGCCGAAGAAGTGCTGGCAGAGCACGCGACATCAGCGACACCTGCTTCACCGGAAGTATGGGTTCGCCCAGTGCTTGAGATTCAGCGGCTGATGTTTTCGCTGCAACGTCGCTGGGCAGCTTCAGACGACTGGCAGAAACTTGCCGAAAATGCTGCACTGCAGCTCAATGCGCTTACCGCGCCAGATTCAACGGATGTGTCGGCACCTCCAGCAAATCGCTTCCCCGGCGAGCAGCAGATTCAGATCACGGGTGCAGTCGCCGACGGTCATACAATTTCGGCACTCGCGGCATGTCGGCAATTGCTTGGGTTCGATGCCATGCAGGAGTCTCGGGATGTTCTGTTGCGGCAATCGCGAGAGAAGCGACATCAGCTTGCCGGTTTTCTTCTGCATCAGGCCAGTGAAACCAATGATCCCATCCCAGGCGACCCGCAGGTGGGATTCCTGGCACTCGATCTTCTGAGTGTGGAAACCTCTGCGGCCATGTCTGTTGATCGTCAGCTTAAACAACTTCCGATGATTCTTGCAGCATCGAAAGTTGCCGACAATTTTCAACGGTTCGACGCAGTGATTGGTGAACTCACTGCCACGCCTCTCAGCGATGTGCAGTTGCAAACGACGGTATCAATTCTGCAACGCCGAAATGCGATGAAAACGACGGGCACTGCGTCACCTGATTCAGCGGAGACATTCTGGCAATCTGTGCTCAAGCGGTCGCGCGCGGGAGACAACCAATGGCTTGAAGCATCCTTACAACTTGCCACAATTGCCGTTCAGAAGAAAGACTTCAAGGACGCAGCAAAGGTACTCAACGTGATTGACGCATTGCACCCGGACTGGGGAACGTCCGAAAGAAAGATGCGTGCACAAGCACTAAAGCTGCGTCTGGAGTCTGCCCGGTGATCACTCCCGCTGTGTCGTTTTCAGATGTCGCGATTACAGAGAATCTGCGGCGGTTGAATGAACTCGCAATCGAGCCTGACCGTGGCTGGGCGGCGGCATTGACCCGGATCGTGCCAATCAGCGTGCTTCGAGAACTGATTCTGCCCGTCACGAAACTCGCATCGTGCAGCAGAGTCCACGACGCAGAGCATCTGGCGGAAGCAGGTTTCGACAAGATCGTCTTCACCGGTCGTGTCGTCGAATCTGAATTGCTGAGGCGACTCAAGGGCGTTGCTGACCGGACTCAAATGGTCGTTGTTATCGATCATTTCCGCCACGCCGAGCTGCTTTCGCAGTGTATGGTTCAGACCTGTCGAGAGATTCAGGTGCTCATTGAAGTGGATATCGGGCGGCAGTCCACTGGAGTCCGTCCGGGACCAGATGCGTCATTGCTGGCGAGAGCCACATCGCTTTTGCCGGGGTTACGAGTCATCGGCGTTTTTGCGACGGCCAGTTGTTGCCGTGCGGAATCTGCGGTCGGAGACTCGTGGCAGAACTTGCTGCGATGTCACGATCGCAGAGCATGCATTGCAGAGCATTCGCGAGTTCGCTGCTGACTGCCGCGAAATCCTGGTCTCGTTATCCATGGACTGTAAGCGATTGATGAAGGATGCAAGAATCAACTGTCTGGTGGTGAGTCCTTTTGCTGTCTTCCCCGACGACATGCCGCTTGCCGCTCCACAACCTTGCGTCAGCCTCATCGCCACGGTGATCTCACGCCCGACGCTGGAATGGTGCGTCATCGATGCAGGCACAAACGCACTCGGCGATCTGTCAGACGTTCACATCCACGCGCCGGCCGGCGCCACGATTCATCATTCGACGTCGGAGACATCCACGCTGCTGATCTCCGGCGAAGCCTGCGATCTGCGAATCGGCGACCCGGTTCAACTCACCGTGGGCAACGCGGAACGACTCCTCAATCGAGTTTGGCTGTCGTAAGTGAAGGCGCACCACGGTCCACGCGCCGACGAGGCACTGCCGAATTTGTAGGCAACTGCTCCCTGGATTTGTGCAGATTGCCCGTCGCGTCAGTTGAAATACAGCGATCGGCTGCACCCAGGTCCATTATTACCAAGGAGTTCGCCTGGTTCGGTCGGTCAGCCTCCTCTTTGGCACACAGGCTGCATTGGCTGAGTTTCCGGTCCCCTCAATAGATTGCTTTTGCCCTGGCTGATCGACCGTGTATGAAGGTCAGTGACGCGATCTATGGCCGAGCCGCTCGATATGTCTGCCGTGAACGGCTTGAGGCAAGGTTTCCTTTCCATGAATGGCAGTCAAATGAAGCCCTTGTACACAATCGATATACTTTATGATGGGAATTGCGGGTTCCTCGTCGGGATCACGCAGTTCCTGAAGCGCTTGGACCGCAGGCACCGCATTCATTTGGCGAACATGGCCGCGCGGAAATTTGACGCAGGCATCTTTGACAGATCACAGGGCGACTTGACGGCCGAGATCTACGCCAGGATGCCCGACGGTACCTGGCACAAGGGCCTGGACGCTTTTCGGGAATTTGGGTCCGCGGTCGGCTTGAGACCGCTGGTTCTGGTGACACAACTCCCGCTGTTCAGGTCACTGCTCGATGTGGGGTATCGACTTTATGCGAAGTTACTGTTGAGAACTCGTGGACATATCCGCCAGCAACACGTGGCGCGTGCCGTAGTGACGACGTCGTCGACGGGTACTGTGATTCGGACCTCGTCCTGAGTTGAGAAAAGGTGTCAAGTTGAGAAAAGAAGTCAAAGGAGAGTTGAGAAAAGAAGTCAGGAACCGTTTAACGGCGTTTCAGCTTGGAAACGGTTCCTGACACCTTTTCCTCCGCTCCTTGACACCTTTTCCTCCGCTGCCTACTCAGAAGACTTTGATCCTGACACGTTCAATTAAGCATATTGAAGATTATGAAAACCTGTCGATGAATGAACTGAAGGAATCGGATCGAATCAGATCGCATCAGGCCCGATTCACAATGGGCCGGGCTTTTTTTTTCCGGAATGAATCGCGATGGGTTAACCAATGGCATTTTTGTAAATGTCCGCGATGTAATCAAAAACTGGACCGCCATTGCTTGCAAAAAGCTGCAGGGGTTCTTTTTCTCCGGCAATCGTTACGCAATATACCCTCACTAATTCTGGATCAATCTGTCCTCGCTCCAGACTCGACAAGTGAACGTACTTATCATCCTTGAGTTCACCATAAAGGACCTCGATTTTTGTGATCTGGTCAGCATTGTAAAGAACTTCTGAACCTAGACCTTCCTGATTCACCATCTTAAAAAACACAGGAAATCCTTTCGTGAAAATCATTCAGCAGAAAAAGTCGCATCATCTTACTCGGAATTTAGTTGATAGAAACGACGCCAGGTAGTCACTCAATCACAATTCAAACGCGAGATAAGGCATCGAACCTGACACGCCTGCAACCTGAAGTGAATTGATGAAATGTGGAGCCCGGTCCACAATGGGCCGGGCTCTTTTCCCTTGCGGAGGCAACTAGCGATGACTGACAACCCATACGAACCGCCGGAGTCGCAGAGAATCGGTAAATCCAGACGCCCCGGCGTGGCATGGCCGATCTTGTTGGCGGTGGCTGCAACCTGTATTTTCTGATATCTGCCGTTGCGAAAACTGATCAATCGTGCAGTTTATCTTCCCTTTCTCGCTGGCCCTGGGTTCACTCTTGTTTCTTGTGTGTGCGATGTGGCTAAACGATGACTGAAACCTCAAACATCTGACCGTCACAGCAGCGAATCGTTCACGCGATCAGATTCACGATTCAGATTAAGGTTTCTGCATCCCTTCAGGATGCGTGGCACCATTCCTTCTTTATCCGGTGGTGCGCCTGTCGGCGACCACCGGCTAATTTCTGCCATCCTTTCGATGAATCGCTTTCATGGCGATCAATGTTGGCACGCCTTCATTTGTCGTTGAACCGGTTCGACTCATGCATGGAGGCCGAGCTGAAGTCAACACGAATCTGCCAGGTTCATTCAGCGGCGGGTAGTTTGATCACTTGCGGAAGTGGTTTGCCTTCGGCGATGAATTTCATCGACACGGAATTCACGCAGTGTCGGGTATCCTTCGCGGTGTATCCCTCGCCGGAGAACACATGTCCCAGGTGTCCGCCGCAATTCTTGCAGGTGATCTCTGAGCGATCGCCGTCTTCATCAAGATGTCGCTCCACAGCGCCGGCAATCTCGTCATCGAAACTGGGCCAGCCGCAATGGCTGCTGAATTTGTGTTTTGCCAGATACAGCGGTGCGTTGCATTGACGACAGATGTACGTGCCGGGGTCCTTAAGGTCGGTATACTCTCCGACAAACGCACGTTCCGTCCCCTTCTTCTGAATCACATACGATTCAAACTCACTGAGCGCGTTGTATTGCATCGGATCGCTTTTTGCCGAATCGGAAGCGGTCATATTTTCGTCTCCATTTGACACGGAAGCTGCAGGCTCTTCCACCGTGGATTCCTGCAACGGTTCTGGTGGACGCTGTGAGACTTCGACTGCGTCCGGATCTGAGGTACAGCCGGCAGTCAAAATGATTGTCGCCAAAAGTTTGGGTATCGGTCGCATTTTTGAATTCTCCACAATCGTCCCGCAAAACACAGCGAGCACGCTCAGTTGCGTGCTCGTGCATTGATATTTGTCGAACGGATCGTACGGTGGACAGGTGATGACCTGAAATTCACTGACCCCGCACGACAGAAAAAGGGCTAATGTTTCAGCGGCGTGAGCAGCACTGACATCATCTTGCCGCTTTCCATGCGCGGAGCCTGCTCGACGCTGGCAACATCCGCCAGACTCTTGACGACTTCGTCCAGCATTTCGATCCCACGCTCATGGTGCGCGTTTTCGCGCCCCTTGAACATCACATTGATTTTGACTTTGTCGCGCCGCACCAGAAAGTCGCGAGCCTGGCGGACCTTGGTTTCGATGTCGTGCTGACCGGTCTTGGCACGAAGCCGCAGCTGTTTCAACTGGGTCTTGTGCTGCTTTGGTCCGCTGGTTTTCTTCTGGCGTTCGTAAATCACCTTTCCGTAGTTCATAATGCGACATACGGGAGGACGTGCTTCTGGACTGACTTCGACGAGATCAAGGCCTTCGTCCATCGCGATGCGCAGCGCTGCTGCAGTTTCCATTTCACCCAGCATCTCTCCCGTCGCGCTGACGACACGTATTGGGGAAATGCGAATGCGTTCATTCATGCGCGGCAAATTACTTGTAGGAGCCGCTGTGGGACGAGATCGTTTAATGATTACCTCCGGAAGGAACAAATCGATCACACTGTGACACCATGATTCGGTGACGCACCGAATGTCCCTGACGGCCAGCGGCCTGTCAAGGAGACCTTCAATACCCCCCTTTATGCCACAAATCACAATAAATTGCCAGTGGTTTTGCCAAACCAGTTCCCGGATTGGCGACTCCGGGGCTGTTCAAAACGCTCACCTGCCTCAACGACGTGCTGAAAACCTCGCAAAATCGTAACTCATTTGCTTACTTCGCGTTCCGCATTTTCTTTCGATGAATTCCTGAGTTCCCGCAGAGTTCGGATGCGATCCACTGTCATCGCCAGAAAACTGAGCCCGATCAGCGCCATAAATTCGATCGCCAGCAGCTTCGAACCGTATTGGTTCAGAAACTTTGCCAATGGCGCCCGCTGATCACTAAACACGACTGCGATCAGCGACATAATGGTGACAATGAAGATGGCGGTGGCTGGGATAATCAGCTTAAACAGCAAGCTAACCGGAGCACCTGGACCTCGCATGGCAGTGGGCCTTAATGTGCGTTTCTGAAAATGGAATTGGAACGCCGAACAGGACGCAACGTACTGCATGGCGATACGACGGACATGAATGTCCATCGTACTTAGGTGACAACCTTACTGCTTGCAATACGCCAGACTTTCTGTCATGTTTGGCATTCACAAACGCTCCCAGTCCGGCTGCGGTGTGCTTTGATTTCGGCCAGAACTGTCAGACGACGAATCTGTCTTTCCATGACTCCACTGCAAAAACAGAAAGTCGATACGCGCGTCGTGGTCGAAACGCCTGAAGGCGCGGACTTTCAATTTGTGATTGCCGGTGCCGGAACGCGCGCGGTGGCATGGCTGATTGACAGACTGATTCAGGCTGGCATCCTTGCCCTGGTGTCCATCCTGGCTCTCGTTCTGCTGCCGTTCGGTGAAGCCGGGGGTGGGGTGGGATTCGGCGGGATTTTGATCATTTCCTTTGTGCTCGACTGGTTCTATTTCAGTCTGTTTGAAGCGTACTGGATCGGTCAAACCCCCGGCAAACGGTCTCAGGGACTTCGTGTGGTGAGAACGAACGGGACACCGATCGACGCCACGAGTGCCATCGGCAGAAACTTTCTGCGTGCAGCCGACATGCTGCCGTTCTTCTATACAGTCGGCATGATCTCGATGCTGATGACAAGGCGCCTGCAGCGGCTTGGAGATCTGGTGTTTGACACGATGGTCATCGACGAACGCCGAGAATGGATCAGCCGAGCGGGAGGGCTTACCGCCAACATCGAAGCCCTGCCACGTTCCGAATGTCCGCGACGTTTCAGCGTTCCTGAACGCACATTGGCGGTGATCGAACGGTTATTCGAATCCGATCGCATTATTTCCGAAGCACGACGCGAAGAAATTGCGCGACCCTGAGCGAAGCTTTGCGAAAGCGACTGGGCTACGTCGATCCGCCGCCGGACCCCGCCGTCATCCGCACACTTTTTTCGCACGCAGGGTTTCGGCAGACGTTGTTTCTGTTGCGGGTTCTAAAAACTTTCGCTGAAAATCCCGACGGCACGAAATCCCCGGCGAAAAACACCGGTGATGAGCGTCCGCCTGCGGTCGCCGCATCTCGAAAGATGCGACTGGCCGCGAAAGCCGACGACATTGCAAACTCGGAAATTGCCAGCCTGCTGACGAATAATGCGGCAGACAACGAAAGGGCTCGCCGTGAACCGTGAACGCTTCATTCGGCAGCGTCGATCGGACTGGCAGCGATTTGAGGCGCTGGTTTCCCGCCTGCGTGCAACTCGACAGCGGAAGTGGGCCAGTCGCGACGTTTCGGATTTGTCGCGACTTTACCGATCCATCTGTTACGACCTGTCGCTGGTGCAGTCGAGGGAGTGGGGCTCACGACTCGAACAGTACCTGAATGATCTGGTGGCGCAGGGACACAATGCGTTGTACCGATCAGCTCCCAAGTCGCTGTCGGTGATCTGGGATTTCTTCGCCTATGTTTTCCCAAGGACTTTTCGTCGTCGGATTGGCGCGTTCTCGCTCGCCCTGGCGCTGTTTCTGATTCCGTTTCTGGTGTCGGCTCTGGTAGGCTGGCAGCGACCGGATATTGCTGAAATGATCGCGGGGAAGGAATCGCTTGAGGCGGCGAGCCAGAATTTTGGCGAGGAGCTTTATACCGACATGGATGCGAAATACGCTGGCCAGCGATCGGCGATGGCTGGTTTCTACGTTAAAAATAATACGGGGATTGCATTTCAGGCGTATGCGCTGGGGGCCTTTATCGGCCTTGGCACTTGCTTCATCCTGCTTTCCAATGGAATCTCGATCGGCATGGTCACCGGATATATTCTGGCGGCCGGTCACCCAACAACGGAGAATTTCTTCAGCTTCGTCATTTCGCACGGTTCTTTTGAGCTCACCGCGATCGTGATTTCCGGCGGTGGTGGCTTCGTGCTCGCTCAGGGAATCCTTTTTCCGGGGCAGCGCACACGCATGGATTCATTGCGATACCATGGCCTGGAGTCTTTGAAACTGGCACTGGGAGCAGGTGCGATGCTGGCCATCGCGGCGATGCTGGAAGGTTATTTTTCGCCACTGCCAATTCCCGCAACCATCAAATATGTGGTCGGTTCCTGCCTGTGGCTGCTGGTGATTTCGTACCTGTCATTTGCCGGACGAGGAGGACCCTCGCATGAAAGTTGAAGACTGTATCGTGACGGTCGAACGGCGTTCAATGGGCGGATGTCTGGACCTTGCATTCGTGTTTGCACGCGAGTTTTCCGCACCCTTGTGTCGCTTGTGGCTGATCTGTGCCGTGCCGTCGTGCGTTCTGGTTTGGCTGCTGGCTTCTGCAGCAGCAGGCATGCTGTTATGGTCAATCGTCATCTTTCTGTTTTTTAGTTCCGTCTTTAGCGCCTTGCTGGTGGCCTGCATTGGCCCGCAGGTGTTTGGTGTGCCGATTTCTGTGCGAGCGTCTCTGAAAGCGTGGCGAAAGCGGTTCGGACCATGGTTTCTCTTAAATTTCGTGTTGCGATTTATGCAGACCATTTCCGGCTTCTGTTTTGTGCTGCCGTCCATCTTCGTGACTTCCTACGGCGGGCACATGCCGGAGGTTTTGTTGCTGGAACAGGCACCTGTCAACAGCGTCACTAAGCGACTCAGTTGGCTGGCGGGCGGCGGTGGATACAGCCGAAATCTGGGGCGATTGATCGGACTGATGATCTTCTGGGCTGTGCTGTCATTCGGGCTGTTTCTGATTCTGGACTTTCTTTCGACATCGCTTTTCAACGTCCCGATCTTCTTCAAAATCGCGTTAGACAGTTCTCGCAGCATGGGAGACGTGTTGACTCAACTCCTTTATGACGACCCCAAAGTACTGACCGCGATCCAGTTCACTATTTGGCTGCCGTATCCCGTGATTCGGCTGGCGTGGTTTTTCTGCTATCTTGATCAGCGAATCCGAAACGAATGCTGGGACCTGCAACTTCAGTTTCGCGCCGAAGCCGCACGACTTGAGGAGCTGGCTGTATGAAACGAGGGAGCTTCAGCACTGCACACGAAACGCCTGACCGCTCAGCCAGACCGCCATTCGGGCATTGCGTCACAGAACTTCACTCAGCTTGCTCCACAGTCTCCGCGACCCCAACTTCGCGAGGCCGAGTGACTCTGATGACCGTTCTGGCAATGTTGTCAGTGGGCATCACTTCAGTACGTGCGGCTGCCGTGCAATCCGATCCGATGGACGGTTCGCAGATTGATCGGATCGGCGAACAGGTCATGAACGGCAATGAATTTCGTTCTGTGCGACGCACGGTGCTCGAAAAGATCCCTGCATCCGACGTGGATAAGGGCTTCCTGGGCGGGGCGCTGGAATGGGTGGGCGACAGGATCGGTGACGTGTTTGGTGCGATTGGCAATTTCTTCCGCTGGCTGTTCAGCGGTTTCACCGGTTCCGGAGCTCCGCGAACACCTGCACAGCCTGTCAATGAACCATTGGGCAGCTGGGACTGGAATCTCGGTCTGGGCGGATTGGCGAACGTGTTTGTCATCGCTGTCATTGTTGTCATCGTGATGGTGCTGATCGTCATCGCCGCGATGATTGTCAAATCGATTGACGCAAAAAAACGGAATCGAGATGGGCTGCTGTCGGACTCCAAAGACATCTTGTCCGACGTCACCACGCCACCCGGTGAACTGGCCGTTTCTACATATGAATCGCGTGCGATTCAGTTTGCAGCGGCCGGAAACTATCGCGCGGGGATTCGTGAACTGCTGCTGGGCAGTATGAGCTGGATTGAACGTGCCGGGCTGATCCGATATCGCAAAGGGCTCACGAACCGCGACTACGTGCGTTCCGTCTGGCGCCGCGAAGACAAACGTGCAGGATATCTAACCACCGCGTTTCAGTTTGAACTCGTGTACTTCGGACGACGAAGTCCGACTGCGGAAATGTTTGAATTGTGTTTGGCCAGTTTTCAGGGAGCTTTCCGTGACGAAGAAGCGCCGACTGCTGCAGTCTGATACCTTCTGGGGTCTGACGGCCGCGATGCTTGTCATCCTGCAGTTTTGGTGGCTGCCAGGAGAAGACGGGTCTGCGTCGGATTCTTACAGCACGACTGTGGATGGCAAACTGGGACTTTATCGAACGCTTAGTCAGCTCTTTCCCCGTGTCGAGCGCGATGCGCTGCTGGTGGTGCCCAAAGATCGTGCGTGCCTTGTCCTGACTTCGCCGGATCGATATCCGAATGAACAGGAACAGAGTCAGCTTTACCAATTTGTCTACACTGGCGGCACACTTGTCTTCGCGCCGAAT
>JBBJME010000395.1:0-5267 GCA_037719765.1 Planctomycetaceae bacterium
GGCGACTCCAAAGACGCCCTTACCAGCGTCGGGCAGTTGACAAAGGTTGCTGCTCGAGCAATTTGCCGTAAGTCCAATTTTCTCCAGCGACCGTATTACCATTTCACCGACGGTCCGGTCGTCGTCGATCACCAGCACACTCGCCATTATCAGGAATACAGTCATGGCTACACGCACCCGGCGGCGGTGATTTCCGCTGAAGAAGCAACGCAGAAAACTGCCGGCGTCAACAGGTAGGAGTTGACTGAAAATGCGAACGGTCGCAGCGCTCAAATCTCGCTTGTGTCAATCCACCAGTCCAGACTGTCAGGAACATGATATCCATAAACCGTGGCAGACGTTTGCTGATACTCGAAACGATGCAGTAGCGGCTTCAGTTGAGTCCATGCGGCGGACGGCATGGAACAGAACATGGCAGGGAAGCCCAGTTCGAAGCTTCTGTTGAGTGCGTGTTTTAAGAGATCTTCTGCCGCTGCGAGGACTGACCAGCGGAAGCGGGACAGGTGGGCAGACACGATTTCCTCCCCGGACGCCTGAATCAGCCGCTTGCCGCGTCGAGTATCCTCCAGCAGTCCGCAAGCGGTTTCGTTCACGTGGCAGAATCGCTGGAAAGCGATCAGAGAACGCAGAAACGGATCTCCGGCTGCTGGCCATACTCCGGAGGCACCCAGTCGGTCGTGAAGGCCTGCGAACTGTTCCGGCGGCGAGTCCACAACTTTGGATGGTTCACTGCTGGGGGCGGTCAGAAATCTCAGAATGGCGACTTCGCCGACAGCAGCAAAATGTGGAATGTTGAGTCGTCCCGTATATGCTGCCGGTTCTGCACTGGTCCCGGCCATCACAACGCTGTAACACGCATGAGACTGGCATGGGCGGATGATATCGGCTGCGGCGGCCGTCAGCCGGGCGAGAGCGGAACCCGATCGTGCATCAGAACGGACCTTCAGGTCGCAAATGTAGTGTGCGTCCAGACATCGGTTGTGCGATTCGCCGGAGCCTGAGTCTCGAACCACCAGTTGTCGGCGAACTAACACCGAACTGCCAACTATGCTTCCGAGGTGTACAGCCACAAGCAAGGTCGCCGCTCCCATCGCTGCAAAGAATGGCAGATACTCGGAACCATGGGAAATTGAGAAATGATTGCCGGGTCCCAGCGGATATTGAAACTGTCGCTCGAACACTGCCAGTTCGTCCAGCGTGGGTCTGTTGATCGGATGCGTCATCGAACGCACAATCATTCGCGGACTCCCACGAAGATCGCCGGGTAAAAGAAGCTTCGGTCCTGTTCGGCCATGCGATTTCCAAGAGACAAATCCCAAGTCAGCTGAGAGTCCAGGTCGGGGATCCAGAGCGTCGAATTCAGTTGCCTCAAAATCAGGCGACCGCCCGGCTTCAGAACATGATACGCGCAGCGCAGAGTTTCGGTAGCCTGACCCGGGCTGAGCCAGTCGAGGATATTCGAAAGATGAACCAGATCCACCGAAGCGGGGGCAAACGATTGCAGGACATCGACCATGCGACCGGAATGCAGTCGCGGCATGAGTGGTTGAAATGGCTGATCCCGCGAAGAAGGCAGCAACCAATCATAGGCCGCCGTCGAGGGAAACCGACCAACCAGCAATTGCCACAGAAACGGGTTTTGAGTCCGATCCGGTCGTGACAGACTCAAGCGGGTTCGCCAGGCAAAGTGAGCGGCAAACGACTGACGGGGATTCTGAGTGGCATCCTTTCCGAACAGACAAACAAGATTTTCCAGAGACATGACTCGGTCAAACGCTGCATCAAAAATTTGTCCGGACTCGGTGATTGGTTCGAAAAATGCCGTGGCTCCGGGGGACTCGTCGGAAGATTCCAGAACACGCTGAATCTTCCCAGCAATTGGTGCCAGTTCCCGCTGCAGTTCGGCAAAAGTGCGCTCATATCGGCCGCTGAGATCCGGACCCCATTCGGCGACCTGCCCCGGCGGTCCAAATATGTCCGAGGGAAGACTCAGCTGCTCCAGGAGTTGTGCCAACCACACACCTCGTTCACGCGGATCCATCGCATCGTGACCGAGTAACGCACGCGATTCTGCCACCGAGCATGTTTCGGCCAGGCTCCATTTCAATCGCGTGATTGCCAGTTGAGCGGGGTTCATGTCCACCAGATGCAGCTCCGCTGGCAGATATCGGGCCACCTGAATCGCCGTCTCACCGCCCGACGCAATCATGACGATGACCGGGTGATCGGGGAGTTGCGAAATGATCTCCAGGTCCAGCCGAGGGTCTTCGCGAACCTGGGCAAACGCCAGCGGCAGACGAGATGACTGCGTGGCCCAGACGTCCGGGGTATCGCTCGGTGTGCTCACTGCGGTTTCCTGTCCACAAAGAACCAGACAAACGGGATCAACAAAATCGCACTGACGATCAGGTCCACGGTAAAGTGCATTCGTAACAGGACCGTTGATACCAACATCACGAGCGACGGAATCAGCATGATCCAGAATCGTCGGCGTTGATGCATAAAATCACAGAACAGCATCACACTGGTCACAAACACATGCATGCTTGGGAACGAATCGTAAGATGCGGCCATGTTTGCGACCAGCGCGTCAACAAACGACGTGATCCAATAGCCTTCAATGGGTCGAGGAAAAAGTTCCGGAAAGGACACACAGATTCCGGCGGCGGGCATCAGAAAGTACACCGAAAATCCCAGTCCGAACGCGGTCCACAACGGACGAGTGAAGCATACCCGTTCGTTTGGAGGCAACCAGATCGTGTGCAGCAGGAACCACAGCAGGTACACATGATAAGTCAGATAGCCCGCGCTGAGGATTTCGTTCATCCATGGAGATGCCAGTGATTGCAGGGATACCGCCGGACTTTCTCCAAACAATTGACGATCCCATGACAGCAGTAATTCGCCGCAATCGGGCAGCTGAATCGCATTGATGATTCTTCCCGAACCGCTGTAGAGGAGCCACACTGTCACAAAGTTGATGATCATTCTTGCGACGCCGTTCGGTTCTGTGCGACGCACGGCGAACCAGTATCCGGCCAGCCAGATCATCACAGCAACCGCAACGTCGGTCACGGCAGCGCTTGCCAGCATCACGGCTTTGGCCAGCAATGTTATGGTGAGAATGGATCCGACACACAGAAAGACACGCTCGGGAAGCGTCGGCAAGTGACGGTTCATTTTGCCTCGTGTTCGGTTTTCCTGCCAAGCGGACTGCGTTTGATACTGTGAATCAGGAACTCACGCACAAATGCCGCATAGGACCGAATGTATGGAGCACCCGCGGCGGTCAGAGAGTCGTTGAGCGACTTATGCACCTGCGGCAGGCTGTGCCACGGAATCCCCGGATACAGATGATGTTCCAGATGATAGTTTTCATTGCACATAAAGAAGCGAACGATTGGAATGGTCAGGATGGTTCGCGTCCCCTGAATCGGATCGGAAGCGTGTTCCAGCAGAGTATGCTGACTCATGCCGCGAATGTTCACCATCGTATTGATCAGCAGCATCGGAATCAGCCAGCCGTGAATGATCCATGCAGGCGATACGCCGGATATCACGATCAGGACAATCAAACCCAACAGCGCGACGACCTCCGTGATGATCCAGATTCGATCCTGTCTATTGCCCTGCCGAAAGCCAAGGATCGGAATGGCGGTGACGTAAACCGGATAGCCGACGAGCAACCGCAGCCAGTTCATGACGAAAACCATCCATGTCCAACGCGTATAATTTTTGTAATGGTCCGGATCTCCTGCATCGCCCAGATGCGAATGATGTTTCAGGTGAAGCACTCGATAGGCTCGACACGTTTGCAGTACAGGAAACGCGCAGATGGCTCCGCAGAGATCATTGACCAGACGATTCTGACACAGTGTTCCGTGAACGGCTTCATGCGTGAAAAGGCTGATTCCGTGAAGCGAAGCTGCGGCCAGCAGATAGAGAGGAATCAGCAACAGCCACTGCAGCGCGTGATCGATGCTCCCCGACAGCTTCATGGCGATCCCGGCGGAGGTGACGTAGATCGCCGCGAATGCAATCAACCTGACAATGTGCCGCCAGTGATCCACATGATGCAGAGTCAGGATTAAGTCGGGCGGTAGTGTTGTCGGTTTACTGTTGGGATCACTCATAATCTGTCGCCTCCGTGAGCAGATCGTCGTAGAGCCGCTTGAACAGATAAAACCCGAGCGAAAGTCCCGATTCAACGTGATGGCGGCCTGCGGCGTCATCGGCCCAGTCATTCACGACCACACCGAAGAAGTCACCTGCATGCCGTTTGTCAATTTCAGCGTGCAGCTTGTAGTGAACCAGTTTGTCGCGGCTCAGCCATCCGCGATCAACAATGCTGTTACCGATCAATGCAGAAATATCTGCAAATGCGTACTCAATCGCGCCCAGGCAGGCGAACGCGGTTGAGAGATGCTCAATCGCGCATACGGCCCAGAGAGCCAGATTGAAGGCTCGGACGGCAGATTGCTCAATGTGTTCCTGACCGGTCGCGGGACTGGCGCTCCTCAGTCGTTCCAGAAACGTCCGGAAGGTGCGATCATGAGCCAATGCCGGATGAAACGGATGATGATGACCAGCCGAATCCTGCGCTCGGAGTTCTGCGCTTCCAGCAGCGTCATCCTCATCGGCCAGCCCGTGTTCTTCTGCCAAATTGTGAATCAACGGCAGGCGAGTCGCCGAATCCGGAATCCGAGCTGCCAGCGCCGCCATGGCACGCGAAAAGAATCGCACGGCGAAATAGAACTGTTGCTGAGTGCTCTCGAACGTGAATCGTGACATTTCAGAATTCTGCAGTGTCGCAAAGTACGGACTGCACAGAATCCCGGAACTCGCTTTCTGACGCTCCACAACCTGCATTAGCTCGTGATGCGAATCGGGCCATGACATGGAAACTGATCTCCGCACCGTCTGTGATCCTGCAATGATCGGAATGCGTATGATGTGGATGCAGATCGAGTTTTGTCCAGCAACGACCGCATCATCTTTTGGTCGGAATTGCCCCACGATAACCAACTGGAGATCACTTCACTCTAAACACCTTCATCACCTCATCCCCCAGATGATTGATGACCTTTACGGCGATGCGGCCTGAGGATGGTTTTTCAAACGGGCGGCTGGTGTCGCTGTGGAGGGATTGCCAGGCTTCTTCGTTGATCTCGGACTTCAGCGTGGTCTTGAGGGACTTGTAGGGATCGTTCTGGCCGAGGAAGTAGGCGTGGCGGACGAAGAAGCTTTCTTCGTTGTAGTCGGTGTCG
>JBBJME010000396.1:0-5260 GCA_037719765.1 Planctomycetaceae bacterium
GACGGCGGTCGTCGCTACATCATCGGGGAGAATACGGGGTCATTCTACTTTTTTGAATAAGTACAATGTCCCCTTATGTCCTCCCCCAATGTCCCCTTATGTCCTCCCCCTTATGTCCTCGCGCCAAACTAAGACAAGGTGGTGCTGATCGCACAAAAGGAACATTGATCACGCCAGTCGGTTTCGCCTCCGGTGCACTTGAATTTGCCCAATCAATAGGCATTGGTCTTTGGCGGTGGATCCCGCCTGGCAGCCTTGTTTCCTTGATGGAGGATCAAAGTGGCGCAAATGACGAACACATCATTCGCGGCCTCACGACTCCCGATACCAACGGATTTCGTTCGTATAGCGACTTCTATGGTCTTACCTGTGACGGGCAATACGTGATTGACCAAGACGCATTAATCAAACACGAATTGTCGGACTTGTGACGAGAAGGGGAATGACAAAGCTCAACCCGAGCCGCGGACGATGCGGGTTTCGAAATCAAAGTTACTTGCCCGCCGTGGGGTTTCCTTGAACGTTATGTTGCTTTGGATCTAATATGACCACCGAATCGCAAACTCAAGAACTAATCGCCGATACCGCGACGAGGCACTTCACCGACGCCCAATCAATTTTTGACTCGCAGGTCCAAGACGGCGAGCTCATGTGTCGAATTTATGACACGTACGCTGGTCCGGAAGAGGCGCACCACAATTGCCTTGGTTGCAACTTCAGCGATTTGACGAAACAAATCTCAAAATATCTTAAAATCGCAGCTGCTAACTCCGACTTCCAACTTCACCACGAGTTCTCCATTTTCGCATTCTTGATCAATACTTGTTGGGAACGCATCACGGACGTGTTTGACATCCTTGGCGTGCCAGATGGCTACCGCTGTCAATATTTTGCTCCCTTCATCCGATCTCGACGCTGGGCCAATTTTTTTAAACACCCCAAAACATTTGGTTGGATGGTCCATCACCCGCATTACACCATTGAAAATTCCGACGACCATAAACACCTCAGCCGCGAGGTAGGGAAATACCGCTTCATAGACGATGAGTTTTTGAAGAAATACTATTCGGCTGGCCCGGACAAAAACGCAGGCAAGCCGAAGGGTGAATCTGCAAGCAAGCTGAAGGGCAAATTTGTTGGATTTGAAAAGAACACGGTTGTCATTGTGCCGGACGTTTCCCAATTGACGACTGAGATTTGTCGTTGCTTGGATCATTTCGTAAACATTATCACCGAAAACCCAATCTATATTGAGATGTTGAATGATACATCTACTATTGAGGATTTTTACGAATCATACGACGAAACGGATGATGAAACTGGAATAATAATGACGCAACATAACCAATAAGGCTTTGACTCGGCAAGTGCGCACGGAGCGCACGAAGTTAGATTGACAGTAGAGCGTAGAAGGCCTGTGGCGATGAGAGCCCACCAAGCCGAAGTTCAATGCATTTGTTCAAGAAGCCCGGTGGTTGAACGACGCCCGGTGCCGTATGAACAGCGCCTCCACGCTTTGAACGTTCACAAATACCGACACACCGGCTTTGAGCGGAGCCGTCTGTGCGTCCTGAATCTAGGTGACAACCTGGTCGTTCTTCGATAAACTCTCATCGTCCGCCGAGAGAACCTGATTGTTTCCGAATAGTCCCCGGAATCCAACGCAGCGGAAAAGTTCAACGCACGTTCTATACGTCCGGCTAATCGCCAGCCGCATAGATCGAAACTCGTCAAGTGGATCTCGTAGAGGCACGTCAATGAGTGGAGTACCGGACTACTTAAAAGGTGATCGCAGCTGATGGTTAAGCGAGGCTGGCCAGATGACGCGCGATCTGTGCGAAGCTGACCTGCGTGACCTTGCGTTCTATCTAGACACACTTGATACGTTCGTGCAGGAGCGTGAGAAAGCAGAAACGCACGCGATCATCGAGCTCCACAACGGCCACGACGTCAACTGGGCTGACGAGCATCCCTATTGGTGGCAGGACATCGTCGGAGAGCAAGTGCGTCGTTCCTTCATCATTGCGCTGATGTCGATCACCGAGCACTACGTCTCGTTCACCTGCCGAGATGTCGAACGCGCATTCCTGCTGACCGTCACGGTAGCCGACCTGGCCGGTGGATGGCTTCAGCGCTCCCGCAAGTACTTCGAGAAGCTCGCTGCGTTCTCATCACCACCTCCTCATACTTGGGACTGCCTGGGAGGTATCTATTTCGTGCGAAATGCCTTTGTTCATAATGGGGGCATGCTCGATTCAACAGCAACGATCAAGAAGGCGAAAGGTATGTTGAAAGCCGCCCCGGGCATTACCTTCAATCCCCCGTTCATCGAGATCGACACCAAATTCTGTCTCTTTGCCCACCAAGCGGTAACCGAGTTTTTTCGACTACTCCACGACCAGCACCATATGCGATGCAAGGAGGTGCTGAATGGCACCGCCTAACCACTTAGCGACGGTTTTAAGAATGGTCAAGAACTGGTTCAAAACAGATTTTGAATGCCTTTCTGTTTTTGTGCCTTGCCACGAGTCGCGGGCAGGGATCCGCGCCCCAGAGCTGTTGGATTTTTTGAAGATTCGGGTATCATGCACTTGGTAAATTACTTATGGCCCAGCGATGTTCTGGTCTACCTCAAGGACGTCGACAAGTTCGTCCTGACAGCGCAAGACGATGTTCGCGCATTTCGAGCGTGAGATAAGAGAGTACAGCTCCAACGTCAGTTTGAAGATTTCCTGACTCGACTGTGTCGATGGATCACTGAGAATCGGGGCCATATTTCCACCGCAAAACTCAATGGGCGTCAGAACGACATTCTGACTCATGCCGAGTAAGGCATCGCACCTGAAGATCGCTTCTGATCACCGGAAACGTAATGCGTGTGCTTCTGCCCGTGACAGCCTGAAATATCCGAACTGCACGGCGTTCGTTTCGGCTCGTGACAGATCCACGTCAGGAGGACTCAGAACGACAGAAAAGGCTCGCACTTTCTGGTTTGAAATTGTGTTTCTGTCGCCAATGGACGATAAATTACTTGTTTCGTTTGTTTCGAATAGCAGAATGGTCGTAGTACACACTGCGGAAGTCAGTCTGCCGCATCCGACGTTTTGAAATCTCCGTTGTCCATTCCCAACGGCCATGCCATGATCTCACTGCCAGACTCTCCCGATACTGTTACTCCCGAAGACGTTGACCACAAACAGGTCACCGAATCCAGTCGGCAGCTTGCTCATCTGCTATCCGGCAGGCGGCTTTCGGGAACTGCCGTTCGGGGGATCAGCCTAGCCCTGCAATTTCCAGCGTACCATGTTTTCAGCATCCACCAAACTGGAGTGCATTCGCCGCGGCGCGTGACAAATCCACGTCAGCGTAGTGGCGTTCGGTCGTGTGCTTACTGCTGTGACCGAGGATCTGTTGAGCGGTCTCCAGGTCTCCCTGCTGTCGAGCCTGCGTTGCGCGAGGCTTGTGAAGCGGTCCCGGTGAGGGATCTTTGCCCGGTCGCAGGCATTGCGGAATCTGGCGGCAAGCCCGCCGTTTTCCGACTTCGATTGTATTTTTTCTCCAATTGTTCGACAATTGTCTTGTTTCGTTTATTTCGAGTAGAGAGAGTGTCGTATGACTTTGGGAAGAAGTCAAATTCCCTTCCCGTCGATGCCCCAACGACGGCCACAGTGAAGCACAATTCCATCGTTGAACAACGACGGCCCCAAAAACCATGATTACAATGCCAGGTTCACCCGATACGGTTTCTCCCGATGACGTTGACCAGAGGCTGGTCACCGAATCCAGTCGGCAGCTTGCTCATCTGCTATCCGGCAGGCGGAAGAAAAGCCTGCGCGTCTCCATCGACGGGGAAGACTGCGAAATCCCGCTGGCAGCTCTGCGGATGCTGAAGGACTTGCTGGTTCAATTGTCGCTCGGCAATTCCGTGACTCTGATGCCCATTCATGCCGAACTGACAACGCAGGAAGCTGCAGACCTTTTGAGTGTCTCACGTCCGTATCTCGTGGGCCTGCTTGAATCAGGGAAGATCGCATTTCATAAAGCCGGAAGTCACCGACGAATCGTCCTGAAGGACTTGCTGAAGTTCAAGAAGCAGCAGGAACTCGAAAGTGATGCCGCTATGGAAGAGCTTGCTCGGGAGGCACAGGAACTCGGTCTGGGGTATGACACTTGAGCCACTTCACAGCCGTGTTTGACGCCTGCGTCCTGCATCCCGCAGATCTTCGCGATTTTCTGATGTGGTTGGCACGAACACGGCTGTTTCGAGCAAAGTGGACGACTATGATTCACGAAGAGTGGATTCGGAGCGTTGTACGCCGTCGGCCTGAAGTCGAACAGGATCAAATTCATCGAAAGCTGCTGAAAACGGCAACTGTGATGAATCTCGCAATTCCCGATTCGCTTGTCGAAGGTTATGAATCGCTGATTGAAGGAATCCACCTTCCGGACGCTGACGACCGCCACGTCGTTGCGGCGGCTATACGTTCGAATGCGGAAGTAATCGTAACGTTCAATCTGAAAGATTTCCCTGATGAAGCCCTCAAGCCCTTCAGCATTCAGGCTCAGCATCCTGATGAATTTGTGATCAGTCTGATTGATATCAACGAAAACGCCGTGTGGGAGGCTGCCAGGAAGCAGCGTGCAAACCTCAGGAATCCAACGAAGTCCGTGGAAGAACTTCTGTGCGGCCTGGAGAAAAGCGGTCTTGTGAAAACGGTGGAATTCCTGAGGCGGCGGCGTGACTTCATTTGAGTACGAGTGAATTCAATCCATGGTCTTCACCTTGACCGCGCACGCTTTGTAACTGGGTTGGCGGGAGTATGGATCAAACACGGACTGCGTCAACTGATTCACGCAGGCGTAATGCTTCGTTCCACGCAAAATGTTCGGACCAGGCCTGAGTTCGCGGGTTGAACAGCGGGTACAAAATATCGGTCTCGGGATCGTATCCCGCTAGATTTGGACCTTTGTACAAACTACACGCGGCGCAGCAGAGTGCAAGGTTCTCAACGACCGTCGGGCCATCGTGTTTCTGTGGACGGATGTGGTCGAGATGGAACGGGCGAGGATCGTGGTCCTGCGGAAGCTGACAGTATTCACAACAACCGTGTGCTCGTTTCCAGACCTGCTGACGTCGAGAGGGCGGCATGTCTATCCGTTGCCGTTGCTGCCAGAACGCTGCAGTGACAGTCGTGCCTTCGCCTGAAGAATTCCAACGACCTGTCCCACATTCACGTATGCTTCCAGCTCTTCGCGTTCG
>JBBJME010000009.1:0-51606 GCA_037719765.1 Planctomycetaceae bacterium
TGAAATCCATCCGTGGCAGAGGCGCATGGAAAACAGCCTCCGGCCGTATCCATTAACGTGATCGGATGAATCACAATGTCGCGCACGAAAAGTCCCTGAAAATCGGATGTTTCAGCGCGATTTTGTTCGGCAGACTCGTCAGAGACGCTACAGACGGACCGATCTGAGAATCAGCCACACGGGGCATCGCCATGGCCGCAGTGTCATCATCCTATACGGCGTCACTGGAATCGATTGCCGCGTTCAGGTCATGGCCGGATACAAATCTCTGGAAGCGGGATTGCGCCGGAGCAGGGCAGCGATGCCTTCGATGAGCATCAGGGCGGCCAGAACCAGCAATACCACCGCGATCCAGGCGACAGGGTCGGCTTTGCCTCCCTTGGCAAATTGCTGTTGCACAATTGTGACCAAAGCCCACGAACTCATCACATACATGAAGACAGCGGGAATCCCCGTGACGACGAAGACCCAGATGGCCTGGCGAGTCCTCCACAGCCAGACGGTCACACCCAGCAGCGTCAACGCGGCCAGAAGTTGATTGCTGGCCCCGAAAAGGCTCCAGAATGTTCTCCATACGGGAACCACATTGTTGTTGTCATCGACAGTTTTGCCCATGACAAAGAAGATCGGAACACTTACCGTCAGCAAAGTCCCAAACCAGCGTCCGCCTCTGGAACACCTGTCAGTTCCTGGAGAATAAATCGCCCCAGCCGAGTACAGACATCCAGCGTGTCGTAGACAAACGTGTTGAACGCCATCAGAGCGAACGCGACGCCTATCGCTCGCGAGATTCCAATTCCCTGCAGAAATGCGCCGATGCCGTTCGCATAGATATAGTTCGGATTCGGCTTATCAATCAGTGGCGATCCGATGGGAAGCATCATCACGCAGCACAGCGACACAATCGCGACCATGGCTTCCAGCAGCATCGCACCATATCCGATCGGGAGCGCACTGCGTTCTGTTCGCAGTTGCTTGGACGTCGTGCCGGAACAGATGAGCGAGTGAAATCCCGAACACGCTCCGCAGGCGATCGTGATAAACAGCATGGGAAAGACACCTCCCTGAACCGGATGAATCCAGCCCGTGAACTTTGGCTGCTGGATCGTCTGACCGCCCATCAAAATCCCCAGCGCGCCGGCACCGAGTGCTGCATAGAGAAAGTAACCTCCCAGCTGGCCTCGCGGCTGCAGCAACAGCCACATCGGAGCGACCGATGCGATGGCGCAATACAGTAACAGGAAGATGTCCCAGCCCCGAACCGCATACAGCGCGGACTCAGCGGAAGTCAGCTCCGGCATCAGACGCCGCAGCACGACATCCAGATTGAACGGGATGTACGGTCCAATCCAGATCGCGACTCCGACGAGCGGCAGAAAGATCCAGGTGGCAGTATTCATCGACAGTCGACCCGACCTGACGAGAAGCCCCATGATAATCGGCAGTATCAGATAAAGCAGTGACGACGTCGCCACACTGCCCGATTCAATGAACACCTTTGTCGTCGGATCGGCCTTGGCGTCAGCGATTGTTGCGAATGCCTTCCCCGATTCGAGGTCCATCGCACCGACAAACATGGTGGCCGTGATATCGGTGAACGCGACGACAATATAGATCAGGGCCAGCCAGACAAACGACAGAAACAACAGATAGGCGCGTCCGCTGATATGAATTCGCACGACCTCGATGATTGACGTGGCCTTATGACGAATCGACGCCACCAGCGCACCCAGGTCATGCACTCCGCCAATCAGGATCGAGCCGACAAGAATCCAGATCAGCGCAGGCAGCCACCCAAAGAAAACTCCCGCCAGAATCGGCCCCACGATCGGTCCCGCCGCTGCAATGGCAGAAAAGTGCTGACTCAGCAATGGTCCGGTCGGACACGGCACGTAATCCACATCATCCCGCATCGTAACCGCGGGTGTCGGCGTCCTGTCATCCAGCCGAAACATCCGTGCCAGCCAGCGTCCGTACGTAAAGTAGGCGATAGTCAGAATGACGGCGGACGACAACACGATGGACAGCATTTCCATGTCGCGGGACTCCGGAAAAGTTCGGTGAAGACAGGCATCGCAGTGTGCCGGTGGGATGACGCCGCCCGGCTCGCCGATTCCTCTATGGAATCTGAAGTTCCACGGGCAGCAATTGCTGTTCGCGGTTGATCGTGAGAGACACTCGTTCGCCGCTGCGGAACGCGGCAAGCTGCTGCCGAAAACCAGTGACGCTGGTGATTATGGCGTCATTTACCAGCACAATCAGGTCCCCGCGTTGCAGCCCGCATTTCGCGGCGACTGAATCCTTTGCCACGGTGTCGATCCATGCCGGAGTTCGTTCGACAACATTCGGCAGCATCGTGAGACCGAAACGTGCCGTGAGTTCCTGATCAGAAATCATCCGCGTATTGGCCGCAGAGTCTGTCGGACGCGAATCCAGCTTTTTGCCGGACAGCAGTGTTTCAATCACCGGTTTCAGGGTTGTCAGCGGAATCGCATAATTCACCCATGTGCGGCTGGCACTATGACGAATTTCTCTGCCAATCAGCCCAATCGGGACGCCTTTTGTGTCCGTCAGCAAGCCTCCGGCTGCACCGGAATTGTTGATGATCGCATCGACGAGCCAGACGGGAGATTTGAGCGGAAACTTCCAGCGTCCCTGAGTTGCCTCCAGAGGAATTCTCGCGGCGATGACTCCATGCACCAGTGACACAGGCTCATTGCCTGTCGCAACGTGAAACATATTGCTGAAAGCAAGCACCGGAGTGCCTGGATCAGGGTCACTCACCTTTGACAGATCGATGCACGAAAAGGAATCACCAGGCTCCGACCTGAGTTTCAACAGTGCCAGATCATACTCTGCGCTCGTGCCGACGACATCGACTGTAAATTTTCGACCGTCCGCCGTAACCGCTGTCAGATATCCGGTACTGACCAGATGATTCCAGACCGTCACAACATGACCATCGCCGGAAACCAAAGTTCCTGTTCCATACGAATCCAGACTGCCGCCTCCAGCACCGAACAATTTGACTATCGTCTGCTGCTGTGACTT
Source organism: Planctomycetaceae bacterium (assembly GCA_037719765.1). Taxonomy (GTDB): domain Bacteria; phylum Planctomycetota; class Planctomycetia; order Planctomycetales; family Planctomycetaceae; genus SXXK01. Next base: position 3,052 of record JBBJME010000009.1, read on the forward strand.
CAGGACTTCATCAGTTGCCCGAAAGTCCGACTGTAACGCACAGCACCTGCCGGATGCGAACAACAGCGTCAGAATCAGAGCTGTCCGGTATACTCGTTCCAAAGCGTGAATGACACACGTGGTCATGGTTTTGTCTTTTCAGTGGCTGATGGTCTGTTGACCGACACGCTGTCAATGTTCAACCAACGCAGTTCTTCGCGAACACCGGAGATCAGTCCGATCCGACCCGGAAAAACGGCGCCGTTCCGATCAGCCCAGTCAGTGAACAGCAGACGAGCTTCGTCGATTCCCTGAGCGTATTCCACATCGACGCCAACCGGCAGTGCTGAGCTTCCGTCAAAATACCAGCGGCAGGTGCGAACCCCTTCACGGGTCAGCAACACATCCACGTCTTTCTTCAATGGCAGATGAAAAGTGCGACCAGCAGCCTGCTGCTCCGTAAACTCAGCGGCGTCAGTGCTGAGCAGGCGACGCAATTGATTCATGGCGACGAGCAAACCGGGCAATTGAGGCGATTCTTCTTCCACCAGCGGATCGGTCGTGCTTTGCAGGAACGGCCGGTTATTCAGGTTCAGACCCACTGCAGATGCTGCGATTGTCAGCTCGCCCACCAGTTGCGGCCCCGGATCGGCAGCGTTGAACGCGATGACCCATGCAGGCTTCGGATCGCCGTTAGAAGCCACTCGTTCCTTCAGGGCGGTGAGCAGGCGCAGTCTTTGGATCTCGTTGAAGTGATAATTGCAGAAGCCATCGCGGGCCACAAACAGGCTCTTGAGTGGCTCGGGAACTTCACCGGCTGGTTTGTCTGCATGCATCTCTTCGCCGTCCTGTTTTTCAGGATCTTCGGGAGGCTGTTGCTGTCGTTCCTGGGGTAACTCTGGCGCTTTTTGAAAAGCATGCAGCGGACGCAGACGAATGGTTCCTTCATGCAGTCCGTCACTGTCACGCCATGTCAGCGGCAGACGCGTGCCTTCCGGAAAAATGCCCAGCACATTTTGAAAGTCATTGGCGGACGTCAGCAGGCGCCCGGCAAATGACAACACTTCCGCACCGGGCCGCAGTCCTCTGCGATACGCATCCGACAGAGCCGACACCTGCGCCACAGTGACTTGACCGGTGTCCAATGTCGCTACGGTAAATTCTGCGACACCGTGATCCACAATCAGACCACACTTGAGATGTTCGATAAACTTCTGAATCTGATTCACAGAAATGGCATATGCCGCCCCGGAATTCACTCGCCCGCGTTTTTCAAATGACGCACGGCCGTTGATCCCGATCCAGCGTCCCTCAATATTAAACAACGGGCCCCCTGAATTGCCGGGATTGATTGACGCATCAATCTGAATGCAATCCGTATATTCCAGAAACGTGTTGGCCGGGTATTGATAGCGACGCACTCCGCTGACAATGCCATATGTGACGGTCGGAGTGAAATCGCTTGCCAGCAGAAACGGATTCCCTAATGCCATGACTTCATCGCCGGCCTGCACCTGATCGCTGTCGCCGGGGATCGCAAATGAAAAATCTGATCGGCCCTGAAGCTGAATGAGCGCGATATCACCCGTGGGATCAATCCCGACAATTACTGCATCGTAGAGCTTTCCGTCGCTCAGACCGCACTTCATGAACGTCCCGGACCCCGACGTGACATGATAATTGCTGATGGCATAACCATCCGCCGAAATCAGAACGCCAGAACCACCGCCCTGGCCCTTCGGGTCCATTACACACACGATGCTGGATGAAATCCTGCGCAATGTTTCGACGCGCGCCGCTTCGCGTTCAATAACTGTCTGTTGAGCATTTGCTGTGCTGACGCTGCCGAAAAGCATTACGATGACGAGGAGGCACAGCAGCATGCAGGTCCTGCCCGCCGAGTGGCACTTCCGCCAGCGGCGCACCTGTGCGTCGCTGCACTGGCAACACCAGCTAAGTTGATTCAACCACGTCCGCTCCGGTTGCGACAGGCCGCAAAGTCCTTTCCGGCAGAAAGGACCTACAAAAAACACAGCGTCAGTTTCCTTCACGGCTTGTCCTTTGCAATTATCAGGCGTGCGTCGGCGATGTCCAGCCAGTCGCACACGCTGCTGCCGTCTCCGAAATCCACTAGAATCGTCAGCGTTGAAACGCCTTCCAGCGGCAAACGCAGGGGCACCGGGTCATCGGTTGTGGCAATCAGCTTCTCGAAGAGAATATTGTCGTCGCCCGTGATCTTTAACGCCACCGCGTGCGATCCGTTGAACGCCACTTCGTCATCGACACCGACCACGCATTCCATCGCTGAAAATCGCTTCTCCAGTTCCCACTGCAATTCAGAACGCGAATGGATACACAGACCTTTGGTAAATTCACGACCACGCAGTCGAATTCTGGAATGCCGTTCAATTGTCATGTTCCGCTGCGGTCCAAACAACAGCTTCTGTTGTTCCGGGGCAATCAATCCGGCGAACAGGCTGTTCTCCGGATCGATGCCGTCGAAGCGTTCCACAAGTGCAGGTATTTCGGACAGGAATTGAATTCGTCCGCTGCTCAGGTCGATCTTCTGCAGTTGATTCAGCGGAACGGATACCACTTGCCCCCAGGCGGATTCTGCCTTCAATTGATCGCCTTCAAGCACGATCGATTTCGCGTTGAGCACATCACCAGCGACGCTCGTCAGCCGAATCGCCAGATTCTGTCCGGCCGTGCCCGTCTTTGATCCTGCCGGACGACCGAACACAATTCCGTAGACTCGTTCTGCCGGCACGGGAATCGTTTCACCATCCAACAGAAATTCCACATTCTCCGAAGTCACGCTGCTCACGATCCCTGCCAGAAAATCGAGTCCGGAGCCGTCACGCTTCGCCACGACGAGATTGTCCTTCTCTGATTCGCGTTTCAGAAATGTGTTCCACTGCTGAGTGTAAGAAGGATTGTCTGCCTGAAGCCGGACGGCATGAATCGCATCGATTTTCGCGTCGATGGTACCGAACAATACAGTCTGTGCCGTCAGAGACTTTGCTGTGCGCGCGACCGATGTGCCTTGTAACTGGCTTCCGTCGGAAAAAAGCAGCATCTGCGATTCCTCCGATGTGGCCGGAGCTGTCACGGAAAATTCGATCGCCATGACATCGTCAATCGGCAGTTTGATCAACGCACCGTTTTCAGTGAGTTCAACATCTGACGCTGAAATGGCCGACAGTGCCCCGCTGTGTGTCTGCCCGTCCAGCATCGAAATCTTCGAATCAGTGGGTGCAAGCAGGACTGCCAAAAGCGTCAGAACGAGCATGATCAACTTTCTTTGGGCGACTATTTCTTCTGTTCGGCGATGCGACGAGTATAACGGCTGATGGCGTCAAGGAAATTCGGCGGAAACTGTTGTCGGATAAGTTCTCGTGCTTTGGTTTCTGCCTGTTTGTCGAGCATGCCCCAACTGCCGTTCTCAGTCAGTTCCTTTCGATCGGCTTCACCGTCAGCCGCTGATCCTTTGATAGCGCTCTGAGCGGCTCCCTGCTTTCCAGGTTGATTCTGCTGTCCCTGTCCTTGCCCGTCGCCTGATTGCTGCTGCTTTTGTTTTTCTTTTTCCATTTCCTCCAGCAGCTTGTCCAGAGCTGCAATCACTTCGTCTTCGCGTTTCTGCACCGGATCATCTGAGTTGCCAAGATCCAGTCGGCGCTGCACATCGGACATCAGTCGCGCCACCTGCGGCAGCCCCTCCGTCGCCACCTGGACTTCTTCTTTCATCATTTCAGCGACCGCCCGAAAGCGGGATGGAACATCCAGCGTGTGATTGAGCAGCAACGTAATATCATCACCAGCTTCGGCAGGCTTCAACAGTCGCAGCCGGCAAACGGCTCGATAGAAAAACAGGCTGGCTGGATCAACGACATTTCCCGGATCGAGCGCTTCCAGCATCAGAATGGCTTCATCATAAAAACGATGCTGTGTCAACCACCGCGCCTGATACAGCGTCACGTGGTCCCGGAAGAATGCGTCGGAACGAGCGCCTTCGTATTCCAGAGACTTCCGTGTTCCTGTCGAGCGACATGAATCGACAAGCTGCTGTACAGATTTGTCGGCGATCGCCAACGAATCAATCAACCGGTCCAGCGTCTGTTCTGCAGTCAGTCCGTCAATCTGATCGCGGTCAGACCAAAGCTCCATTGCCTGCTTCGCCGCCGTATCATCCGTGCGCGAAAGGGTGAGCCATTGCTGCAGGCGCTCTTTGATCTGTTTGATCGGCATCCGGCCAAAAGCGGTGCCGGTTGCGGGATTCCTGCTCCTTGCATCATCGACGGCGGATGTCACAACTGATGCGTTGACGCTGGCGATGCAGAAAACAATTCCCAGGCTCGCGATTGCCAGAATCTTCATTCTTCTATTCTCCATCTTTGATTCCGTCGTTACCCGCAAAGTATAGCCATCTGCACGCTACCAGGAAATGCCGAAGGAAGCGAGAACGCATCAACCGGTCTGAGGAAGCTCCAGCAGATTCGCAAATCGTTCCAATACCACGGCTTTTAATGCAGCGAACTCCGGCAAATCGAACCGTCCGTCATCCACCAGATCCTGAGCCATGCGGCGTGCCACCTGAAGAATACTCAGATCCCGCACAGGATCCGCATGTCGCAACGGCATCGCACCACTTTGCCGCAGTCCCAGTATATCGCCGGGCCCTCGGAGTTCTGCGTCTTTTTCCGCCAGTTCGAAGCCATCCGCAGATTTCTCCAAAGCGGTCAGGCGTTCCAGAGCTTCTGCGGCATCCGTCGTTGATAACAGAAAGCAGTAGCCCTGGTAGCTGCCACGACAAATTCGGCCTCGCAGTTGATGCAATTGAGCCAGCCCAAAGCGGTCGGCCTGCTGAATGATCATGAGGGTTGCATTCGGCACATTGACGCCGACTTCAATAACCGTCGTCGACACCAGTACATCGACTTCGTGATTCCGAAACCGATCCATGACGTCATGTCGCCGTTCACGGTCCATGCGTCCATGCAGCAATTCGACTCGCAACCCCGACAGCTCCGTACGCAGCAACTGCGTGAAGACCGTTCTGCGGCGGCGGCATCGTCTTCCGACTGACCTTCCACGCGGGGACAGACGACGTATGCCTGTCGTCCTTTTTCAATCTGCTGTCTGACGAAGTGCCACATCTTCGCCTGTTCCGCCATCTCCATGATTTTCGCGGTCACGACTTTTTGACGACCAGGTGGCAAATCACGTATAACGGAGACGTCCAGATCACCGAACTGAGTCAGACACAGACTGCGCGGGATCGGTGTCGCGGTCATGACCAGCACGTGCGGACTAACATCATTGCCAGTGAAGCTGGCACGCTGGCGCACGCCGAAGCGGTGCTGTTCGTCGATCACTGCCAACGCCAGATTGTGGAACTTCACACTCTCCTGAATGACGGCCTGCGTCCCAATCACGAGTTGCGTTTTTCCTGAACCGATTCCTTCCAGCAGTTCGCGACGTTTTGCGGTCGGCAGGCCACCAATCAGCAAACCACGCTGCACGCGGCTTTCTGCCAACAGTTCATCAAACGTTTCCCAATGCTGTGTGGCCAGAACTTCCGTCGGTGCCATCAACACCGCCTGGTAACCGGCCGCGATCGCTGACAACATGGCATAGACAGCCACCGCCGTTTTGCCCGCTCCCACGTCCGCCTGCAGCAGTCGATGCATGGGTGCCGGTTGATGCAGGTCCTTCGTAATGTCGCGAATCGACTGATCCTGACCTGCGGTGAATCGAAACTCAAACAGGCGTCGAATGCGGGCATCAACTTTCGCGGACACTTCGATCGGGCTGGCCTTGAGCGTCCGATTCCAAATCCGTCGTCGCAGGGCCAATCCGAGCTGGAATTCCAAAAGGTCGTCCAGCAGAATGCGGTGGCGTCCGTCCTGCCACTGTTTCACCGAATCCGGCATGTGCAGCCAGCGAAGCGCCGTGGACAAATCGGGAAGTCGATGCGTTGCGCGGAAAGATTCCGGCACACAGTCCGTGACCAGATCGGCGTAGTTTTCGACAGCTGCACGTGTCATCCGCTGCATGGCATCCAGCTTGATGCCATCGGTGAGAGGATAGCGCGGCAATACCCCGGCTGCGGCTTCAAGGTCGTCGTCCGGCGCAAGGATCGCGACGCGCGGTCCATTGAATTCCCAGCGGCCAGCCTTTTTCTGCGGCTTGCCGCTGAACACCAAATGCTCGTTGTCGCGATATTTTTTGAAAACCCACGGCTGATTGAACCACAGGCCTCGCACATAATGCCCGTCGCAGTCAATCAAAATGCCCACGAGCGAACGCCCACCGCCAAGCTGCCGGACATCGCGATCGACCACAAATCCGTGAACGGATTGCTCAACATCGGCTTCCAGCTTTGGCACAGTTCGCACATCGCTGAAATCATTGATGCCGGTCGGGATATGAAACAGCAAATCACGGGCAGTCAGGATTCCCAGATTCCTGAGCAGTTCTGCACGCTGTGGTCCCACACCGCGCACGAACTGAACGGGAGTCAGCAGCCGTTCGGCCGGAGACTCCTGACGTACATTGGTATTTGCAATTTGAGCATCCGACATGTCTGGTCTTGCCCAGAGTCAAACAGACAGTCGCTGTTTCGAACTCTGGGGGCGTCTGGAGCACCGGAGGATATCGCCTGGAAGGCCACGTGAAAACCCAGAGCGACCGACTTCACACTGCAGGCATGGCGTCTAAACGTCCGCCGCACCCAGCAATTCCGCTGCCGACCGCAGTTCCTGCGCAATCCGATCTGCCAAAGGCGGCGAATCCACTGCCGACTCACCCGGCATGACCGGCCATGTGTAAGTTTCGACTTCCAGCTGCGGAGCGTACGTCAGCGTGGCAACTTTCCGCAGCGCAGCGGCAAGATCATCTCGTGTCGTCGTGAGCGCACCGAGCGACTCTGCAAAGATTGGCACATGGAAATGCACGCGCCAACTGTTCGCTCGCATAAACTCGTCCGCCGGCTGACGCTCGATATCCTCGCGCGTCAGATCGAGTCGCGTCTCGATCCTCCCGTCGTCAAACCGAGCGTACGTCTGATGCAGGTAACGCGGCTCGACGAACTGCCGAAGTGCTTGTCGCCCTGCGACGTTCCCGGACGGATTCAGAAGTTCCACCGCATTGGTGATGTGAACCTTGTTGATACGAATCCCGCATCGGACAAACTGCTCAATCGAATCGGCAACATCTTCAAATTCCACCGCCTGATGGCAGACGTCAAAACAAGTGCCGATGTATTCACGTACCAACGGCTCACAGCCCAGTGCTTCCGCCTGCGCAAACAAACGTTCGAACACCGGCAATGTCCATTCGGCCGTGCCGGACATTTCGCACATCGGTTCCGGTTCCAGTCCCAATCGAATGCGGCGACCGGTTGTTTCGAACAGCTGATGCAGATACTTTGCCAGGCGAATCAAATGACTGAAGCAGACGGCGTGAAAATCTCCATCCCGCGGATTCATGCGACCCCCCAGCGGAACGGTCGATAGACTGCCTTCGCCGCCTTCAGGCAGGAGCTGTCCAAGAATCGCGGCGCATTGTTCCGTATAAAGGATGCGTTCAAACGAGGCCCAGTCGGGCAGATAAACCTGCTCCTTCACACGTTCGCTGTGAAAATCCCCGTATGGAAATGTGTTCAGCGTGTAACAGCGCAGGTCGTGCTGCCACAATACCTGAGCCAGTTGTTCCATCTGAGCGGTGTTTTCCGTCAGTTCACGTACGACACTGGCGGACAACCATAGTCCCGCCGCCATTGGAAAATCCAGCTGACGCTGCACTTCGGCCGAGTACGTCGTCAGTCCATCAATGACCTCCGCGACCGTTCGTCCTGGATGAACATTCGTGCAGTAGCTGAGTGGCAGGCGGGAAAGTGTCATGGACAATGGAACCGATTATTAAAGTCGAGAGACTGGAACAAGTTGGTGGGAGATATTCGTATGGCCGTCGCATGCCGTCTCACGCTTTGAACTTGTTCTCGATCCGTGCTCGAATTTCATCCCTGACTCGCCGAAATTCTGCCATTTGTTCTTCATCCGAACCAGCCGCATGGAACGGATCATCAAACGGCCACTGCCAACGCTCGACGTTCGCCGGAAACACGGGGCAGTTTTCATCCGCCGTGGAACAGACGCCAATCACAACGTCGGGCGGCGTTCCCTGCGGTGAAAGAAAATCACGAATCGACTTGCTCACCTGGCTGGAAATATCAATTCCACATTCCGCCATGACTGTCACAGCCCGCGGATGCACGTAACCCGCCGGCTTTGCACCGGCAGAGAGCGATTCAAATCGATCGCCATAGAGGTGCCGCAGAAATCCTTCCGCCATCTGACTGCGGCAGGAGTTTCCCGTGCAGAGAAAAAGAATACGTTGACGAGCTGTCATAAGCCAAATACCGTTCCATCGCATGAAGACTGAGAACTTTCGGATTCGCAAATGATATGGCATCGGTGCGCCTCGCGCCAAACGTGTCGCGCGTCGCGATGGACATTGACGACCGTTGGCAATCGAGCGGACATGGCAATTGAATAATGGGGCGTTAGGGGCGAGGGCAACGGAGACTGGTAACGAGGTTTTTCGATGGAATCATGCTCGATGGGGTTGGGAATTGATCCGACGAACGACTACGTGTTTCGGCTGGCGATCATTTTCAAATTCACACCGTCGAGTTGCCGAAGTGCAATGCCGACCTTCATGCCGCGTCTGCACGTTTCGCCTCGTGCATTGCACACAGTTCGAGCTTCAGCACGCCGTTCAGGGTTTCTTCGAGTCGCTGCAAAATGTCGGCGACCAGAGCCCCGTCCATAATCCGATGATCGTAGGCCAGCGTGACTCTTGCAATCCCGTTTTCGTCCAGAGGACCAAAGGTCAGACAACCGGTATGGATCGAAGGCGGCAACTGAATCTCAGCACCGCGACCTGCCAGTGTTGACAGGAAAAATGTCCCCAGCCGCTTCGCACGTGAGGCCGTCGCCACGTTCAGATTCCACCACCAGATCATCCGGCGAAACACCGTAGGAAGTTTTGCGAGCTGACGCTGCTTTCGGAAAATCTGACGCACATCCCCGTCGCGAAACTGATTAATCGCCCGCTGCAATTCCGACAGTGACTTCAGTTCCGGCGCTGCAATCTGTCCCCAGAACAACCATGGTTCGCCATGAATCTCCCGTTGCACTGTCAAAGTCGCCACGCTGGAGGGATGCTGATACAAATGAGCCCACGGCCAGCGATACCACGTCTGCCGCAGTTCAGGCACATCCTGAGCCACAATCGCATACGCCTTCAGAAAGAGCGCCGGCCAGGAAACTCGTTCTGCACACCCGCTTCGCACTTCTGAAACATCGGCAAGATTCATCCGCCGATCATGAGCGCAGAGTGGAACGTCCCGATGAAAATATAACAGGTCCCAGCTCAACCGCCGACTGGCAGGAACTCTGATCCTCCGTCCATTTCGCTTATCTGTCATCCGCTGATACTCCCGTTTCCGTCGCCAAAACTGTCCACACTTCCCGCAAGCAACGCAATTCCTTCAGCACAGCAGTTTATAATCATCCGCAGGCGAGCGGTAGGGCGTCAGCCCTCCGAGTGCGTTTGCGCTTCGTGACTCGGCTTCGAAGATCGCACAGGAATTGTGCGTTACGTCGTGTTAGACTTGGATTTGGGGCGGGTATCGCGGTCGGCATTGCTCGGAGCGCTGACGCAGGTGCGGGAGTCTGCGGTCTTCAGAGCGGCATTCCGATCACTGAGCGGACTCAGGAACGCACTTGCGGCGTCTGGGCGATCCATATTCAGACAGGTGAGATTCTCGGGTCGGTGAAGTTTGAAGACGCCGTTCAGGAAATTTTCGCTGTGCGAGTTGTCCCCGGCATCCGGTTTCCTGAACTGGTCAATCATGACATGAAACTTCTGGACGGCTCATTCGTCTTGCCTGATGCCGATTTGCTGCGTGCGCCGCAGACGTATCGTGTTACTCTTCCATGACTTCACGAATCCGTTGCAGGTTTTGTTTCAGGCGGTCGAGGAACGAAGCCGATTCGGGGGTGGTGGTTTCGCACAAGTCAATGCGAACGACGGTACCGCCAGATTTGCGGACGAAGTCTTCTGTGTCTGCTGAGTGTCTGGAGTCCAGCAGGAAGATGCGACGGGAGTGCTGCGATGTCTTCAATTCAGTTCCGAATGCGTCGAAAAGTTCCTTCCGATTTGCGTCTGAAAGCGTGTCGGAGTTCCAGTGCAAATAGCGCAGCGTCCAGTCGAGGCGCCGAGTGAGATATTGATAATGTGGTGTGTCGGAGTACACCACCAGTCCCGGATCACCGGTTGCCGCTTTGATGGAATCAATCATGGCGTTCAGTGAGTTCAGTTCGGCAGACAGCCTTGCTTCAGCAGCTTCGATTGAAGTCTTTTGTTCCGGGATCAGGCGGCTGCAATGGATGCTCACCTGATGCAATTGGGCCGCACACAGTTCCGGGTCAAGCCATGTCGACCAGACAGTGCCGGGGTGACTGTGCGGACCATCAGGGCCGTGTTGATGTGTCACAGCGTCCGGGATGCGGATGAGTTGATCGTAATACCCCGCCGCCGTATCTCGCAAGCGCGACCCCGGCAGTGAAACCCGATCTTTCCAGGGCTCGTATCCCGCACCACTGATCAAAATCAGTCTGGCCTGCTGCATGATTCCTGCATCGTCCGCGGCTGGAGACCAATCGCGTGACGAAATGTCATCAGGCACAACCAGCACCACATCGGCCGCCTCGCCCACGATGGCGTGCGTCATCTGCAACAGCGGCTGACTGGTGACAACGATGCGTGGTAGATGATTCTCAGACTTGTGCGTCTGCGATGGTGGTTGATCCGACTGCGCGCACCCAATCACAGCGCTCAGTGCATACACAATGGCAAGTTGAAATCGCAGGCTGGCAAACATCAATACTGGCTCGCAAATCGTTGTGGTTCTTTCGAGAACAGTGTCATTGTTTCGCGGGATCGGAACAGATACAGACGGTCGCGATACCACCGTGCATAATCCAACTGCCCAGGCTCTTCCTCGCCGCTGTTGACGAGCACCACCACATCGCTGCCGCCAGCGGCTGGTGCGTATCGCGATGGATCGGTGTCGAAGGCCGCTTTGGATTCAGCGGAGGAAAACGTATATGCCTGCAGGCCGAATGTGGATGCAAACTGGTCACTGGATTCGACGAGTTCGCGACGTTCACGCAGAGCCACTGGACAGAATCCCTTGAATCCTGTTTGACCCGCACGGGCCTGAATCTGTCGCTGCTGAAGTTGACGCCGTTCCTGTTCCGCAGTTTGCCGCAGTCGCGCTGTCTCGGCGGCACTCATCGCTGCCGGAACGTCTGCATTTGGCTGCAATTCGGCTCGCGCAGAGGTGTCGGCTGTCGCGGTGGAATTCTTTTCTGTGGTGTCCGCTGCGGGCTGAATTGACTCCGCAGCCTGAGCCTCATTCAAATCAATTCCTGCGGCCGCGTCCTCGTCGTTTATCGGAGGCAGATCAACAGACGGCAAATCGATTGCAGGCAGGTTGGAACTAAAGTCTTCCATCGGAGCCGCTGGGACGCCAGTTGAACCAATATCAACTCCGCTTGTCGGTTCCTGACTGCCAAAGAATTGCGCGTCGGATGTATTCAGTTGCACGCCGGTGAACGGATTTTCCTCCGGTGCTGCAGCCGATTCTACATCTGCTTCTGCTGGAATAGTTTCTTCGACTGCGTTTGACTCCACAAACTCACTGGCAGACTTTGCCGATTCTTCAGCAGCCCGATTTGCTTCCGAAGTCTTTTGCTCCAACAAATTCGTCTTGTTCGCGACCGGCGTGACAGGTTGAGGCGAGGCAGCAGGAATATCGATCAATGAGTCAAGGTCCAGTGGCTCACCTGGCTCGGATGCCCCGGCAGAATCTGTGAACGGGCTTTCAAATTCGTCTGCGGCTGTTTTTTTGACCGCAACTTCCGGCGTTGAGGTTCCTGCACTCTGCCGCGCCCCTGTCGTCCTGCCCGTGTTTTCACGGATAAATTCATCCTGGAACTTATCTCTCGATGTCGGAGCTGCAGCAGGTTGCTTCTGAATCACCTTCCCGGCTCCAGCCGTTGACATAAATCCTGGTGCGGAACCAGGTTGAGAGTATTTGGAGCGTTCTCCCACTGTGTATTGATTGGATGAAGCAGCTCCTTCGGTATTTGCCGACCGCACTGTCGCGCCTGATCGAGGCGGTACCGGACTTGGAGCCCCGTTGCGAACCTGACCCGAACTCTGAGTTGAACTCTGAGTTGAACTCTGGAGAGCCTGCGTTGTCGGACGCTTGTTGGCATGACTTGCCTGCACCGTTTCCGATCGCGGACCATTCTGAGGATTCTGACCTTGATGTGGTCGGTCCTGTGCATTTTGTGTCAACTGTCCCTGCTGCGGAGCGGAATTCTGCCCTTGTGGATGTTGATGTATATTGCCATTCGTGGCCGTTGATTGTGCCACAGGCTTGTCGTCGGGTGGCACTGGAGGCTGATAATTCGGATTGTTGTTGCCCGTGTCGCCTCGGAATTTACCAAAGAATCGTCCCAGGACACTTTGCTTTCCGGAAGTGCCTTTTTGTGGCGACTGTGCGTGAGTCGCGGAATTCAGTGACCTGCGATTGGTTCGTTGACGACGCAGTCGAACTGACCCTGAGTCGGCACGTTCGCGTTTGGCAGTTCCTTGCATTCATCGACGGCATTTGCTGACCGCTCTCCTGGAACATGCGATTGAGTTCCTGGGTTACCGTGCTGTTGCCTTGAGGAATCTGCTGTCCAGGCTGGCCGGCTGATACTGCCCTTGCTGGAATCCCGATGCAGTCGTCGCATGGGCTCCGGACATCGCCAGCCGCAGCTGCCAGAAACGTGCGACGAATGAGTTTTCGATTCGACATAGTGTTCATCCCTGAAACAGCGAGTTGCCAGCCTGTCAGTCGGCTGGAAGATTTCATTGCGTCCTGTTCGAAACAGCGAAGTGACGGGTTGGATTCAAGTTCGGCGAAATGTCTGCTAAATTCAGCAGTGAAGACCTGCATCGAATACAGTACAGCATCAGGCCAGAATTTGATTCTGTCCTGTTCTATCGTCTGTTCTGAAAACTCCGGTCGTCCCGCATGCCGCGGTTTTTCCGTCACTGCCACAGACAGGACACGTAAAACCCCGACAATCAGGACAATCGAAAATGTTGACGCAGATTACCCGTATTCCCAATCGAGTCTGATTTTGACGCCGATGTGTGCGATCCAGGGACAACTGACGTCGCTCAGCGGAACGCCACTCCGGAATCGATCCTCTCGACTCAGAAAGTTAAACTACGACTAGTTTCGACGCCATGAATCAACCACATTATCGATGTCCGAAGTCCATGCATCTTCGATCTTCGCAGGACTTCGAACGCATTTACGCAGATGGACTGCGAGCCGGCGATGATCACCTGCTGATCTTTGCGACGACGAACGATCTGAAAGTCGCACGGCTGGGTCTGAGTATCTCGCGGAAGCATGGGTCCGCTGTGCATCGCAATCTGAAACGCCGGAGAATTCGTGAAGCGTTTCGACGACTGCAGCACGATCTTCCGCAGAGTTACGATCTGATCGTGGTGCCTCGACAGCGCAACGATTCGACGACTCAGGATTTTCGAAATTCGCTCCGCACGCTGATCAGGAAACTGGCGAATCGAATCACGGCAGCTCAAAGCGATGACCGTGCCCCCGGTCCTGCCCATGGTTCCGGAGCAAATCCTTGAGTGATCCGACAGAAAACGAATCCCCTGAGTCAATCGACTCAACATTGATGGTATCCACCGATGCTGAGCCGAAGACATGGCTGCAGCGAATACTTTCTATTCCTGCGTCGCTCGCGATTTTATTTGTTCGATGCTATCAAGTGCTGCTCAGTCCCCTGCTTGGCCGCACATGCAGGTTTCATCCTTCCTGCAGTCAGTACTACATCCTCGCAGTGCGCCAATACGGACTGTGCCTGGGTTCCTGGCGAGGCATCTGCCGTATCGCACGCTGCCATCCATGGAATCCTGGAGGTTACGATCCACCGTAATTCCATGTCCGCGTGATCGAATTTGATTTGCGTCCGGAACCCACGGTCTGTCGGCACGACAGTCGATTTTGTGAGTTTTCGAGAGACGCGGGGGGCACCATCACCGCTGCCGTAACGCTTGCCTGCCGTTCCTTATTCGAGATCATGAGCGAGCTAAACGAATCCTCAGCGGTCGGCGGCGTCGAGGCTGTTGGCGGATGATTGATGAGTTGGCTGCCGTGCAAGTTCGCGAGCGTCAACATCGTCGCTCAACAGCAAATTCTGAAGTGCGTCTCCGTATCGGTCCCAGAGTTCAGCTTTCTTTGCCGTCGCGGGAATGGCGAACGTGATGACCTCACATCGCCCTGAACTTGCGAGATGCCGTTCGAGTGATCCGGAGACGGATTTTCCTGGCAGGTTGATGACGCGAAACTCAAGCCATTCTGCCGAGTCATTGGCCAGCTCCAGACAGTCAGAACTTGCGGCAACAAGTCCATGGTCGCCCTCGATCGTGCGGACGTGAATCACGCGTTGTGGTTTCAGCGTTTCGATTTGGCTGAGCAGAAATGTGACTTCGACAGGTTGGCTTCCATCAGCGATCCCGTCTTTTGGAAAGCCATGATTGATATACTGCCCCTTTCCATTTCGCACGTTGTGCTGCGCTTCTCCATCGGGGTTGAGCGTGCGAAGAATGGTGGTATGAAACCCTCCCAGAATTGTCTTGTCATTGTGAAGATGACGTGCCAGCTGTTCTACAAGTTCCAGCGCAAGTGGATCATTCCCGGCTACACTCCCGATCACCAGCGAACGATAACCATCGTCTCCGATGGTCACAGTCTGGAATGAACGGTCACCGGTTGTCTTTCCAGTGGACGTCCATGCAAACGGCTTCGGTGCGTCGATACGCAACATCGGCAACTGCACGGAAGAAGGCTTGTCAGATGTCGCGAGACCTATTTGTCCAGCTCCGGCAATTGGTGGCCCTGCGACCACAGGCTTTGTTTCGACGGCTTTCGGCCTGACAGCTTCAGGCTCAGCGGCGGTTGAGGCAGCCGGTTCTTTAACCGGTTCTTTAGCCAGCGTTTTGGCCGCGGGTGCAACGGCGGCAGCTTTAACGGGCTCTTTAACGACTACTGACTTCGACGCGTCGCTGATTGCTGACGGCTTAACAGCTTCGACATCCTTTCCGGCAGTGATTTCGTTCGTCAAAGTCGCAGGCACGGTGGGCACATCGAAATCCGGGATTGTCGGTAGCTGAGACAGACGTTGCTTTTCGGCATCACTGTATTTGTCGGTGGCTGACGCGCCATCCATCATCGCCACCTGGACCGGAGCCGACTGCATTACGGGCAATGCGGAACAACCTGCGGTAAACGGCAGGACGACAGCCACGAGTGTTAAGGCAGCAGATAAAGGCGCCAAACAGTGTGCCACAGGACGACTCAGTTCGACAAGTGGAAGGGACCACTTCACAGGAACCTCCCGTTCAAAAGCGGCATCAGTAATCGATTGATGCAGACAGATTTCAGAAAACTCAAGACACCGAATTCAGATCAGTTCTCGATACCCAGGTGGTAGCACAGTTGTTCAAATCGCTGCTGCAATTCATCACTGGATGAATGCACATGTTCGGCTTCGGTGATGAATTTCAGATTCTCGATACGAGTGACCTGATTTTCGCGCAAAGCCCGTTCATAGCTGGCGTTGTCGTGACCGTATACGAACATCAGTTTGTGTTCGTCCAGCTGTACTTCCATCGGTTTGCGAGGGTTCAGAACGGCGATGCCGCAACAACCGTCGTCCAGAAGGAGGTCTTCAAAGTCGTACAGGATACTTTGCAGGACCGGCATGTCGATCTGTTCGCGATAAAGGTCTGTATGAGAACCGTTTGATTTATCGTGGCTGGTTTCCAGTACGACATCGACGGTTTCCCCGAGTGGATCGAGAAGTGAAAGGAACGTGTCAAACAGACTTTCCCGTGTGACGCATGTCATCAGCACGGGAATCCGCGCCCCCGAATCCTGGTCGACGTACCATTCGTTGCGGTAGCCGGTTCTTGGTACGATGTCGAGATTGTATGACGGCCGAACGGCATCAGTGAGCGTAAAGTCGCCATAGCGAGCGACGCTCATGTGTGCGTCCAATTCTGTTTCCGACAGATTTCGGAAGCTGCTGACGCCGCGTGGAGCTTCGCCATCGCGATAGTTTGTTTTCAGGAAGTTTTTGAGGAAGCTCATGAATATATTCCCGTGCATGTACGATGTCGGCAGTCTCTGGCAGCCAGCGGAAAGCTAGCACGAGGCTGGAGACGCGGCTTACGGAATCAACACATTCGCGAATTTTTGGCGGATGCAAGCGCTTTCCAGCACGAACAAACAGTCCGCGGTAACTCTCCCGACAGGGAAAACTGTGCTTTTGAGCAGGAAAATCGCTACAGAGATTGCTGGTGATTCGATCGACAGAATCTGTGATACTTCTCCTCATGCGATGCAACCCATTGATCCTCACGATGCTGACGGCAACCGGACTACTGGTTTATCCGTATTCCGCTGTCTGTGCACAGCCTCCCTTGATTTTTCCACAGCCCAGACTCAAGTCATTGCAAGCTCCCGCAATTCAACCGCAACGGCAGGACGACTCAACAGAACAGGATGAACTCAGCGATCTGCGGGACGTCTGGTTTCTGATTGATTACGAAGGTGTGACAATCGGTTATGAATCGTTGCGCACTACCGAGATTGATGTTTCTGGCGGCGAAATCGGCAAAACTGATCAAAGCGAAATACTCCCCATGGTTCGTCGCAGCCGTGAAACGCGTCTGAAACTCAAACGCTTCGAAATCGATTTGTCTGTTTCAGCTCATCTGGAAACGATTGAGACAATTGACGGCGTACTGCACAGCTGGTCCCTGCGGCGAACGGCGGCTGATGGTTCCACGCTGCAGCGGTCTGCAACGTGGAATGCGGCGCGCCAGGCGTTTTTGATTCATAGTGATCCGACGGACCCGAAAAGAACAGAATTACTTCAATCTGTCGTGCAGCCTCGTTCACCAATTCTGCTGGCGTGGCTTGCCGCGCCGGAGTTGGAACGACCCCAGCAGTGGTCGAGTGCTGTGCTGTTTCCGGAGACAGCCGCAATCGTCGATGTCGAAATTCGTCAGATGCCGGCTCAAAGTCTGCGACTCAAAGATGGATCAACCATCGCTGTGACGCGACATGATTACTGGCCGTCGAATCAACCAGAGCTCCGTTCGTCCGTATACTATGACAACGAACTGGATGTCGTACTGATCGAACAACCGCTGCTTGGAAGGACACTGCGATTCTATCGCACCGATGCGGCAACCGCGTTTGGTGAAGAAAACCTGCAGTCTCTGGATCTGCAGTTCCTGACGGCGCTGCCCCTGAGACGACCTTTACTGAACCCAGAGAGGAGCAACGTCGTACGGATGATGATTTCCGTCGGAGATTCAGAGCAGATCTTCCTGCCATCAAGCGATTTTCAGGCGGTCGAACAACAGGCTGCCAATTCGCTGATCGTCAGGCTCACGCGTCCTGTGACCTCCAGGGACGGTGCACAGCCCGCAATATCATCGCAAAACACAAATCGCCCCGATCGAAGATTTACAGACAGTTCCCGGTGGATCAATTCCAAAGACGACAGCATTCGGCGAATGGCAGTGATTGCCGGGGGAGCGGTCACCGATCCACATGAAAAATGTAAACGACTGACCAGTTACATCAACTCGCATTTGCGACCCTCGTCGTTTTCGACGTCACTTCGCCCGGCAAGCGATGTTGTTAAGTCCAGGGAGGGAGACTGCACGGAATATGCCGTGCTGCTCGCGGCACTGATGCGGAGTGAAGGCGTTCCGGCTCGCGTAGCTGTGGGATTCGCGTACGTATCGAATCCCGCATCATTCGTGCCGCACATGTGGACCGAGGCGTGGATTAACGGTCAATGGATTCCGTTCGACGCCACGCTGGGAGGGGAAGTCAATCCTGTGACACGATTGAAAGTCATTGATTCGGCACTGTCGGACAATGTGACCAGCGGCACGTTGCTGTTCATCCCGCTGCTCAACTTCCTTGGCCGGGCGACTGTGGAAATTCTTCCGGACGAATGATGCGAGTCCTTGCCAGAGTTTAACCCTTGGTCCGGAACCAGGATGGTCCGCACAGTGAGTACGGACGGTCAGGTCTTCGACCACGGGGCAAAGAAATGGCATCGAGTTGCTCTTCAAACCAGCCCTGTGCGATCAGTCGCCGAAGGCTGCGTCGAAGGCTCGAGTGGACGGCTGGAAATCGACATTCCTGCAGAACTGGGCAGCCTCAGAGGCCCCCTGTTCGCGATCCATGCCACTGTCTTCCCATTCGACTGACAGCGGCCCGGTGTATTTGGCTGCGTTGAGTGCTCGCATGATTTCCTCAAACCGCACACCGCCGCGTCCAACGCTGCGGAAGTCCCAGCCGCGGCGAGGATCGCCGAACGACAGATGACTGCTCAGAATTCCCGTACGGCCATTGAGGGTGACGGACGCATCTTTCATGTGGACATGATAAATCCGGTCCGGGAAGTAACGTATAAATTCGACCGGATCAACACCCTGCCAGATCAAATGACTGGGGTCAAAATTGAACCCAAACTCTTCGCGGTGATTCAAAGCCTGCAATGAACGTTCTGCAGAATAGATGTCAAATGCGATTTCAGTCGGATGAACTTCCAGGGCAAACTTTACGCCGCAGTCCTGAAACACATCCAGAATCGGATTCCAGCGTTCCGCCAGGAGTTCATAGCCTCTTTCGTACATGGATTTTGGCGTCGGCGGGAAGTCGTACAGCAGATGCCAGATACTGGAGCCCGTGAATCCATTGACAATGCTGACACCCAGCTTTTGAGCGGCGCGGGCGGTGTTTTTCATTTCTTCGATTGCGCGAGAATTCACGCCAGCCGGATCTCCATCACCCCATACATAATCGGGCAGAATCGATTTATGGCGCGAATCAATATTGTCCAGCACAGCCTGGCCAACCAGGTGGTTCGAAATCGCGAATAGTTTCAGGTCGTGCTTTTCCAGCAGTTCCTTTTTTCGCGTACAATAGGCATCGTCGGAAAGGGCCTTATCTACTTCGAAGTGGTCGCCCCAGCAGGCAAGTTCAAGGCCATCGTAGCCAAATTCACGAGCCTTCTTGCACAGTGTTTCCAGCGGCAGGTCAGCCCATTGACCTGTGAACAGAGTGACAGGGCGCCCCATTGTGTTTGACTCCAAGCGGTGAAAACTCATGGCGAACATAAGAGTTACGAATGCATCAGCTATGCATTCACAACTGCGGGAATTCAGATCGGACACCACACGCTACGCAAGCAGATAGTAGATGTCAAACGGACTGCCCCCCGTTGTCAAGAGTCCCTTAAAATCTCGACGGCAAACCGGAATACCTCGCAAAAATGGGAGTTGAACTGCCTCACATTGGGCTGTGTTTCGGCAGATTCGCATTCTCGCGACGAATCCTGGCTGGTATCCTTCGCTGAATATCCAAAAATTCCCGCCCCGGGCTTTTGGACCGGAAAGGATTACTGTGAGTTGGTTTGCGATGATTCAACGTCTGCGATTTCTCCTGATCGCCTTGGCTCTGCTGCCCGTCTTTTTTCAAGGTCCGGCAGGA
Organism: Planctomycetaceae bacterium; assembly: GCA_037719765.1. Classification (GTDB taxonomy): domain Bacteria; phylum Planctomycetota; class Planctomycetia; order Planctomycetales; family Planctomycetaceae; genus SXXK01. Next base: position 22,778 of record JBBJME010000009.1, read on the forward strand.
GCAGATGACGAATCAACACGGGACCGCCGGCATCGGCAGTTGCTTGAGAAACGGCAATCGATTCTTGACTCTCTGCAACGTGATCTGGACTCAGTTCGCAGTTGGTGTGCTGAACACGAGTTGCCGGACGCAGACGCAGAAGTCGCAGCACTGATCGAGCAGATTCTGTCACCTGACGTCGATTCTTCACCTTCCAGATACGTTACGCCTCCGGTTTCAAAGTCTCTGCCCATCGACGAGCAACAGTGGCAGCTTCAGTTGCGCCATCATCGTGAAGAGCGCGCGAAGGAGTTGTACACGCTGGCCCGTTCGACGCTCCGCGCTGGTTTTCCTTCGCTGGCCTTCACGATGATTGGTGACGTCATTCGCATTGACCCTGATCATCAGTATGCCCGGTCCATTCTGGGTACAGAACTGTTTACGGACCCCGCGCGAAAGGACGATGCTGCGTACGCAGGCGAGTGGGTCTCACTCTTCGAGAAACGGATGCGAAGCGGCAGCCGACCACAGGTTGACCATGCGAAGTACGGCTGGATTCCGGTTGCTAACGTGGCTCGCTATGACGAGGGTCTGCGCCCCTGGAAGAGCAACTGGGTCAGCGTCGAAAAAGAACGTGAACTGCGTCGGGATTTTCGCAATGCCTGGGAAATCCGCAGTGAGAACTTTCTGGTGAAGACGAATGTCAGTCTGGAAGTCGGCGTCGAACTGTCACAGCGTCTGGAAGTATTCAACCACTGGCTGCAGCAGAATTTCGCCGCGTTCTTTGATACGCCTCAGGCGCTGCAGGATCGCTTCGAAGCAGCGAGTTCGCGAGCATCTCCTGCAAAGCAGAATCCGATGGAAGTCCACTATTATGCAACGCGTGATGAATATCAGAAACGCGTACAGGACAAGGTGCCACCGAATCTGGAAACCAACGGACTCTATTGGGAAGACGACCGCACGTCGTACTTTTTTGATAACCCGGACAAGATCGGCTTTTCCACACTTTACCACGAAGCAACACATCAGATTCTGGATCTGGCCACAAGGGAATCGCGAGATACTGCGGCAAAGGCGCGTGGTCTGAAGCTCCGGCAACGCCCGGCTGCACGCTGGAAGCTTGGAGAGAAATCAAACTTTTGGATTCTTGAGGGGATCGCGTGCTATTTTGAATCGTTTGATATTGAAGGCGGCCATGTCTCTGTGGGGCGTCCGGACTATGTGCGATTCGATATCGCTCGACAGCGCATTGTCGATCCGAAGTTTTATGAGTACCTGCCAGCCCAGCAGTTGTCGGCCCTGGGGCAGGAGGAGTTTCAACATCATTCGCAGATTACGCAGTTATATACTCAGGGAGCCGGGTTCACGCACTTCCTGATGCACTTTGAAGATGGCCTCTATCGAGACGACCTTATCACACTGCTGTCAGAAATCTATCGCCCCGATCCGCACAGAGTCCTTGAAGAACCATCGCTTGGCGAAATCACAGGCGTCAGCTTCGAACTCCTCGATCGCCAGTACCACGCTCACATGCAATCCCTGATCGAACAGACCATTCCCTGACCGGCGTGTGACGCGCCAATCTGCGTTTTAGAGAGTCGTTCTTTTTGGTGCTTTCGTGGCGAAATTTCGTTTTGCTGCATTCACGCAAACCGGAGTCTCCCAATGGCAGAATTACTGTTCAAAGGAAAATCTCGTCTGGATCCGGCTGATCAGGAGTTAAACCCATGAATGACTTATCGCGAAGGCGATTCTTACAGACGGCGACAGTGTTGGGGTCGACGGCCTGGCTGGCAACTGAAGCGGCACAGGTGAGTGGCGAGCGGCCGGAACAGGATGCCAGCATCAAAGTGGTCAATCCGCGAGACCGTGTCCCTGTCTCATTGATCGTTGATGATTCAACCTGCCTCGTGAATCTGGCATATTTCGCGATGCCCCAGTTTTCTGAAACCTGGCCGCAGCGTCTTGATTATCAAAAGCCGTGGACGACATGGCCCCGTGAGATTCCCGACAGCTTTGTACGCCGCTTCGGCGAATGGTGTGCTGAACGCGGCGTGCGTGGGAAATACAGCATCGTGCCGCAACCAGCGTGCGTCGGCTGGTTGACCGTGAACTGCCAGGATGGAGTCATCGCCAACTGGAGGACAGTCTCCAGCTTGTTCGCGAATTGATGTTACCCAACTGGGACATTCATCCGGAAATGGCGACACATACTCGTGCGATCGATACCAGGACTGGACGGCTTTTCCCGAGCGCGGGCCGGAGTGGATGGAAAACTGGCAGTGGACCGATGGAAAGTCAGTGGATCAACTGGCTGACTATCTGACGTACTCGCTGCAGATTCTGAAGAGCGCCGGATTGCCCTGCGACGGCATCACAACACCGGGCGGCTTTGCAGGCAAAGTCGTCCCGGAACTGGCTCAGGCGACACTCCAATCTGTCCGGCATGTGTTCGGTTCTGAGATTCCCCATTACTTCAAGTTTCTGTACACCGACGATCGCAGCGTGGTGCCGCGCGTTGAGTATGCCAGGGGACTGGACGGAAACGATCCTGAATGCGTGGTGTCGATCATCGGTTGTACGGGCGACTGGTTCGGAGGCTGGGACGGCACAGAACCCGGCAGTCCCGATCAGTTTATCACGGCCGATCTGGGTTCCGGTCGCATGGTCGAGGTGATTGAAAAGCAGGAACCCGCGATCATGGTTTGTCACTGGCCGGGCATGTATTACAACGGTACGGAACACGGGTTTAAGGTCTTTCAGACAGTCGTCGATCGACTGCACCGACGATTTAACAATCTGCACTGGATGAAGCTCAGCGAGATCTCCCGCTACTGGGCCGCTAAAGAACTGACGACGATTACTCGAACTGGCAACGACATTTCCTTTGCCGCTCCCTTCGCAGCCCCGGATTTTACGATGCTGCTGCCAGGTGCAGAGGCAACATCGGTCCGACTGCGGACCATGAACGCCGATACGCCACTACGCGTCATTTCCGACCGCCGTCAGTTATCTGCAGGAACCTTCTGCAAAACCGACGACGGCTGGCTGGCATGCTTTGACCTCCCGAAAGGCGAATCAGTGCTGCGAATGGAGTAAGCGATCCGGAATTCCTGCGATGTTCCGTTCAAGCCGTCGTCCTGGTCGCACTCACCGGCCAATGACAGAACTTTCAGCAGCACGTACGTGCGTCGTCGCGCACAGCGTCAATACAAAACGATCGCGCGTCCGGGGCTGGCGTGGCAGTCGCGAATGCGGGTTGGGGCAAACAGAAAGTAGGCGTTCCCGGGAATGCTGCCGACGTTGTTCAGGAATTCAACGCCGACCATGTCGTGGCCACCGAGAGCCCAATACGTGAACAATGCGCGGCGAGGATCGACTCCAACGAGATCCGGTGCATCCGTGGCGATGCAACGGATGCCTTTGCTGTGCAAATAGTTGATCGCGTCCGGTCCGGGTGCAGGCCAGCCTTCCGATTTTCCCGTGAGTGGATCCTGCCAGACGCCTTTGTCATCCGGAGCCGGCTTAAAGTGTTGATCGAGGTGTCCCGTATGGAACAGTACGATCTGACCCCGTTTGAATTCTCCGTGAGCCGTTTCATTAGCCTGAAGAAGTGCGACAGTAATCTCAGGCGATGTTGGCCATGCGGATCTCTGTGTCGTGCCGACCAGACTTCGCACATCGATCACCCGCGCATCGCCGCACGTCCAGTCAAGAGGTACTTTGTCTGTCGTCCGGGAACTAAAACCGCGCTTGCCGTATTTGGATTCATAATCCGCCAGCCAACCGCGAACTTCAGGAGAATACTCGACTGCAGCACCTTCCGGCGGTAGAGCAAACGATGGCGTCATCAGATGCGTGCCTGCAGTCGCATCCATCAAATGTGTGTGATGCCATATGTCGAGGTCAGGGGAATACAGGAAATCGACTTTCAGATAAACCTGTCGATGACGTCCTGCGAGCGAACCGGGATTCGTCACAGGTAAATCCATCGCCAGCGTCGGCGACAAATCAATGGCACGCTTATTCCGAGCGGACTCAATCAGTCGCAACGGAAGATCTCCGCCGACAACAGCGAACGCGCGAGTTTCGGAATACGGGCCGGCCGCATGTTTCGGACCTAACATGCAATAAAACGCGCCGGTCGCAGGGAGTTGGCCAAGATTCGTGGCTCCCTCGGTCCAGATCATTCCATGCCGCAGGCCCGCGTAGTGCGTAGGCTCAGCCAGATTTGGCATCGGCCCCATGCTCGCGCTGTCCGTGCCAAGTGTCATCACGCCGCGTGTTGCCAGGAATTCCATCGTCTCCGGACCGGGATCGGGATAGCCGGGTGATTTGCGATCGACGACATCGGCAATGTAGCGGTGCCCCTCCGGATAAGGACGATAGTACGTGTCGGAATAGTCGCTGCGAAACAGGACGACGTCACCGAATTTCAATTTCCGATGCTGCTGCTCAAATCGTTCAATATGGGATGGCAGGACAAGTGGGCTGACTCCGTTGGCGGTCGTATCCAGCAGATCACGCACATCGACAATGCACGCTTCACCGCCAAACTGCCAGGCTTCTATTTTGTCGGTGTAGGCCAGGCCAAACGGCCCGGACTTCTCGCGATTCAACTCCGGACGCACGACGGAATGCGGCGGAACATCGAGTTGCGTTCCCGTATTTCCGTCGATGAGCAACACGTCGATGTTGTAAGGACTTTTCGGCCCGATCACCTGTTCGTGGATCAATTGAAATCGAGGAAATGGATGCGTCGGCCACGTCGCAGGGTATTCCGGCGCAATCAGGAGCGAGCAATCGACGATGCGAGTTGTTGCGTCGCCGTTTTCCTGAGCGTTCAACCTGCCGTCGAGAACGCAGCAGACGACGAGCAAAAAGCTCATGTGCTTCACCAGATCCACGGCCCGATGAGAGATCCTTCCGAGACGTCGAAGCTGCATCATTATCGATACCTTTTTCTTTCTGAAGTCAAAACGAAGAACAAATTGCAACCGATGCGAAGCAGAGTGTCCAGTGACTCTCTGAGGTAAGCCGTGTTTTCAGATGCCAGAAATCCTTGTTGAGACATGGTGAGGATGTGTAGAGAGAGTCTCTGTAGGTGGGTCGACCGAGTAACCCGGTCGACGATGTCCGGCCGACTCGCAACGCTTCTTACGCAGGTGCGCAAGCAAGTCCGCGACGCGATAACCCGATATTTGCGTGAACGATTGTGAGACAAGCTGCAGATGCCGGAATGCCGACTTGACACGTCTGCAGGGGCGGACTACATCACCTGTCATCCAACGAACGCCGATACTTCCGATTCATCAGGGTTTTTCATGAAAACGTCCGCTATTCGCAGCCTTCGACAAAAGCTGGCGCGTGACGAATCGGTTTTTGGACTCTGGGTGACCCTCGAAGCGCCGAGCATCACGGAAATGGCCGTCGCTTTGGGACTCGACTGGGTGGTGATCGATGCGGAGCACGGACACCTCGACTGGAAAGAGATTGCCGAGCACATTCGCGCAACGGTGCGGAGTGATACGGTGGCGATGGTGCGAATTGCGGAGCTCAACGGCGGGCTGATCAAACGCGCGCTCGACATCGGAGCCGATGGGATTGTGATCCCGTGGATCGAGACGGCTGAACAGTTGAAGCAGGCCGTGGCGTATGCGCGGTATCCAACGGAGGGGTTGCGCGGGATCGGTGCCGAGCGAGCAACGGGCTGGGGACAGAGCATTGCCGAGCACGCTCAAGAAGCCAACGAACATGTGCTTGTCGTGCCGATTATCGAATCGGTTCAGGCGGTGCGGCAGGTGCCGATGATGTGTCAAGTCGATGGTGTGGAACTCATATGGTTCGGTCCCGCCGACTTTTCTTCCACCGCTGGTTTTCGCGGACAGTGGGAAGGCCCCGGAGTCGCTGAACAGATCCTGAGACTCAAAGACACGATTCGCGCTGCGGGGAAACATTGCGGTTTGCTGGCGACCAGCATCGACAATATGCACGAACGGCAGGCGCAGGGATTCAGAGCCATCGGGGTCGGCACGGATACAGGATTATTGCTCCGCTCATTAAAAGGGTCGCTGGCCTCGGTTGGCCGAGATCGACCAATCCGCGCGTCGCTGACGCCGGACTCAACAAAGCCTTCAGTGCAAATGCCACTCACACGACCACCGGAATCAATGCGACCGGATCGTGATGAAGTCATGACTTCCATCGGTCACGGAGAAAAAAGGAGATCGCTCCCGGAGTCTACTTTGAATGCCTGGTGGGACGTCACAATCAGGCCAGGAACCTTACGACGGGGCTGGTGACGTTCACTCCCGGCGCGGTTCTGCCGTACCACATGCATACGTTTACTGAGTCCGTCACGCTGCTGAGTGGCGCGATGTCGCTGGATATCGAAGGGCGTAGCTACTCGTTAAAGAAGCTTGACAACGCCGTGATTCGTGCCGGACAGGCTCATGCGTCGCGCAACGTGTCGACGACGAAAAACGCCGTCCTGCATATCGCGATGGCCGTGGACATCCCGAGCCGCACTTTGGTTGATAAATTCTTCTCGACGAAATCGATGCCGGATGATTCCACCGGAATGCCCGGTGCAGAACGCATCAACCGTTTTGCCACTGCGAAACGCAGCGCTGCGGGGCCAAATACGGAATTCATTGATTGCTTCAATGCGGATCTGATGCCGGGACTTGAAATGAGTGGCGGTTACGGCCTGTTCCATCCGGGCGGCAGACTCCCAGCGCATGTGCATGACTTTGATGAATCGATTTGCATTATCTCCGGAACGGCGATGTGCATTGTCGAAGGTCGAAGGTACTCCATGAGCGACTGTGCGACGGCATTGCAGCCCCGCGGGCGAGTTCACTACTTTATTAATGAATCCAGCGCGACGATGGAGATGTTGTGGGTCTACGCCGGTCCCCGACCCGAGCGAATTATGGTCGATGAACGCTGCGCGACGGTCGAAGGAAACCCGTGGCGATGATATTAAGCGGGATAAGCTTCCAGCGTGTCAAGTAGGGTGCGTGAAGCGAAGCGCAACGCACCAAGTTGAAAGACGAATCCGTAACGGTGTATACGGTGTATTTCGCGTCGTTTCACACACCTAACCGAATAATTACAAGCTGACGTGCCGTCCGAATGGCGCTCAGACCGTTGGCATCAAGCCGGGACATCCTGTACAAAGCTGCGTGAAAAATATTTTCCACGGGCTTGGTTACACAAATGACACCACCGCGTTCTTTCTTCCGAGTTGCTTTGACGGCGGATTTCTACGACGCCCAGGGTGCGTCAAAGTATCGTGATCTTGGGTTAAAACAATTCGACGGCTGCAATCATATCGTTGTCAGTCAATTTGCCGAGCATCGTCCGGAAATTGAACCGCAGCAACTGGCGGGGGTCAATGGAGTCATTGTGCTGACTCCGCGAGTAACAGTTCAAAGCCTCACGCAGAGCGACGATCTGCTTGCGATTGGTCGCTTTGGGGTTGGATTCGACAGTGTTGATGTCAGAGCCTGCACATCTGCCGATGTGTTGCTCTTCATTACGGCAGGTGCGGTCGATCGCCCTGTGGCTGAAGCAACCGTCGGATGGATGCTGGCTCTGACGCATCATTTTCGCATGAAAGATCGCCTTGTCCGTGAAGCGAGATGGGACGAACGAAGCCAATACATGGGAATTGAGCTTCGCGACCGGACGCTGGGCGTGATTGGTTTTGGCGGGATTGGCCAGGCTCTGGTACGCCTGCTTTCGGGTTTCGGGATGAAACCACCGCTGGTTTTCGATCCCTTCGCAAACGCGTCCGTGGTCAGCGAACTCGGCGTACGCTTCGTCACGCTGGATGAATTGCTTGAGCAGGCCGACTTTGTTTCGCTCCACTGTCCGCTGAATGAACACACGCGTAACCTGATCGGGGCTCACGAACTTGGCCTGATGAAGCCGACGGCGTATCTGATCAACACGGCTCGTGGCGGGATCATTGACGAAGCCGCGCTGACTGAAGCTCTGACTTCACGCCGGATCGCGGGTGCTGCGTTGGATTGCTTCCAACTCGAGCCGCTGACGGCACCGCCGACGTTTGCCCGGTTTGACAACGTTCTGCTCGCTCCGCACTGCATCGCATGGACGGATGAGTTGTTTCGCGACATCGGGCGTGCCGCCTGTCAGGGTATGATCGATCTTTCATCAGGCCAGCGCCCGCGAGGCATCGTGAATCCTGATGTCCTTGATCGTCCCGGCTTCGTGGAAAAATGGAAGCGATTGTGCGATGTTACAGGATAATCTTCGTTCTCCCCCAGTTTCTGTTCGAAGGATTTCACATGCGTATCTGTTCCAGGCACCTCAGTTCACGCTGCCGTGTTTCACTCGTGCTCCTCGGATTACTTTGCAGTGGCAACACTTCACCTGCTCAGGAACCAATCGTTTCGCCGGATGCAAAGCTGGAGAAACTGTTCGAGTCAAAAGTGCTTACGGAAGGTGTGAGTGTCGCCCCGGACGGAATGGTGTACTTCAGTGAAATCACGTTCTCGCATGTCTCGCGGGATGAGAATGGAGCCATTGATGCGGGCTTCATCTGGAAATTTGATCCGTCTACAAAGGCGACATCAATCTTTCGATCTCCCAGCGGTATGTCAAACGGCATCAAGTTTGATGCGGCAGGTGACATGATCGTCGCCGAAGGTGCGGACTACGGTGGTCGCAAAGTCACTCGAACAGACATGAAAACAGGAAAGGCAAAAATCATTGCCGGTCTGTTTGAAGGGCAGAAGCTCAATTCACCAAACGACATCACGATTGACGAAAAGGGCCGCATCTATTTCAGCGATCCGCGATATCTTGGTCATGAGCCCATCGATCAGCCGGTTGTCGGAGTGTATCGCATTGATACGGATGGCTCGCTGCATCGAATCATCACGGATGCCGGCAAGGCCAACGGTGTCTGCGTTTCACCTGATCAGAAAACACTCTACGTCGTCAGCAACGAAAACGGTGGAACTGCGATAGACCGACTCGCCGATCCCGACGCCACAGAAGGCAACAAAGTCAATCTGCCGCTGAGGAAAGGACTGATGGCGTTGCTGGCTTACGATCTGGCCGCAGACGGTACGGCAAAGTTTCGCAAGGTGCTTGTGGACTATTCGCCGTTTGACGGGCCGGATGGTTTAGTTGTCGATAAAGAGGGCAACCTGTACGTCGCCGTCCGCGCGAAAATCGTCCGGGAATCTGCGTATACTCGCCCGAAGGAAAAGAACTGGCCTACATTCCAACCGAAGTTCCTACGAACGTTGGTTTCGGTCGCGGCAAAGACGTCAATCTGCTGTACATCACGGCTGGTGCCAGCTTGTACCGCATTCGTGTGAATCGAAGCGGCTACCATTTGCCCTCGCCGCTGCCTGAATTAAATCTCATAGGTGACTGAATTCGATCCAAAGCTGCAATTCCTGTAGCTTGGACATTTATGTCCGAGATATTCGTCAGACAAGGTCGCAGTGTCGCACAACTGTTGAGGCACGATGGCCTTCGCTTCGACAGAGTTTTAAGGTCATGCGACGGACATGAATGTCCATCCTACAAGAGATCGTTCCAATATGTCTCTCGAAACAGACGTTGTCGTCGGCTCCGGTCGCTTCACCTATCGTGCGAATGCCGAATGGGTGCAGCGCCCGGATGGGTACTCCTGGCCGGAGGTTTCGGCAGTCGCAGTCGATTCATCCGACAATGTTCATGTGTTCAATCGGGGCGAGCATCCCGTGATGGTGTTCGATCGGGAGGGGCGATTTCTTAGATCGTGGGGCGAAGGCGTTTTTGCCCGGGCTCACGGAATTACGATTGGTCCGGATGATACTGTTTACTGCACGGACGATCTTGATCACACAGTTCGCAAGTTCACACCGGATGGAGAATCCATCTGGAAGCTGGGAACGAGCGGGCAGCCGTCGGATACCGGTGCCACCAGCATCGACTACCGTACGATTAAGCGCTCCGGGCCGCCGTTTTATTTTCCGACCAACGTGGCACTGGCTCCGGAGGGTGATCTCTATGTGGCGGACGGATATGGCAACGCACGTATCCATAAGTTTTCGGCGGATGGTGAATTGTTGTTTTCGTGGGGCGAACCGGGAACAGGTCCTGGACAGTTTCAGGTTCCGCACGGGATTGCGGTGGATCGAAATGGCACCGTCTTTGTTGCTGATCGGGAAAACAGCCGGATCCAGCTCTTTACGCCCGACGGTGAATTTCTTGGCGAACGCACGGACGTTGCTCGTCCTTGTCAGGTCACATTCGATGCGGCCGGAAACTTGTTTGTCGCGGAACTTGGCTATCGTTCCGGGATGTGGCCAGGAACTTTTCCGCCCCATCCAGAGGCAACCGGCGGGCGCGTCAGTGTCTTTGCACCCGATGGTCAATTACTGGTCCGCTGGGGTGGCGGAAATGATCCCACGGCTCCCGGCGATTTCTATGCACCGCACGATATCAGAATCGACTCGCACGGCGATGTGTATGTGTCGGAGGTAGTCTGGTCTGCGGGAGCCAACCGAGGGCATGTTTCGCCGGATTGTCACACTCTGCAGAAATTCGTTCTGCAAACATCCTGAAGGAGCTCACTCAATGCGTGCCTGGCGATTCTATGGTTTCGGCGATTTTCGCCTGGATGATGTCCCTGTCCCCGCACTGAAGGCACGTCATGTTCTGGTGGAACCACTCTGTGTTCAGCCCAGCGTGACTGAGGCTCAGTTGGCGTTCGGTATTCCGACGCTGGCCTACGATCGCGTTCAACGGAGACTGGAAAGCGAAGCACCGGTACAGCTTTTTGGACATGAGTTCTGCGCCAGAATCGTGGAAGTCGGCGAAGGTGTTCATCGCTTCAAAGTGGGAGATCGCATCGCGGCACGCGCAAAACTGCCCTGTGAAAAATGCCCATTGTGTCTGTCGGAACGAAGTTATCTCTGCCGGAAAGGTCCGGTCATCGGATTCGATCTGCCAGGATGTTTCAGTGACATTGCCATCCTGCCGGAAATCTCTCTGGTGAAAGTCGATGATTGTATTTCCGACAGCGAAGCCGCGTGTCTGCAGTCACTGAGCGACAGTGTGGCTGCCGTTGAAACCGCTCAGCTGTGCATGGGGGATTCTGTCGTGATTTTCGGCCAGGGGAGTATGGGACTGGAGTGCCTACAGATTGCCCGGATCAGCGGGGCCGGAAGAATCATTACGGTGGATGTGCGTGACGAATCGTGTCGAATGTCAAAAGAATTGGGAGCCGATCACTCGCTGAATGCGCGTACGTGCGACGTCGTCGCGGCGATTCAGGATCTGACCGAAGGCAATGGCGCTGATGTCGTCTTTGAATGTGCCGGGGGCAGTCCAAAACAAGGAATGGCCGGGACAGAAACTGTGAGGCAAGCCATCGATGCAGTTCGCTCAGGCGGCAAACTCATCGGCGTCTCCTGGTTTGGTGCACCCTTCGAAATGAACATCGATCTGTTGCGGGAACGCAGTCTGCGTTATTTGTTTCCGGACATCAGCACCCAGTCGCATCTGGAACATACGGTCCGTCTTGTGGCATCGGGCCGCGTTCAATTGAAATCGACAATCACCCATCAGCTTTACGGCCTTGAATCCGTCCCCCAGGCGTTCGAGATCACTGCGAACAAGGGCAAGTTCAAGGCTATTAATCCCGCTCAGGTTCTCTTTAAAGCCGCTGTCGATTCTGCGCCGCATCAATTTCACGAGAGGTGAGTCGCGGCAGAGTGTGTTTCAGGGTTCGTTCTTAGCGGGAACGGACTTCACGCAGGTTTGGCATAAACGCTGTTTGCTGATAAGATTCCAAGTGACTTCGCCGGAACGAAGTTCAATTCAAGACAAGCCACAGCTTCGTATACTTGTGTCTAACATGCGTCGAATCATCTGAAACGTCACATTGTAGTACGACTGTGGTCTTGCGAACCAATCAAAAAGGAGGCTTTTCGACATGTCACGATTTCCATTTCTCTTAACTCTGGCGGGCTGCAGTGCGCTGCTTTTCGCCGCTCCCGCGAATGCTCAGCGCATCCGCGCTGGGCACGACCACTTGGTTCAGCACGGCAACCATGTGGACGTGATCCATCATCACGGCCGCAATTTCGGTAACAGCAGCTGGCACTTCGTTGTCCCGCAAAATCGCGGCGTTCATCATAACTCTGGATCGTTTTACGTGCAGGACGGCGTTCACTACTACACGCCAACTCCGATCGTCCGGTTGGCACCATCATCGTTTCATTCGGCACAACTGCATCCCGTTCAGGTGGCCCAGCCCGTTCAACTTCAGTTCGGCGGATTTTCCCGCTGTGAAGATCTGGCAGGACGGCTTGAAACTGAAGTCAATCGACTGTGCCTCGATATGTTTTACAACTACCAGCACAACCCCGGTTTCAATGAAACCTACAAGGAAGCGTATTCGCTGCTTGAATCGTCAAGATACGTCCATGCTAAAGAACATCAGGGTGATCGTGACGCGATCCGAGAACAAGTCACTCAAATGGACGGATTGTTGCACCATCTGGAGGACGACTTACGACAGTGGACCCGTAATCACACACGTCAGGTAGCGTCCGGCGAAATCATTGAAAAATCAAGTGCCGTCGAAGCGATCCTGCATCACTTGTGCTACGACGTTGGTATCGAGCCGCATGGCGACGATGAGCCAGCTCCCGCGCCTGGACTCGGCGAAGAACAGGCACCTGCTCCCGGCGGCGGCATTGATCCACCGCCGCTTGGTTTCTGATGCCGTACCGTGAATGAACGCCGTTATCGCCTCTGAATCTTTCCGTCTCCACAACCTGAACGCCGCAGTACGCAGCGGCGTTTTTTCAGCGAAGTCCAGCACCGGATGATTCAGCGTTCAAGCTGGAATTTGTCCTGGTTCCGTATTTGATCTGCGGCGGAACTTGCAACTCCGGCGTGATTCTCCGACCATGAGTAATTGGCGCGTATACCACGCGGCAAAGCGAGCCATAGGGCCGGAACAATCGATCGTGCCCAATACTACTTGAACAGCGGAGTGATTTGTGTCGGCGATGGACTGGACACCGTTGAAAACGGTGATTGACGAAAACGAGTCGTGTTTTGATTTCGAGTCACGTTCGGCCCGATGCGGATGCCTTAGGTTCCGAACTGGGGATGAGGGCGATTTTGCTGGCGATGGGCAAAAAAGTAACCATCGTCAACGCCTCCGCGCCCCCGGCAAATCTGCAGTTCATGAATCCGCCCGGCGTGATTCTGAAATTAAATGATACTGTCACCAAAGCGACGATTCCTCAGCACGATGTGGTCATTATCGTGGACACCAGTGCATGGCAGCAACTGGGTTCCATGGCAGATTTCATCCAGGCCTCTGCCGCCAAACGCGTCGTGATTGATCATCACGTCAGTTCCGATCAGCTGAATGCGATCGAACTGAAGGACGTTAAATCGGCGGCGACTGGTGAACTGATCTGTGAGATTGGGGAAGAGTTCGGCGTGACGTTTGACTCGGAAGTTGCCAATTGGCTGTACGCTGCAATTGCCACTGATACGGGTTGGTTCCGATTCCCATCCACCAGCGCGCGGACGATGAAGATTGCTGCCAGACTCATGGACTGCGGCGCAATTCCGCATTATGTCTACAATCTTGTTCACGAACAGTCATCGCTTGCACGCGTTCGCCTGGGCGGCCGAGTGCTGGCGCGGACGCAGGTTGAAGCCGAAGGACGCCTTGCGTGGATCTACGCCGACAGCAAAGATATGGCCGAAACCGGTGCGGTCCCTTCCGATACAGAAGGACTGGTCAATGTCTGCCTGACGGTAGGCGGTGCAGAAGCGGCTTTCGTTGCCGTAGAACTTCAGACGGGGCAGATCAAATTCAGTCTTCGAAGTCGAGTACCAAACAACGTTGCCGCCGTGGCTGAGCAATTCGGCGGGGGCGGCCATAAACTGGCGTCCGGGGCCACTATGCCTGGTCCCCTGCCGACGGCCGTTGATCGCATGAAGAGTGCCTTTCTGGCGATGCTCAGCTCAAATACTGAAGCGCCCGTTCAGCCAGTGCCGTGATGGCTCTTGACAGTCGAATTCGTGAGTATTCGGAACGTTTCCGGCAGGTCCAAAGTCTCACGGCGTCGGCAACATGTCAATTCTGCCATTTCACCGGGATCAATAATTCACACTATCGCCGTTCAATTTCGTTTGGAAACTGCCGATCCGTCACCAGTCGAAATCACCAGGGCCAGTCGAATCCGATGTCCATTGCGGGCGACGAATGTGTCAGGCTTCCGATGCTGATGCGGTCCACACCGCTTTCCGCGATGGCGCGGACGGTCTGCAGTGTCACTCCACCGGACGCTTCGAGCAGCGTCGAACAGGATTCCGACGCGTCCCGGATTGCGACCGCCTGCTTCAGCATCGCCGGAGTCATGTTGTCCAGCAGGACAATCTCCGGTAACTCTCGAAGTGCATCCTGTAATTGCTGCAACGAATCGACTTCAATTTCGATTTTTGGATTCACATGGTGAGCGATTGCATAACGACGAGCATCAGCAACTGCGGCCGCACAGGTCGAATCGCAGCGGGCAGCAATGTGATTGTCTTTAATCAGGATGCCGTCGTACAGACCCATCCGATGATTTGTTCCGCCACCGCAGCGGACCGCGTACTTCTGCAGCAGGCGATAACCGGGAAATGTTTTTCGGGTATCAAGAATGATGGCTTTCGTGTGCTGGACTTCTGCCACAAACTCTGCCGTGCGTGACGCGATTCCACTGAGCAGCGTCATGAAGTTCAGCACCGTGCGTTCGCCGGTCAACAGGGCCTGCACGGGACCGATGAGCGAAGCGATCAACGTCTGCTCAGATACGGTATCGCCATCGTCGATTTGATACTCCACGGTCAAAGCAGCAGAAAGCTCCTCAAACACAATCGGCAGCACCGCGAGTCCGCACGCTACACCCGATTGGCGCGACACAATATTCACAGTTGCATTCAAATCTGACGGAATCGTGGAAAGGCTCGTGAGATCGCCGACATCCCCCAGATCTTCCTCCAGAGCCAGTTTTACGAGCCGCCTTGCGGCGGACTGGCATTCGAAATTGAACTCAATCGTCATCAATCACAGTCTTTCGTGTCAGTCGATATAAACAAACTCATTGGCGTTCAGCAGAGCGCGGCAGAATTCTGCCAGTCCGGCTGACTTGATAAAGGCAACGGACGCCGTTGACTCCGCGGCCGACGGCCGTCGCCCAAACGCTGACCGGAACGCAAGTGCGACCTGCTCCGTCGAACTGGAATCAGGATTCTCAACCAGTCTGGCGGCGAAGTATTCCGCTTGTTTCAGCATGAATTCGTTGTTCAAAAGGGCGAGGGACTGCAAGGCCGTTGTGGTGACGTTGCGCGTGGGGGACAAGTTGGCAGCGTTGGGGCAATCGAGCGTTGCGAGGAACGGATCGGGCGATGTGCGAACGACAAAACGGTAAATACTGCGTCGCCAGAGTTCAGGTCGATCCGCAGTGACATACGTGTAGACCGGAGCGTATTCTTCCTTGTAGTCGAAGTCACGATATCCGGGACCGAACATTTTCCGGTCCAGTTTTCCACTGACTTCCAGCACGGCGTCGCGGAGAGATTCGGCATCCAGCCGCCGGGGGTTCTGACGCCACAGGGTACGATTGTCGGCATCGACAGTTTGTGCCGGATTTCGCAGCGACTCGGAACGATCCGTCGTTGAATCTGATGCCTGTCGATACGTCGCGCTCAGGCAGATCAGGCGATGGATGGACTTTAGTGACCAGCCGTTTGCCTGCAGTTGCAGCGCCAGCCAGTCAAGCAGTTCCGGATGCGATGGCTGACTGCCTCCAAGTCCAAAGTCGCTCGGAGTATTTACGATTCCAATGCCAAAATGATGGTGCCACAAACGATTGACAATGACACGGGCGGTGAGAGAGTTTTGTGGTGACACAATCCAATCGGCTAACGCAATGCGTCTCTGGGCGTCGGTAAAATCTGCAGTGCCCAAAGAGGCCGGCATTTGCACGCACGAAACTGTTCCCGGTGTGACTTCGTCGCCAGGTTGTTCGGGATTGCCACGCAGCAGGACTTTAATGGGTGGCGGGGTCTCAGCGTTGATCGCGTAAATTTTCTCCGGGGCCGGCAGTGAATCCAGTTGCTGCTGCAGTTCACCCATCCGCTGCTTCAGCGTGGTGATCGTTGCCGGATCTTCTGGTGACTGCGCGGACGCAGGCGAACGCAGAACGGCGTCGGCAAAACAAATCTGGTCGTGACCGATGCCGTTGCCGTTGTCGGTGGCCATCAGCGTCAGAAACTGAGCAAGTGCCGGGATAAGGACATCGATGTCCACCAGCCCATCGTCACGTCCGAAGGCTTTTCGTTCTGCCTGCAGTTCCCCGTCCACGAAGACGTGAAAGCTGGCACCTGAGCGCGGTGTTTGTCCAAAGTATCCGGCTTGAGCGTTCAGATTGACGACCTCCGCGGGTCCGGCGGCGCGCAGTGCTTTCAGATCAAACGTGATCGCAGAGTTGGCATGCAATGACAACAGCGTATGACCGCCCCTGGTATAATCAATGCCGCCCAGTTCCGTGGAAAACTGTGAATTCACCGGCCCGTTGCGAATTGCATCCCATGCCTGACCGTTCGTGTCCGGGACGTTGGTCGCGACGATGCCGGTAGACGTGATTGGCACGCTCCCGGATTCGCCACCGTCGGGAATCACCACGCCATCGAACGGCTGACTGGATTTTATGAATTGATTCGGCTGAGCCGCATCCAGAAACCCCGACGGGCTTCCGTCACGCTGCCTGAAAGCGGATCAATCGCAGCAGCCGCTTTGCCGGATCCGTGGCCATCGCCCCCACCCACGATATCCGCCAGACTCCAGCCGCTGCCCTGCAGTCGCGAAAGCTCAGCTCGAGCGACAGTGAGTTGTCCATCGAGTTCCGTTTTCTTTTGGGTCAGTTGTTGTTGCTCAGCCAATGACAGAATCCGATCTCCGCGTTTGACACCTGCGAAAACTGCCCACAGCGAGTAGTATTCATGCGAGATCGGGTCGAGTTTATGATCATGGCAGCGCGCAGTTGATCGTGATTCCGCAGGTCGCCGTCATTACCTGCGTCACCATGTCGTCAAGATCATCTGCCCGAGCCAGCCGTTTCAGTACGGGACTTGGCGTTTCGGCCTGTCCGACAAGTCGAGGGACCTGCTGCCAGGAATCCTGTCGCGGCAACAGCCGGGAGTCGTTGGGACGTACACGTCGCCCGCAATCTGATCACGCAGAAACTGATCATACGGCATATCGGAGTTGGCGCCTGATCACCCAATCGCGATAATGCCATGCGTTGTCACGGCGTTGATCACGTTCGAACCGTGCGTGTCGGTATGTGCGATGTCCAGCCAGTGCCGCGCCCAGCGTTCGCCGTAATGCGGCGATGCTAACAGGTGATCCACCAGTCTTTCGACTGCCCTCGGAGCGGCATCGTTGACAAACGCATCGACATCCTCAGGCGTTGGTGGCAGACCATGAAGATCGAACGACAAACGACGAATCAAAGTGCGACGATCGGCTTCCGGCGACGGAGTAAGTTGCTTTTCATTCAGCTTTGCCAGAATGAATCGATCAATGTCATTCACAGGCATCGTATCGAAATGCGCAGACAGCGCTGGCAACGAGTCGTTAAGCACGGGTTGCCAGGCCCAGTGGTCAAGTCGCGGATCGCGGGCTGCTTCGCGGTCGTAGTCCGTTTCCGGCCAGTCCGCGCCGGCATTGATCCAGCGTTTCAGCAGGTCGATGTCCGCTGCGTGCAGCGACGGTCCTTCCGGAGGCATACGCTCCTCGTCGATGGTGGTCGTAATCCGTTGAAACAGTCTGCTTTCATCCGCCTTGCCGGGAATGATCACCGGCCCGCTGTCACTGCCTTTGAAAGCGGAGTGCCTTGCGTCCAGACGCAGGCCGTACTTCCGAACCATTGCACCATGACACTTCGCACAGTGCTGCACGAGCAGCGGGCGGATTTGAGTCTCGAAATCAACAGCATCGTCGCTCGGTTTGGCTGACAATTGCCCCGTGATACAAACTGCCATGATGATCCGGATGAAAAGCAATGTCAGCACGCCTTGAGTGTGTTCGAGTTGAATAAAGGTGTCACACAGGTTAAAGATCCGATTTTCTTCGCGCGAATCTTACTCGGACACAAGCACAATGTTTAGTCTTTATACAGGAAGTCCGCATTGTGCCAAATTTTGCTGTTCGAAAGCGAATCTCGGGCAACGCCCAGGCTCTCCATTGCCCAGACAGGATACGGCTCATGGTGATTGGAGTGGTCCAGGAGGCGGCTGTTTTCGCAAAAAGTCGGCACGAGTTCGCGGTCCAGAAACGGATGGGGAGTTTCTTGTAAAACGACACAGGACATTCCACAATATGAATCGGGTGGTAAAGGAATTCCGCTAAATGCTTCAACATAAGTGCGGAATACATGAGCACTTATTGCCGTCGTCTGAAGTGCCTGCTGTTTATGGCTTAGAACTTGCAGGCGATTGCTGAAGCGTCTTTTCTCTGCGGCGGCTCATGCCGGTGAAAAAGGATGATTTCGCGTTCCAGGCCTGAATACTCCATCGTCGGCTCAAGCAAGAATGACCACTCATGAATTCGCCCCCTCAGGAAACAACATCCATGCTGATCTGCGTTGGATACGAAGTTGCGTTTTTGTTCGAGCAACCAACGCCGTTGCTCGCACTGGGGCTGATCCATCCCGAGTTTGCTTCCCGAATCCGCAAGCCTGAGAATCTGCGGATCGAGCCTCCAGTTTCTGTCACTGGATATCAGGATGGATACGGAAATCGATGCTCTCGGATGGTCGTGCCCGCAGGGCGTGTTGTGTTGAAGAACGATGCGATTGTGGAAGACACTGGCATGCCTGATGTGCAGGCATTGAATTCTCAACAGCATCCGGTGGAAGAGTTGCCGGACAACGTCCTGCTGTTCCTGTTGGCGAGCCGGTACTGCGAAGTGGACAGTGAGCTGAGGGACATCGCGTGGAATCAGTTTGGCAGTTTGCCGGCAGGATGGTCTTTAGTGCAGGCGGTGTGTGACTTCGTGCACCGGCACATCCGGTTTGACTACCAACAGGCCAGAGCCAATCGCACCGCCTGCGAAGTTTATCGAGAACGAGCCGGTGTGTGCCGGGACTTCATGCATCTGGCGATTACGTTTTGCCGCAGCCTGAACATCCCTGCACGCTATTGCACAGGGTATCTTGGAGATATCGGTGTGCCAGCCGCTGACAGCCCGATGGATTTCAGTGCGTGGTTCGAAGTGTATCTCGGTGGTTCATGGTACGCCTTTGATGCGAGGAACAACATACCTCGCATTGGACGCATCCTGATGGCGCGAGGTCGTGATGCCGCGGACGTGGCGCTCACGACGACCTTCGGAAGAAATCAGCTTCAGTCATTCCGAGTGTGGACCGATCCAGTGGTCGGGCCTGGCTGATCCAGCTGGTGATTTCGCTCCGGATCAGACGGCAAGTCTTGCTGCTGCTGGTTCGACTCTGACTCCCCATCGGCAATGTAATTCGCTATCTGGACGTACTTGTCGCACTTTCGCGTTCAACTTTCGGTAAGCGATAGAGCAAACAGATCGGCAGCATCAGCGCGGCGAGCGATGCAAAAATCA
Source organism: Planctomycetaceae bacterium (assembly GCA_037719765.1). GTDB lineage: Bacteria > Planctomycetota > Planctomycetia > Planctomycetales > Planctomycetaceae > SXXK01. The sequence goes on from JBBJME010000009.1 coordinate 42,444, forward strand.
TCCACTGGTATCGTGATTCGCCGCTCGGCCCGAAACACATGTTCAGCAACAGATTGCCGACATGGACATAGAGGGCGGAGAGAAGGATGCCAATCCACGTGATCAGATTTTGAACCCCCAGCAGCCGCCCTTTCAGGCCATCCGGAGGTGCCTGCTGCAGATAAACCTGCACAGGTACCACAAACATGCCCGCCGCACCGCCCAGCAGGATCATGTTCAGCCGCAATCCCCATTCCAGACCATCGGCCCTCAGCAACGACGTGAAAAAATTGGCATCGACAATCCATGAACTTGCAGGAATGCCAAGCTGTCCGCTTCCCAAAAATGCCACAATTGACAGCTCCAGGCACAGGAGCCACGCACCAACGGTCACCCAACGCCGCCCATTTCCATTTTTCCCAAAGTAACCCGTCATCGCACATCCGGCAGCGATCCCAATTCCAATGCATACGACCATTAAGCTCGTGCGCGTGGAACTAAGTTGCATTGTCGACTTACCCAGCGTATTCACGGCCATCTGAGTCACACCGCCCAGAAACCAGAAGATCGACGTAACCAGAATCGCCATCAGCAATCCTCGTTCTCGCAAAATCAGTCGGGCAATATTCGCAGGAATCGCAAGATTTTCCAATTTGAGTTTCAAGGCAGGCTCGGCAATGCGCGTCGCTGGAATGAGCAAGGCAGCCAGAGCTCCGACTACGGCAATACAGACAGCAATCGCACTGCCGATCCACATCGAATCTCGGATCTGATCCAGCGCAAATCCCGCGCAGGCCGTGCCAAAAATGATCGCCAGAAACGTCGTCATCTGCACGGCACCATTCACCGGCAGCAGCTTGTCACCGCGAAACAGTTCCGGCAGAATTCCGTACTTCGACGGTGCGAAGATTGCGCTGTGAGCCCCCATCAGGCTCAGCACCGAGATCATCCAGATCAACTGCGCGTCCGCACTGAGTCCAGGGATGAGCAGCACGACCAAAGCGATGGTCATGATCAGAATCTCGGCGAGCTTGCAGCCTGCGATGACGCGCTGTTTCGAACAACGATCGGACAGGAATCCCCCCAGTCCTGACATGAGAATAAACGGAAATGCGAACGCCGCCATCGCCAGAGACTGCCGATCCGGATTTGCGGCCGTCGTTCCCGCGACAACGGCGACGTTGCTCGCACAGGTCAGCAACACCATTTGTTTGAAGTAGTTGTCGTTAAAGGCCCCCAGGAACTGTGTCGTCAGAAAACCCCAGAACGCACCCGACGCAACTGTGTGTTGCGCCACAGCTGACAGTGGCTCGGTTTGATTGCCATCAGTTCTCACAACATTAAAGGGGGACTTGTTTCGGCCTTCGTCGGGCCTCGTTTTTATTGACAATCTTAACTCCTACCGAGTACGGGAGTTGGCGGGCGATGATGGCAAAGGTTCCGCCACAATGAACGGAATCGTAGCAGAGTAGGCTGTCTTGTCCTGCATCTCGGCTTTTGCATCTTGATAAAGTGATGGACAAGAGCGAAGACACACAAACCGCCTGGCAGAGTGGATTCGGCTCGTCCTGTTGATCAGTATTGAGATTCAAACTGATCGTGGAGAATCATTCGTGCCGAACCTGCTGGCTTTCCACGCAGCGGGTGCAAATCTTCGTCGACCCAACTCAAGGCGTTCCTGCAGGACTCACGAGTTTCTCGCGTCTGAGAGCCGTAAGGACGCATCCTAATGAGGCTGGCAGTTGTCTCTCTCCGTTAATTCCGGCCAATTCTGCAATCAAAACGGCAACGCGCAGTTTCTGCAAGAGCGTTGAACAAATTCAAAAAAGCTCTTTCGAACCTGTAAGAACTTAAACCAGGAACTCTGGTATAGCAGACCCGACCACGCTACACTCCGTCCCGCACGCCGTCCTTTGAACCAATTCGAAGGAGAGTGTGTCAAATGTTTGTCGTTGGTTCATTTGGTAATCCAGTGCAACCGTCTTCAAACATCCGGGGCGTAGCTCAGCTTGGCTAGAGCGCCTGCTTTGGGAGCAGGAAGTCGCACGTTCAAATCGTGTCGCCCCGACTTTTCTTAAGTTCTGAAACTGAAACGATTTACGTTACCTGACGACGTTCGTCAGTGCAGTAGAAAACCTTAAATCTCGTAGGTAGTCACTACCTACTTTTGAGGAACTGCACTGATGAAAGCTCCAAAACTGCCTACCTACGGACTCCACAAACCGACTGGCCAGGCCCGCTGTTACGTCAACGGAAAAACGGTTTATCTCGGTCTCTACGGATCTGAAGAAAGCCGGATTCGTTACGGGGAGATCGTCGCCAAGGTCGTCAGCGGTCAAATAATTGACCCGATCGCACGGTCAAAGCGAGGTAGTACTACCTGCCCCGAATCCGACGATCCAGGTCCCAGCGTAGGCACGCTGATTCTCGTTTTCTTGAATCACGCCAAACGGCACTACGTCAAAAACGGCAAGCTGACCACTGAATACGGGATCATTGAATCGACCGTTCGACCGCTGAACGAGTTGTACGGCATGATCCCTGCGAAGGACTTCGGGCCGCTATCACTTAAGGCCGTGCGGGAGAAGTTCATCAAATTCGGCTGGGTGCGATCGTCCGTCAATGCTGGAGTGAACCGCATTCGTCGCGTTTTCAAACATGCTGTTGCGAATGAACTGATTGAACCCGGCGTTCTCACACGATTGCAGTGCGTTGCGCCGCTACTCGAAGGACGCACAGAGGCTCCTGACAATCCGCCAAGAACTTCTGTCGATGACGACAGTATTGAGGCCATCAAAAAACTCGTCCGACCATTGGTACGCGATCTGATCGACGTGCAGCGGCTGACAGGTTCAAGATCGGGCGAGCTGCTGATGATGACGACCGGGATGCTGAATCGAACCGGGAACGTTTGGTCGGCTGAATTGTCGGACAATAAATGCAGGCACCACGGGAAAAGTCGTACTCTGCACTTCGGGCCGAAAGCTCAATTGATTCTGGCGAGGTATCTTTCAGCCGATCCGGACGCGAAGCTGTTCAAGATGACCAGGCAGGCATATTGCCGGGCGATCACTCGGGTATGCGATAAACTTGAAATTGCACGCTGGGTGCCTCACCAGTTGCGTCACACTGCCGCCGAAGTTGTCCGCGATGAATTCGGTTTGGAGCACGCTCAAAGCGTTCTCGGGCACAGTACAGCGAACATGACAGAGCATTACGCAAAGATCGGCAACGCCCGGGCGGCGGAAGTGGCACGGAAGATCGGTTGATTTGATACACTTCGTTCAACGCTGGATAGGCTGATCCCCGACAAGCGAGAATTCTGAAACTCGTTTCCCGCGTTTTTTTCAATTCAGAAATCGACTTTCAGAGGTTGATAATTGTGGCAAAGAAAAAAACATCTGTTGAGACGCAAATCGTCATTGCGGCGAAACGCGATATCTCAACTGCGAACGAAAAATGGTTGAGGAATCTGCGGATTATCTCGCACATTATTCAGAACCCGCTGCCAGGTCATTGGGAAAAAATCGAATCGCTCGCAATTGAAGAGTTTGCTGGATCTATTGTAAAGCTCAACGATGGTTTGAATCTGTTGAGTTTCTGGGCGAACGTCCTCGCGCCAGACGACGAATTGATTCAACTCGTTGAAACAATTTCGTTAGATATGCGGCTGGTCACTCCGCACGTAAGAAGACTTTACGAGAATCTGCCGCAAGCATGGTTTCCGCGAAACACTGTCGTCTCTCATTGCGAATGGCACTCACTTACATGGTCCGACATCGTTCTGCAGGCCGCGGAACACACCTGCATCCATGCGCGATATGTTGATGCAATCAAAGCAGGCAGAAGCCTCTGGAAACTGGAGTACAACTCGTCACTGATTCAACCGAATTTAGAACTTGAGTTTGAATTTTTGGAACGTCGATTCCACGAGACACATGGCGACAAATCAGATTCGCTATGGACACCTGAAGCCGAAACAGAGGCACGAAGATTGATCGATGCTAAAACCGTAAAAACCGCTACGGCACTTCAGACAACGCTGTCAATCAACCGCCGATCGGCTCAAGAATTGTTCCGTTACATCACACACAAGACGAAGAAAAAACATCGAGTTGATTGAAAGTTTGGTTCCGGAAGTTCCGGGAACCTAGAACTTACTGAATCAACGAAAACCATCAAATACCTTCCGACCCATGCAGTGCCAATCAGTCACAGCAATGGACTCTCGGGAGGTTTTTTCGTTATGGCAATCGACTTTGAAGCAGAAACAATCATCACACTCGGGGAGGCATGCAGGGCATTTCCTCCGAACGGCATTTCAGATGCGACGATGGCAAGATGGATCCAGAAAGGCGTCAAAGGCGTCAAGCTGGAAACGTTGTTGATTGGTGGCCGTCGCGTAACATCGAAGGAAGCTATCTGCCGATTCATCGCAGCACAAAATCCCGATGAGTCTCCCGCTCCTGCTGCGATCAGTCCAGCACAGCGACGTCGGCAGTCTGAGGCCGCACGCCAGGCTTTGCAGGAGGCCGGGATATGAGTCTGCCCTATCGAGACGCCGATCAAATCTCAGAGGCTGGAGAAGGCGTAAGAAACGGAATCCCGCTCGACCGAATCGCAGGTCACCTACGAGTCACCGTTGAGGAGTTGCACCAGTTGCTCGACTTGCCGACCGCAAAGCCAGTGCCGGCGGCCGACGATGACAGCGGCGATTTGTGGGCGGTCGATCGACTCGACGGTGTGCTATGACCAGCGAGCAAATCGAGTTCATCCGCACGGCACGCGGTGCCAATGTCTCTTGGCACATCATCGCCAGACGTCTCGGGAGCACTCTGCAGGAGTGTCGCGCGGCAATCGGGATGCCGGTGTATGACAAGCCAGCACAGCGGCAACCGATGCCGTGGGACGTTACGCAGCAGTCCCTGCCTTTCGGCCAATAAGAAAAGCCTGACGTGGGAACGCCTGGGAACAGCACGTTCGTCGCCCCCGTTTTCAGCAGGTTGAACGCCCCCACTGGGACAAGGGTTTGTTTACTTCCCGCGTTTCCTTCCTGTGATTGTTTCCTTCGAAAAATTTAACTCTCCTGCATTTACTTCTGCGTTTCCTTCCCTGCAGTTTCCTTCGCGCAGCGGATCGTTGAGGAGCGGGATGAAGTCGTGCCGGCAGCATGCCTGGTGGGTCGAAGGGCAGAAATGTTTCGCGGCGACCGGAGGGGTGAGCTAAGTTCTCTGGCGGGCGAGGCTGTCGAGCGTGGGGAGCCTCAATAAAAGTGCCCGAACGGCTTTCGCAGAGCCGATCGGGCGGACCCGAGGGGAGCAAGACCTCCCGTGGGACACAATCAGTGTAGCAGCGCCTCGCCACTGTCGCCTGGAAATTCCGGATTTCCACCTCGCGTTTGTCTGCGGAAAGGGTGCGGTCGGATCTTCGATGTGCGATCCGGTAATCAGCGTTACTGTCAGGACCCTGAATGTTTACGGCTGGTGTATCGCTGGCAGGCGGCGAAACGGCAGCGAGTGCGTCGGCAACGGCCGGAAGTTCGTGAGGAACGTGCGGCTGCCGCCAGAGAAACTCGCGAGCGCAAGTCGCGTCTGAAGACAGATCCGCCACCGCTGATTGAGCCGGTCATGCCAGCGGAACAGCCTGATCCGCCAGATGCGTGGTCACGCAGCAGAAAAAATTCCGGGCTGATTTGTGATCGCGTCGGCTGTTACGAATCACCACGTCCCTCGTGCCGATGCCCGGCTCGTTATTGCAGTCACGAATGCCGTCATGCGATGCAGCGAGTTCGTGATCGTGAACGGAAGTGGTTGTGGCGCAACACGTTCGCCGGTCAGATCAAATGCCGACTGCAGGCACAGAGGCGGCAGGCTGCCCGCCGTGCCTCTTCCGCCGATCGAGATTCAGCAGTCACCGGCGAGGTCACAGCCACAGGCTCGGATGTCGTCCGACCGTATAGGGCGCCGCCAGATGTCTCGGTACCGTTTGGCGACCGAAAGGAGGATATTTTCCATGAAGTCTATGATCCAGAAACGACTGTTGCTTCCCAATCGCGTCCGCCGCCCGCCTCATGAAGGGTTTTCATGGGTGGACCGCCGATTCCTGCAGGACTACGCCGCGCGACTCTCGCGTGACGCGATCCTGCTGTATTTCTTTTTCACTGCGGTCAGTGATCAGCAGGGGCTCTCGTTCTACAGCGACGCCACCATCGCCGTGCGTCTGAGGCTGCCGGAAAAGGCGGTCTCCGATGCGCGGGCCGAACTGGTCACGCTGGATCTGATTGCCTGGCAGCGACCGCTGACTCAGGTGCTCTCGCTGCAGCAGCCGGTGCTGCACCGCAGTGGCTTGCAGTCGCTCGGTGATCTGTTTCGCTCGGCAGGAAACTCGGCAGGAAATTCCGCAGGGAGCGAATCATGAAGGTCTCTCAATGGGCCGAGATCCGTCGGCTGGTCGAAGTCGAAAAGCTGTCACATCGCGCCATCGCTCTGCAATTAGGCTGCTGCCGCAGGACCGTCGCCAGGGCACTCCGCATGGACCATCCACCAGCGGAAAAGCGAAGTGCTCCACGAGGCAGTCTGCTCGATCCCTACAAGCCAAAGATCGATGCGCTCATGGCTCGGTATCCACAGCTTTCGGCAGCCCGTGTGCTGGAAGAGATTCGCCGTGGCCCGGATGGCTACCGTGGTCAGTTGACGATTGTACGGATCTATCTTCGCAAAGTCCGACCACGACGCGGTCGTGTTTATCAGGAAGTGGAGTACGAACCGGGACAGGCCATGCAGGTTGACTGGGGGCACTGTGGTCAGATCCGCATCGGCAGCACTCAGCGCCGGGTGTCCGTCTTTGTGGCCGTGCTGTGTTACAGCCGAATGTGCTATATCGAATTCACTTTGTCGCAGCGGAAGGCGGAATTCTACCGGGCGATCGCGAATGCTCTGACGTTCTTCGGCGGCAGTCCGCGGCGGATTATCTTCGACAATCTGAAAGCCGCTGTGCTGAATGGTTCGGGCCGTCACGCCTGTCTGCATCCGGAATTTCTGGCACTCTGTGGCCACTTCTGTCTGGAACCGATTGCCTGCGAGCGGAGAGATCCGGAATCTAAGGGCACCGTCGAGGCGGGCGTCCGTTACGTCAAGCGAAATGCGCTGGCAGGCCGGGAGGACGAACTGGTGTGCTGGGACGACTATCGGCGATTCGCTGTCACCTGGCGTGATGAAGTCGCCAACGTTCGGCTGCATCAAACGACACGGCAACGACCGGTCGATCGATTCGCTCAGGAGTCCGGTGTCCTCCGTCCGTTGCCAGGATTTGCGTTCGATACTGACGAAGTGGTTCCGGCGATCGTGAGTTCCCATGCGCGCGTCCACTTCGACGGGAATCGTTACTCGGTTCCTCCAAGGCTGCAGAACACAACCGTAATGATTCGGGCCAGCGACACGCAGGTGCGCGTGATTGCCAACGGCGAAGTCGCGGCGGTTCATGCCCGCAGCTACGACCGCAACCAGCTGATCAGTCTGCCCGATCATCGCCTGGAGGCTCTGAAGCTCAGAAGCCGCGTGCGGGCTCGTGACATCGAAGAGGCCTTCGATGCGCTCGGTGAGGAAGCACGCAAATTTCATCTGGAGCTGCGGCGTCAGCCGGTGAAGGCCACGGTCCACCTGCGACGACTGCTCAATCTCGTGCATCTCTATGGCAGACAGGATGTCGTGGCGGCCATCGCTCGCGCCAATGAATGGCTGACATTCGATGCGGCCTATGTGGAGACCATCCTGCTGCAAGACCGTCGGCGACGCGAACTGCCGTCGCCCACGCAGGTCCGTCCGCGCCGCGAGGAACTCCTGGCGGAAACCGATCTGGAAGAACCCGACCCCGGTCAGTACGACCATCTGTCTCAATGTGAAGAGGAACCGGAACATGACTCAACAGAAACTGCACGAACTGCTGCTTCAGCACCTGAACGAACTGAATCTGACGCAGATCGCGGCGATCTACCGCGAGACACTGGACGAAGCAGCTCGCCGGAACTGCTCGATGCTGGAAGTGCTGGTGACTCTGACGGGAGCTGAAGTGACAGCCCACCGCGAGCGGGCTCTGCAGCGCCGCATCAATCTGGCCAAACTGCCGCAGCTGAAAACCCTGGCGGAATACGAATTCGAATTCCCCAAACGCATTCCCAAACAGAAGGTGCTGCGGCTGTTCGATTGTGAATTCATCGAGCAGCATCAGTGCGCTGTGCTGATCGGACCGACGGGAACCGGGAAGACGCATCTGATGACGGCGCTGGCCTGGACCGCCTGTGAACGAGGAATCTCGGTGCACTTCGTGCGTGTGATCGACATGATCAACAAGCTGACCAGGGCTCAGATCAATGGCACACTGGAACAGGCGCTCAAGCAGTATCTGAAACCTTCGTTACTCCTGCTGGATGAATTGGGCTATCTGCCCATCGACAAGCGCGGTGCGGACCTGTTGTTCCAGGTCGTCGCGGCCCGTTACGAGTCCGGATCGATCGTGATCACCACGAATCGTCCTTTCCGCGACTGGGGCCGAATCTTCGACGTCGATAACACCCTGGCCACCGCCATGATCGACCGCCTCATGCACCATGGGGAGGCGATTGTCATCCAGGGCAACAGCTATCGCACGAAAGGTGATGCCGGCGACGAGTAGTCGCTCCACGTCAGGAACAGACTCAGACAGCTCTGGCCCCGTCAGCATTCGCAGAGACAGTTCCGCCGGAACATTCGAATCGCCCTTCGGGATCAATCCCCGAAGCGGTCGGCGGTCCGATGTCATGTCTCAACCCTGGCCCTCGCTCTGACCAGCGTTCTGTGGCAGCAGCCCCAATGGCGGGCCACTCCATCCCCGTCTGGTGCATCCGAGTCGAGCCAGAACCGCAGACAAGCATCCGCCGCCGACGGCGATTCCGGCCGCTCCCATCTGCCCCTCCACGACGCAGCCCTTCTGCTGTGCAGCTCCGTCACTGACAACAACCCAACCCAACATCCGCTCCGCACGCAAAAATCGCCTGCGACGAGTTCGGGGGCTTACATCACGAAATTCCGACACCCCGACCGGTGACCTCAAACTTGCTGGATTTGGCGGCGACAAACGTGCTGTTCCCAGCATCTGCCTCGTCCCCGCATCACTCATCCTTACCCGGACAAGCGATTTCACGCCCGAC
>JBBJME010000397.1:0-5230 GCA_037719765.1 Planctomycetaceae bacterium
AGTTGAAAGACATTGAAGGCAAGGAAGTGGATCTGGCGGAGTACAAAGACAAAGTCCTCCTGATCGTCAACGTAGCCAGCAAGTGCGGCAAGACACCGCAGTACGAACCACTTCAGGCCATGTATGAAAAATACGGCGAAAAAGGTCTGGTCGTCATCGGCGTGCCGTGTAATCAGTTTGGTGGCCAGGAACCTGGAACTGAAAAAGATATCCAGAAATTCTGCACCGATAAGTACAAAGTGACATTTCCAATGATGAGCAAAGTCGACGTCAACGGAGAGAAACAGGCGCCGTTGTACGAGTTTCTCAAGACACACGCCGAGAGCAAAGACGACGTGAAATGGAATTTTGAAAAATTCGTCGTCAGCAAGGAAGGCAAAGTGGTCGCCCGCTTCAAGACCCCGGTAGAACCGGACGCCGAAGAAGTCGTCAGCGTCATTGAATCAGAATTGAAGAAGTAATAAAAGATGAAACAGTCGATTGTTTAACGGCAAGCCGCAGGCGACTGTGTGTTGCGACTCATCGAAAACGCCAGCGAGCTATATGTCTCGCTGGCGTTTATTTGTTTTATTTAAAGGCTGCGATTACCTAGCCTGGACAATCATGTTCGAGGCGTTCACCAGACAATGGTCCGTTGCCGGAAGACTTTCGAAGCACAATAGTCTTCGCTTCGACATTGTTTTATGGCCATGCGACGGACATGAATGTCCATCCTACAAGTGGTTCATCGTCCAATAATGCTGCAGGGAATACATTCAATGACCAGCCGCCGATTCTGGATTGCCGCATCGCTGATCACTCTGGCATCGGTCACGATGATCGTCGTCGCCGTGACAAGTCTGCCAACTGCAAATCCGGCATGGTGGGGGCTGATGGCGGCAGCAGCGATCGGACAGAGCAGCCTCATCTGGCTTTGGCCTCGGCAGCACGACCTGGATCCGGAAGTTGTGGCATTGCGGGCGAAACTGAACACCGAACAGCATCGGCGGTTCGAACAGCAAAAAGAGTTTGATCGCGTCCGACAGGCCCTGAAAACCGAACTGGAGTTCCGCGCGGAACGACTGGAAGAACGAGAACGCGATCTGACGTCGCGGTTTGCGCGATTCCATGAATTCATGGAATACCCTCTGGAAAATGTTCATGCACAAAAAACGTCAGGGCAGCTTCAGAGACTGAGCGATCAGGATCGCAGCGTTCGGCAGCTTCTGGAGGCGGAGGCCGAACGAGTCTACGAAAAAATTCGTCGCAATGGTTATACGGTCGAGCACAAAGTGGATGTGAATGCGATCGGGATGAAACCCTGCAACTCATTCAGCGCGTGGCAAAAATCTACAATCCGAAGAGTCAGAATCCTCTGCTGGAAACCAGCTTCGACCAGCTGGCTCGTGCCGCCAGCCGCATCTGCCTGCATGTGCTGGTGTTGCTCGAGCAGCTTCCCGTCAGCGTGCAGCACTACAACGCCAACAAACTGTACGGCTACATTCAAAAAGCCATCTCCAGTTACGGTGTTTATCAGAAAGCATCACCGTGGTTTTCGTATCTGTCGCGAGGACTGTATGCCGGACGACTCTTCGCAGCGACAAACCCCGCGGCATTAGGAGCGTGGTGGCTGGCAACGGAACTTGGCAAAGTCGGAGCTCAGAAGGTCATTGAAAACGTGGTTGATCGCCAGGCGATTGCGATGCTGCATGATCTGGTCACTGTGATCGGCGTGGAAGTCGCCGGAATCTACGGCACCGGATTTCGTCAGCGCGATGCGGGCTGGATTCTGGGAGCTGAACTGGCAGAATTAATCCACTGTTTTCCGATGTCGGGAGAGAGTCTTCGCAACGGCTTACGACAGATCACCGCACTGCCGCTCCGCAGTGAATACGATCGAATCTATCTCTATCGCTGCGTTGCGGATCACCGATCCGTCGGACTGCAGCTGGCAGACCCCGCGATGCTGACTCGAGAAGAACGCGAAGCCATTGCCAGACATCTGGAAACCTTCTTTACCACTCATATTCACGGCGCGACCGAAGCCAATCTGAAGAAATGGCGTGAGGGATTTGAACAGCGTTTTGATCTGCGCCTGACTCTGAAAGGAATTCGAACGACGAAATCCGATTCGGAACAGAACGAACAGCAAACGTACCGTCAAATCACTGGCCGAATTCCTGCAGTCCGCTGCCGGACTTTCGGTCACCTCTGCGATCCAGGCGCTCAACGGCCTGCATGTGTCGGCTCGCCTACCGGAATCGAACGTCCGGCCATGATCGCAGCAGCGTGTCGGGCCGCAGCGGGCGCGCCCTTCGAGCCGCCGGCTCTGGATCCCGGAGCGGAGATCCTGCACGACTTTCTGCAGGACCTTGCCACCTGCTGCACAGTTTCTGAAAGACCCAACGAGCATATGGAACAACTGGCAGGTGAGGTCAGCCGCTACTTTCGCCGCCCGGCTCAGGAAATGCAAAAAGCGCTGGAAGACGCATGGCGATTTCGTGCGAAGCAGTATTCATCCAATCCGCCGGTCTGCGATCACTTGCACGACGGTGTCGCGAGGGCCTTTCTTGAAATGCGGCAGGACGATGAAGGTCTCGTGTTTTGTTACGGAGACCTCAGCCGCATGGTCGGAGAATCCGAGGAGCCCCTGCCGAATTCCTGGTTGCTGGGTTTGGAACGAACGGACCACTCGCATCGCCGCGCGATCGTAATGGAAAGCGGTCGTGAACCCAGAATTCTTTGGGATTCCGCCTGCCCGCTGAAGACCACACGAACGCGGGGAATGTTTCTGGATGACGCCGCAATTTCTGGTGGTCAGTGGTTTCAGGCAAAAATCGCGAATGGGCCGAAGGGCGATCTCGTGGTTTCCGGAAGTTTGCGTGGCGGTCGTTTTCGCAGTTACTTCAAGGATCTGCTGACATTTTCTGAGCCCCTGCCCTGAAAAAAAGCTGACGAATTGTGGGCAGGCACGACGCGTGCACAATACCTTGCAGGCCATTTTGCGATTGGTACCTGCCCCCTTGTTCTTGACGCCAGTCATTCCCGCACCTGAAAATCCTGAATTATCGATCCAACTTACCAGGTCCAAGAGTCGATAAGGGGAGTAACGTGATCTGGCCGCTGCGTGGATGCAAGTTGTTTTTTGACAAGCGTTTACCGGCAATCTTTGCCGATCCGTTCGTCTTGACAATGCCCCTGCAAAGGCCTTACCTTCCGACCACAATTCAGGCCGAGCCTGAGTCGTTGAACTAAAGCAGCGAATGGAGTCGCTTCATGTCCGCCAGTCAGCCCGCCCTTCAGTCAGTGGAATCGTCTCAGCCGGTTCCCTTCATCGATCTGGTCGCACAGTATCAGACGATTCGCAGTGAAGTCCGCGACGCTGTCGATCGCTGCTTCGAAATGCAGCATTTCATCCTTGGTGATGAAGTCGCCCTGCTGGAACAGGAAATTGCAGCCTACTGTGACTCAAGATATGCCATCGGCTGCGCGTCCGGAACTGACGCGCTCATCCTGGCGTTGCTGGCCGCAGGTGTGAAACCCGGTGATGAAGTCATCACGAGCCCGTTTACCTTCTTTGCGTCAGCCGGTGCCATTCATCGCGTCGGCGCGATTCCCGTGCTGGTGGATATCGAACCGGACAGTTTCAACATCTGCCCGGAACAGGCCGAACGCGCGATCACATCAAAGACAACTGCCATCATGCCTGTTCACATCTTTGGTCAGTGTGCCGAGATGGAACCTCTCTGGCGTTTGTCGGCAGCGCACGGCATTCCGATTATTGAAGATGCCGCTCAGGCGATCGGTGCGGAATATCAGGGTCGCCGTGCGGGCGTGCTGGGTTCCATCGGCTGCTTCAGCTTCTTCCCGACCAAGAATCTGGGCGGTGCTGGTGATGGCGGCATCATGACAACCGACAGTCCCGAGATTGCAGAACGTCTGAAGCGTCTGCGAGTCCACGGTGACAAGGGCGGATACAACCATGTTGAAGTGGGTTTCAACAGTCGTCTGGATGCGCTACAGGCCGCAGTGCTACGAGTGAAACTTCGTCATCTGGATTCCTGGACGGCCGGACGAGCCCGTAATGCGGCTCGATACGAAGAACTCATTTCTGCCAGCGGACTGACGGATACAATCACGCTGCCAGCGGTGTTGCCGGATCGTCGCCACGTCTTCAACCAGTTCACCACACGCATCACCGGCGGACGCCGCGCCGATGTGATTAAATCGATGAAGGAACAGCAGATCGGGTGCGCGGTGTACTACCCGATACCTCTGCATCTGCAGGAATGTTTCGCCTACCTTGGCTATGAGCGGGGTGATCTGCCGGAAGCAGAACGTGCATCTGAGGAAGTTCTTTCGCTTCCGATCTATACAGAACTGCCGGCAGTCCATCTGAACCGAATCGTCGAAGGACTGCGAAACGCCCTCGGACGCCAATCCACGATAGCATTCCCGACTTCGGCCGTGATCCCACAGCGTCGCGCCGCCTGATTTTTTCTCAGGCTCGAACCAGCCTGCACCCTTTGTGTCTGTTCGCAATGCGTCGTCGTTGACACAGCCCGAGGATCACCGTAGCATCCGCCCCGGAGAGATGGCAGAGTGGCCGATCGCACCGGTCTTGAAAACCGGAGTACCCGCAAGGGTACCCAGGGTTCGAATCCCTGTCTCTCCGCTTATGAAACCCTGATTTTCCTGCATTTTGGCTGGGGATCTCAGGGTTTTCTTCGTTGGTGGCCTCGCCCTGTTCAGTGCCATCCATTGCCACCTCGCGACCAGAAAGGCCACCTGCGCGCTGCAATGGGCGCTGCAACGAACGAAGGCGGTCGACCGCCACTTTCTGGTCCTGAAGGTCAATGTGAGTGTATCGCTGGGCGGTCAGCATTGGAGTGGAATGACGAGCCAACTTCTGGGCCGTCACCAGCGGGACCCCGTTGCGGGCCAAGTTGGTGATATAGGTATGTCGCAGAGCGTGGAAGTCGGCAAAGAGGCCATTCGTATCCACGTAGGGAACACCAGCATCGGCCAAGTCAATCTGCAACATCTTTCCGGCATATTTATTGGTAGCCCAGTCACCTGGCCACAATTTGCCACCTTTGGCCTTTGCACTGAGCCAAATGTGAGCCTGATCCAGGGATATCTGCAGGCAGCGGAAGGATGTCCAATCGGCGACGTTTGGAATACCCAGCCTTCACAGTCACCGTCGGCGGATTGGATTCCAAATCGAGTTGATCGGTCGTCAGTGAGGCAA
>JBBJME010000151.1:0-17604 GCA_037719765.1 Planctomycetaceae bacterium
ATATCAGCCGTGACGCGCAGTTCACTTTCATTCAGGCAATTCGGACTGATCGTGAGCCAGAGGTTGGGGTGTCGCTGGTTTGATTCGTTGTCAGAACTATGTGAATGGACACGCCAAAGAACCCGATTCGATGCGGCTTGTATTTTAGGCAAACGTAACAGCGCTGGTGAAAGTGCAGAGTGTTGATGCCATTGATGCTCAATTGACGCGGCGGTCGATCGGCCAGAATTGAGCAGGCTACAACTGAGGCAGTTTAATTGATCCGTTTACGCGGGGCATTCGCCATGCTTTCATCAACTCCTGGAGAACAAGCCACAGGTTGCAGTCCGCTCTGTTTTTTTGGTAGGATCTCCGGAGTGCCAGTGATCCAGATCTTCAGGGCATTTGTCACCCCACAATGTGTTGAGATGAATCGGAACGGTGCCTGGAGAAACCTTGGCAGATTCTATTTCTAGTGGAGTTTTGCATGTCCAATCTTGACGATGTTCTCGGTGCCCAACAAGATCAGCTAGCTGAATATGGATTTCAGTTCTCTCAACTGATCCAGAATTCTCCAGCCTTTAAAGGCTGCACTTCGCCGTTCGAAGTTTTCTGCCGCATACATGAAACGGCTGGAGCTGTCGAGGGTCGCAAGGTCTTGGGTAACTACTTGACGGGCATACACACGGAGTTCCGTGACATTGATGTATGGGTCGAGCGGCTTCTATCTTCAGTGGTTCACAAGGACGCTGTCGAATTCAATGCCGTCTCCGAACGGGCAATTTGGGCGACAGTCTGCGGCGGTGGAGCTTAGTCAGTTCGACGGAGACATAAGGCCACGTACCAGGGCAAGCAGGGGACGCAGCTCATTTATCGGTTTCCTCACTATTATTGATGTGCTTCCTAGGACGACCCCTACGGCGTGACAAGGAAACGCAGCTCATTGATTCAGAAGTGAGTTGGTCCGCTTTCTTTGCTTGAGCGAAAAATGTGACAGAAAATCGACTGTCAAACGCCTTGCTCCCAGTCCTCAATAAGAAGCCCCGAGACACGTCCGAACTCGGCGACATTGTTAGTCGCCAGAGTCATTCCATTGGCGCGAGCGATGGCGGCAATCTGGCAATGCCCCAAAGAATTGATCAGCAGTCAAATCCATGCCGTCCGGATCCTCATTCGGTGATTCCGTCACGCCATCCACGACCAGAAAAATGACTTCCGTTCGCCGATTTCGAATCTCGACGGGAACTTCGATCATACTGGCCAACTGCTCGTGAAAGTAGCCATCACGCTCCGCCGTGATGAGTCCGGTCGAGTGAACATGGCGAAACAAGCAACGGTGTTTCTCAAATCGTTTCACATGGTGTGAGCTTAGGTTGCTGGCTATTGCCCCTTGGGTGCTCGTCACGGCGGAGCGTGACGGCTACATTTCGCGCTCGCCGGATAAGTCCTCTGCCAGCACGCTGTGCAGCAAACAGTTGGAATCTTGTATTGCTGAGAAGTTTGGATCCTCGGCAAACGAAGTGCGCGACTTAGAAATGGCGGACTGTGGGGGGAGTTGAGCCTGCTTGTGGCGTTACACCACTGCGAGTCGGCCCAACGGGCCTCCGCAAGTCAGCCTGGGCATTGCCCCAGGTTTCCACGGCAAAACCACGATTTGCCCTGATAGGCAACGCAGACCAGCTCTGAGGAACCCTTTCAGGGTTCGTGTTGCGACGGGACATCAACCAGGGGCGGCGTTCTTCCGCATTCGCGGATTCTCTTGCCCCAGGCTGATTTGCGCGCGCCTTTCAGGCTCAATCGCAGCACCAGCTGCGTCGATCAACGCCAACACACTTCATACACAAATTGTCGTCGCGCACTTCATTTGTCGATGAACCTGCTTTCTGTCGGGCGCTGAATTCCGGCCAGCGGTTTCGGGCGAGATCAAAGGCATCCTGGAGAATGTCGTCACTACTCATGCGAGCGCGCAGCGCCGGATCCATGCGGCGATCAACCATCGCCAAAAGGCGAACCCGATGCTGCTCAAAGACCTTGCCCAGAGCTGCAGAGCTGCCAGATCAGCAATTGTTGAGCTCATGATGTGTCCCAAAATGCCTGCCGGAGCGTGCCATTAATGATCGTTCGAGAATTGATTGGCGAATAGTCGCCTTTCGCTCCGCGAAAGTAGCGCTGCTTTTGCGGAGCAAAAGACGACACCAATTGCTTGAACGGTCCCAAGCGTTAACCGATAACTTGCTGCGAAATCTTACACAGATTCGGTGGATTTCTTTAGTTTTCCTCCTGGCGAGTGGTTTGCAACTGTAGCCGTCCATTGTGCTTGGCGCGGGCTTCACCCGTAAC
This sequence comes from Planctomycetaceae bacterium, assembly GCA_037719765.1. Classification (GTDB taxonomy): domain Bacteria; phylum Planctomycetota; class Planctomycetia; order Planctomycetales; family Planctomycetaceae; genus SXXK01. The sequence continues at coordinate 2,320 of JBBJME010000151.1, forward strand.
CCAGGCGAGCGTGTCGGCCCATTGGTCTGCGATTTGCCTGACTCAGACGCGGTGAGGAATTGCAACGTACCGGGAAGCTGACGCATCCCGCTCGCCGAAGGAATCTTCGCTGCCGCAAATCATCGCAAACGTGTCTTCGCTGCGACTTGTTGCTGGTTGGCGATGTCCATGCGGGTGATTTTCCAGTTGCCGTCGCGAGGTTCGATTGTGAAAACGGCGTCGAAGCGGTTTTTGCGTTCGTGGATGTGGCCCCAGTGTTCGACGGTACCTGCAACCGTCCATGTGGAGCTGTATTCAAAACCAGGCCACGGAACTGTGGTAGAAGGACGCGGTATCTGTTTGCCATTGTCGTACTGAATAGACTGGATTCTGGCCACGGCACCGCTTTGTTCACGCATCTCCAGACTCTGGTGAAGCTGCAAATAAAGCTTCTCCAGCAGGTTGCCATCGACACTGGTGGCCAGTACGTCGTAGACGCGATCCTCACTGCCGAAATCCAGCGATCGATAGACGCCCTGATGCAGTTTCTGAAAGATCACTGTTGCCTGCTCGTCGCTCTGCTCGGTCGGCTGCTGCCACGGATGGTCGATCGCGAATCCGACCGATCGCCATACCGCACATGCCAGAATCAACGCCGCTCCACTGATCAGCAATCGAACCGAAGGCCTTGGAATCCGCAGACTGAAAAATGCCATGGCAAGGCAAATCAGACTGCCCATGGGAATCATCAATTCCGGTCGCGGAACAATTGTGGCCGGAACAGATTTAATCGGTTGCGGCAGGGCATTCGGATCGCACGTCCACTTGAGCACATTGTCGATCGCTTTGTTATGCTTTGAGAATTCGAAACGGTCGATCCGATCCGGATACGAAATCACGACTGACTGAATTTTGTTCATCGTTGAATAGTATTTCTCCCAGGTCACTGTCGCGTCACGCACAGCGTCATCGGGTGTTCGATATCGCAGAATGATGCCGACGCGACCACTGGCCAGGCTCACTTTCTGCTCCGCCGCCTGCGCTGCAAAATCGCGAAGATCAAGGCCGTAAAAGTCGATCCGGGAAAAATCGGGCAGCACTCGGGCACCATTAATCGTGACCGGATTCTCCTCGCGCAGCCAATCCCGAATCAGAGTCCGAACAGCGTCCTGCTCATCGATCTCAATAAACGATGCATCGCGACTCTTCACGGGCAGAATCGTCTTCAGGGTCGCGAGCGGAATCAGGATTTCATGCCGGATCTCGTTTGGTTCGATGTACACAAACGAATATACGCTGCTGTAGCTGGTGATGCCGAGCGTTGCTTCACGTTGTTTGGAAAACCAAGTTTCCCATTCACCGTCTGAAGCATCTTCGGTGATTGCCTGTTCCCAGTCAAAACGCACCGTTGTCGAGGCTCCGGGCAGCAGTGATTCGGTGTAGTTCAACGCCGTGCCGGACTGATGGACGGTGAGTTTCATTTCGCTGGGAATAATGAAGTTTTCATCACTCATGTCCTGCTGAATTGTCAGGAACTCAGGCGGTTCGGTAAACGGAAACTCCAGTTCGTACGTCGCGGTGTGAAGCATCATGTCCGTACTGAGAATACCGTCGACGGGAATCTCAAACGGCTTTATGTCGGTCACCTCCCCTTTGATCAGTTCCCCTTTGGCGTCGCGAAGTGTGACTCGTTCCAGCAGAAACGCCCGGTGGTCTGCCAGACCGCGTTTCAGGTCGTCCGGCGAGATCGATCTGATCATTCGGTTCCAGTCCCTGAAACAGAATCAGATCCTCTGCAAACATCTGAATCCGCACAATGGCTTTTGAACGCGTGACAAAGATACTGGCTTCGGTCACGGAAATGGGATGCCGTGCCGTGCACCCGATAACCGTCGGCGCTGCGCGGGCAGCCAGAAGAGAAGTGAACATCAGCACGATGACGGAGATAAGTACTGCAACACGACCGTTCACGCAAAATGCCCGCCTGAATTAGAACCTGATTTATGAATGATGCTATTCTGGTCAATTTGCAGCCGGAACGCAAAGTTCAGGTATGTCCAAGCGACAATTCCAGTACAACAATCGCGATCAGCAGTGTTGCCGTCAGTCTTGGCGCAGCGGGATCAAGTGCTTTTGCACGAGGGCCGAAGCCGAAGTCGGCCCCTGCCCCGTGCCACACCCAAAAGCCCGCTGGAATGGTCAGCAGACCAAATCCCCAAAGCATCGGGGGCGAGCATCCCAGTCGCAATAACTCTCCGGCGTCACCAATGCTCTCGATTGAACCGAATCCGAGGTAAGCCCCATTTGCGATCAGGCAGAATCCGGCAAAGAATCGCGCCAGAAACGCGAAGCGCGCAATCAGCATTCGGCAGATCCCCCAGAGAATCAGCGGAGCGACACAACCGAGAATCGGACCACCCCAGCAGACGATTAGTGGCTGAGGATTTGGCATGACATCGGTGCGTGAAATGGCCATTGGATGCAGCACGACGGACGTCACCTGGCCGTTCGTGAGACGGGCGCAAAGAAAATGGCCGCCCTCATGGACGGCCATCATGGAAAACCAGCAAAGCGGAATCAACGTTGCGATCAGAAGGAACTGATCGGCTCGTCGAATCATGCTCTTGATTCGACTGCTTCCGGCTGCAATGCAGTCAGCAGCAGTTCGCTCAGAGTGTCCGAGGACATACCTTCCGGCAGATCCCAGTCAGCTGTTCCAAGACTCTTAGCGGTGCCAGATTGGACCAAGTCGGCAATTTCAGCATTCGAGACGTGCAACACCGGAACCGTGTCATCCGGCAAGCCGCGAACTACCGAATGAATGCCGGCGCGGGACACGACCGCCGTCAATTGGCAGCCACCCGGTCCGCTCACATCCAGGCCAATCGTCTGTACGCCGTTTTCAGGAACATTAGATAATAATGCAGGCAATTGATCTTCGGTCCAGAATGAGATTGGTTCAGATTCTGGCTTGCGCTTGCCCCAGCGATCTTCGTTTCCGTATTCGATATAACGACTCATCACCGTACGGTCGAATTCCGGACAGACAATATCGCCTGTAAATCGCTTCAGATTTGTGAGATCGAATACATTGTCGCTCCGTTCGTACGGAGCATACGTCTCGGCGTTTTCCCAATACATTCTTTCGAACATCCACTGATCTTCGTTTTCATCCCGGCTCGAACCAGGTGGATCAATCTCACCGGGACCACAGAATGTGGCACCGGTCGAATTAAAACAATCTCCACAGTATTCAATGATCTCACGTGAGGAGATTGGATGCTCGGGAGCAATATGGAATGTCAGGCCACGTGCCTCCTGTGTCTCAAACAGTCTGCACATAACGGCAGAAACCCATTCGACCGGGATGATGTTTCGTCGTTCGTCCCCTGTCATCCGCATTCGGATCGGAGTGTGACGTTTTCCGTCGAGCCCCACTGGCAGTGTCGGGATCATCAGCGCCATCAGTCGCAAATACAAATAGATTCCGTGGTACGTGTTGGTATATCCGGTGCGTGAATCTCCCGCAATCACAGCAGGACGATAAACTGTCACGTGGTCGGCAAAGTCGATCGCTCGCACCAGCGACTCCGCCATGAACTTGCTTTCTTCGTAGTCATTCCGAAACGTCTGGCTGGCGTCAAGGCTGCTTTCCATGACGGGAACGTCCTGATAGCCCGCAACGTATGCTGTGGATACGTAATGGATGTCATGGATTCCCAGGTCACGACATAAATCGATCATATTCCGGGTGCCGTTCAAATTTGTCCGCCACGGCTCACCGGCGCGATCCTTGCCATAGAACTCCAGAATCGCGGCACTGTGAATGATCGCGTTGCAATGCTCCTTGACCCATGCAGTGTCTTCGACAGTGAGTCCGAAACCGCTTTCGGTAATATCACCTGACATCACGACCGGCCGAGGCAATTGGCGCCCCAGTTCACGTTCCCAGTGCTGCATGATTTCTTCCATGCGTTCGCGTGGAGACTGCCGGCGCGATGGCCTGACAACGACAGCCAGTTCATGACCATTCAAAAGCAGATCCCGAACCAGATATCGTCCCACCAATCCAGTGGCACCCGTCAGCAACGTATACATCGTCTCTCCCGGAAAATCCGAATTGTAATCCGTGAATTTGTTGCGTCCTGGGAAGGCCTCAACAACACGCAGACCGTTCAAATCACTGCCTATTCAACCATGAAAAAGTCCGATTCGAAAGTAAATTGTGATCAACTACCGGGAATCAGTACGAATCAACACTGAGAACAGCATTCATTTGCTCAAGTGAGACCATTTTTCGCAATCAGAAGAGTTTACCTTGAAGTCAATGTGAACCCAAACGTCGCAGATGCATTTGTGCATGTGTATTCGTGAAATATCGATCCCAGTGACGGGCGAATGTTGTACGCATTCGTTCGCAAGTTGTTTGTGCAAATATATTTATGACGAATCATCAGCGGCGGCTGGTCTGGACTTCGGCAGACTTTGCCGGACAGCTGTGCCAGGTACGTCGGACTTGCAGTGTACCGAAGTTGACTCCGATCCCACAAATTCTCATCTGGCTTGTCGATCACGACCTGAATTCAGGAACATTCCAGGGAATGGAGTTTCTGAATCACGTTCGGCAGATCCTGGGTGATCCGCAGGAACCAGCGATGCGCCGCGGCGCGCTGGCGACCTTCAGAAACGCCTGCATCGTTGCAGAATTCTTTGGGCTTCGGGGAATGTCGCGCGCATACTGAGGTGCGAGAATGCTGCACAGCTCAACGCCATTTCATACAGGCACCAATACTTTATGTCATCTTTCTCCGGTGTCATTCCACCCGTAGTATCTCCGATGTTCGCATCTGACCAGATCGATGGACCAGCCGTGGGCCGAATTGTCGAACATTTGATTTCCGGCGGCGTATCTGGACTCTTTGTGCTTGGAACAACCGGTGAAGGGCCCTCATTGACGTATCAGATGCGTTACGAAATGGTCGAACTCACCTGTGAAGCTGCTGCCGGGCGAGTACCGGTGTTTGTTGGTGTCACCGATACGTGTCTGGCCGAATCCATTGCGCTGGCGGAACACGCTTCACAATGTCAGGCGGCAGCGATCGTGGCTGCGGCTCCGTTCTACTTTGATGTTTCTCAGCAGGCTTTGGAAACATGGTTTGACGCGCTGGCGACGGCGTCGCCGTTGCCCCTGATGCTCTACAACATGCCGTCGTGTGTGGGCGTTGTACTGGAAGCTGCGATCGTGGATGTCTTGTCGCTTCATCCCAATATCATCGGGATCAAGGACAGTGGCGGTGATATGGAGTATTTTGAGAATCTTTGTGGACGGCATCGTCATCGGAGCGATTTCGTGATTTTCATGGGCCCGGAAGAGCGCCTGGCAGAAGCGGTGGCGCTCGGGGCCGCCGGCGGGGTTTGTGGCGGAGCGAACCTGCTGCCTCATGTCTACACCTCACTTTACAAAGCCGCAACCCGTGGCGATCATGCTGGGATCGCGGAATGCAATGATATCATTCGCCGTGTTTTTGAATCCGTGTATTATGACGACGATGGTCGAATGAAACTGATCCCGGGACTCAAACGGGCGATGCAGGAATTGGGCCTTTGCAATGCCGTTGTCGCACCTCCCCTTGTGCTTGTTACTGAACGTCATGCTCTTAGAATCAGCCAGTCCGTACCGCAACTGCTTCCAACATCTCAGTTTTGAACCTCCTGTTTCACCGGGCTTCGCATTGATGAATCGCTTCACGTTGTTTGTTTCATCGGCATTGCTGTGCTGTCTCGTGTGGAATTCGTCCTCAGTGTATGGCCAGCGAGAGCGAGCGAAGACCGCCCCGAATGTGAAAGACCCTCGCGTCGGCAGGAGAGTCATCATTACGGTCGCCGGAGCCGAGTTAAGAACGCCAAAAGAGACAGTCTGGAAGGGTTACGTCGGAGAAGTCTTCACGGTTTCGCTGACAAACGGGGAATGGCTTTGGATCAACGAGAAAGGTGGCTGGCTATGGGAGAAGGAAACAGCCCCGTTTGATACGGCCGTCGGGATTTTTACCCAACGGGTCAATGAGCAGAAGAGCGCCGAGAATTATCACTTGCGAGGAGTCGCATATCTCGCTCACCAACAGTACGAGAAGGCCGCTGCAGATTTTACTGAAAGCCTGCGTCAGGAACCCAGAAATGTCGGGGCACTGAATAATCGCGGACAGGTCAGTTATCTCAACGGCAATTTCCAGTCCGCCATTCAGGACTTCACCAGTGCGATCGCGATTGAAGCAAAGAATCCACTGGTGTTGAACAATCGAGCATTGGCCTATATCGCACTTGGTGATGACGACAATGCACTGAAGGACCTGCGAACTGCGCTGAATCTGGTACCGCAGTATCCGGAAGCATTGAACAATCGCGGCGTCGTGCATCAGAAGCTGAAGATGCTCGACGAGGCCGTTGCGGATTTCACCGAGGCCCTGAAGATCTACCCGCAGTACATCGATGCGCTGGAAAATCGGGCATCTGCCTACGTCGAACAGAAAGACCATGCCAAAGCGATTGCAGACCTTGAGTCTGCAATGAAGTTCAGCCCGAATTCCTACGAAGCGGCCAACGATCTGGCATGGTTGCTGGCGACGGCACCGGATGATGCTGTGCGCAATAAGGAACGTGCATTGACACTGGCAAAACAAGCGTGTGCGATCACTGAGTACAAGCAATGGAACACACTTGATACACTTGCGGTGGCTTTCGCCGCAAACGGCCAGTTTGCCGAAGCGAAAACATGGCTCGGAACCGCGATGTTGCTGGCTCCGGAAGAGGAAAAAGTTCAGCTTCAGGCTCACCTGGATCTGGTGATGGCCGAGAAACCTGTGCGGGATTAGAGTTATGCCGGAATCCGTGTCTTCGTCGATTCTCGAATGTTCCGCGGCCGAGCTGCGGGCATTTCTGGGATGCACGGCCAACCTGCCACAGATCAGTGATCCCGATCTGGAGCTGGAAATTCTTTCTGCGCCTGAGATCGTGACGCTGGGACATCGGATCGAATTCCGCGTCACGGCGTTCGGCTTCAAACAGCGTGCGACTCACGAATACGTAACGGTGGACGAACTGCAGATTATTGCACACCATGTGGAAGGGCCGCTGCGAGCATGGAAACATGCTCAGCAGATTGAAATCATCACTTCCAGTCAGTGCCGTTTGATCGACCGGGTTGAATACATTCCGCCTGGCGGTATGCTGAGCTACCTGCTCACCGAAGCGAAAGTCATGGCGTCCATACAGGACGGAATGCAGATTCGGTACCAGGCGCTAAACGATATTATTCGCAGTGGAAATCTGGCATGACCGGATTGCCGCTTCCAGCGCCACGGGCTGCAAGGCAACGTGAGGCTCAGCCGCCGACAGTTGCGATCGCACTGTTTGTGGGCTTCGTACTCAGTGCAGCGTTTGTCGGATTGGCGGCCGTTGTGATCCCCGGCGTGCTTCTGATGGTGCTGGCAGGTCTGGGAATGCTCATGTTTTTTGTGCTCCAGTACTTTCTGTGGGCAAAGTGGCTGTATCCCATTGTGATGAAGATGGAGGCGAATTTGCCCGTTGACAATTCTCTCCGTCCGGATGGAATCCCAGCCGAGATCGCTGAGTCTGATTCATGATTGTGCCACCCTCTTTCTGTTTCAGTATCAACTGTCGGTGCCGCGCATGGATGACCTGCCGAAGAAGAAAGGTCGGCCGTTACAGCTGCCGGATACTGCGCGAATCTTTGTGCCAGCCACGTTGAATGACGGGGCAGCGAGCCTTGACGTAAAGCTGGCGTGGAATCCCGATGGCTTGGGTATGGAACTGGTTGTGCATGGCAAGAAACTGGAAGTTTCAGGGCGGCGAAATGACCTGAAGCATTCCGATTATGTGTCCGTCTTCATTGACACGCGACACACTGCGAACGTCCATCGGGCGACACCGTTTTGCACAGCGTTGCAAATTCTGCCTTCAGATGAAGCAGTTGATGACCAGCCAACCGTGCAGTTTGTTGACATGGCTCAGCAGCGTGGCACACGTCTCGATCAGGGCACGAAAAAAGTACTGATTGCGGTCAAAACGATCAGCGATGGTTATCGACTGGAACTCTGGATCCCAGCCGCGCAGATCCCGGGATTCGCGGAGACGCCAGAGATCGGTCATCTGGGTTTTTACATTGTCGTGGAAGACACAGAACTGGGCCAGTTGCCTCTGAGTATCGGTGATGATTTTCCGGTCGCGCATGACCCGTCAACGTGGCTGCAGCTCAATCTCTGACACGCACCGGCAGGGCATTGTCATCGACACGGCGATGACACTCTTTTCAAAAGACGCTGCCAAGTGCCACACGATCACCGACGAGCAGGGTTTCTTCCGGATCTTGTGCGATCGCGTTGGTTACTGTTTGGGTTTCCAGCGCCAGGTTTGTCTGTTCGTCGGCTTCACTATGGTCCAGCTTTGGTTGTTTTTGCCACCACGCTTCGGCATCGCGCCATGTCCAGTCATTGCCACAGACGCATTCCTCCAGAGCCTCCTGAAGTTCACGAGGCGTCTGAAACCTCTCTGCCGCATGCTTGCTCAGGCACCTGTTAATGATGTTTGACAGATCCTGAGGTACGTCGACCCCGAAATCGGCAAGTTGGGGAGGCTGCATCGTCGCGTGAGCGAGGACCAGCATCACCGGATTGTCATCTTCGAACGGAACGCGACCGGAAAGCAGGTAAAAGCCGACCACTGCCAGCGAATAGATGTCTCCTCGGCAGTCAGGCTTCTGACCGCGTGCTTGTTCAGGACACATGAATCGCGGTGATCCCTGCAGTTCCCCACTGACACAGCAGATCATATCCGGGCCGATACGAGCTGGCCGGACCAGACCAAAATCCAGCAGTTTAGCCACATCGTAAACGTGGCCGCGTTCTGCCAGAAAGATATTACTGGGCTTCACATCGCGATGCACAAGTCCACAGGAATGAGCCTCATGCAGCGCGCCGCACAGCTGGCGAAGGATGTAGACAACCCGCGCTGGCGATTGCGGTCCGAATTGGTCTACCAACTGACGAAGATTGAGTCCCTGAAGATACTCCATGGCGTAGTAAAATGTACCATTCGGAGTGCGTCCATAGTCGTACACCTGGACGGTATTCCAGTGCGTCAGCTGGGCTGTGGCCTTGACTTCGCGTTCAAACCGGGCCAGCATTCGACGGTCGGATGCCCGATCGCGTCGAATCAGCTTGATGGCGCACTTCCGTTTCAGCAATTGGTGCTCAGCCAGATAGACATCCCCCATCCCGCCGGATCCGATGAGTTCGTGCAGTGTGTAGGGGCCGAGTTGTTCCTGATTCTGAATTCTTCGCTGCAGGTGGCGATTGATCAAGCAGCCGTAAATTGCAAATCCGAATCCCACAAAAATCGCGGCAGCATTTCCGTGTAGCAGACGTGCTCCGAACCAATGATGAGAGTTCTCTGGTCGGGCGTCGTCCCGCACCAGGATTCCGACGACCAGGCCGGTCACCAGGATCATCCCCAGAATCGAAATGTGCAGCAACGGAAAGCTTGAAAACCACGATTTCAGTCTTCCTCTGATTGCATACCGCGAATTGCTTGCGGTGTCGCCTGAGTTCTGTGCAAACGATCCATTCGAGGCATCATCCGTGAGTTCGCAGCAGGGTTGCGATTGGATTGGTGAATATGTCATCATCGGAGATTCTGTCGTCAGAGCTGACTGTCAAGGGTGTTACGACTTCTACATTCCAGGTCAGAGAATCGGGTGTCTGCAGAATGGTGCAGCTGAACCGCAACCCAGACAACTCGAACCTTAGATCGAAAATTGTCGTCAGGAGATACTCAAGTCGGAAAAACGCAGCATGCATTTTCGCGATGGCTCAGAGCCCTGGATGAAAACCCTGCGCGTGTCGCAGAAAGAGAGCATTCTGCAAATCCTGCGGACCAGAACTTTTCGATGCCTCGCTATTTACGTCGCGATTTGGCAACATGTTCTTTCCCGCCCGCTTTTTCCTGAGGAGACGTCTGCTCCTCAGAATTCTCTTCCCCCATGATTCGGGATTCCCCGCCATGACATTGCGTCTCGTTACGGTCTTGTTTCTGTTGCCGATTGTGACCGCTGCGTCCGCTGAGGATTTCCAGTTGCATTCATTCAATCGACAGCAGTTGTCGGATGTTTATTACTCCGAAGGTATTGCCGCTGGTGATCTGAATGGCGATGGCGCAACTGATATTGTCTACGGCCCGTACTGGTACACCGGCCCGGAATTCACGGCGAAGCAGGAAATCTATCCCGCTGTCCCTCAGAATCGCGATGGCTACGCCGACAATTTTTTCAACTGGGTGCATGACTTTGACAAAGATGGCGCAAACGACATACTGGTCGTTGGATTTCCTGGAACACCAGCCTATGTCTATCGTAATCCTGGCAAAGACGGCCTGACGGGGCTTTGGGAAAAACATCAGGTTGCGGACTCTGTCAGCAATGAAGCGCCGCAGTTTGCTGACCTCACAGGTGATGGCGTCCCGGAACTTGTATGCACGCGAAAAGGACACTATGGCTTCTATGTTCCGCAGCCAGCATCGCCGCTCAGCGCGTGGAAGTTTGTGTCGATCTCAGAACCGACTGCGCCGAATCCGTTTGGCCATGGACTGGGAGTAGGCGACGTGAACTCAGACGGACGCATCGACATGATTGCGACCGACGGCTGGATGGAACAGCCGGCGGATGGCGCGGTCGAAGGCATCTGGAGATTTCACAAGCATCCGTTCGCTCGGGCAGGCGCAGACATGTTCGCATACGATGTCGATGGTGACAAGGACGCCGATATTATTACGTCTCTCAGTGCCCATGATTTCGGACTGGCGTGGTACGAAAACATCGGAACACTTGCGGATGGCGAGATTCAGTTTGAACAGCATCTGCTGATGGGTACGACAAAAGAAGACAGCCCTTACGGACTTCTGTTCACAGAACTTCATGCAGTCAAACTTGCCGATATGAATGGTGACGGACTGCTTGATATCGTAACCGGAAAAACCTACTGGTCACATCATTCCCAAAGCCCGATGTGGGACGCGGGGGCAGTGGTGTACTGGTTTGAACTCAGCCGCAGCGATGATGGAGTCGTCGATTACATCCCTCATCTCGCCGACGGTGAAGCGGGGATCGGACGCGGACTGGTCGTCGAAGATCTCAACAAGGACGGCCTGATCGATATTGCCTGCGGCGGTATGAAAGGCGCGAACGTGCTGATACATATGGCGAAGACTGTGACCGAAGCAGAATTCCAGCAGGCTCAGCCGCAAAAGCGAAAAGACATGGAGGAAGGGTTGTCGCCGGGTGATGCCGCAAGACAGATGACGGTTCCACCTGGCTTTAAAGTGCAGCTCGCAGCCGGGGAACCTATGGTCCATCAGCCCGTGGCCATGTGTTTCGATGACAAGGGACGACTTTGGGTTGCAGAGGCACATACCTATCCTCTGCGAGCCCCCGACGGCGAGGGCAAGGACAAAATTCTGATCTTCGAAGATACGACGGGCGACGGCGTCTTTGATACTTCAAAGACGTTTGTCGAAGGCCTGAATCTAGTGAGCGGCATGGAAGTTGGCTTTGGAGGCGTTTACATCGGTGCCGCTCCGTACCTGATGTTCATTCCCGACCGCAATGGCGATGATGTGCCGGATAAGGCAATCGCGCAAAACGATCGTACTCTGAGCGGCACAGTGCCAGCCACTGGTGTCACTCTGACGGGACTAAGGCAATCACCGGCGGCTAGCGCTGTGCCGCTCACGGGACCGGCAGAACTCCAGTTTCCGCACGACGTGCCTCCCGGTGCCATCGTGCTGCGCGACGGCTTCGGCTGGGAGGATACGCATGAAACACTGAATACGTTTATCTGGGGACCAGATGGCTGGCTCTACGGATGCCACGGCGTGTTCACGCATTCCAAAGTCGGCATTCCAGGTGCAGCCGACAAGGATCGTCTGCCGCTCAACGCGGCCGTCTGGCGCTATCATCCACAGAAGGATATTTTTGAAGCGTTCATGAATGGAACCAGCAATCCATGGGGTGTGGATTTCAACGACAAGGGACAGGCGTTTCTCACGGCCTGCGTGATTCCGCATCTATGGCATGTCATTCAGGGGGGCCGTTATTTTCGCCAGGGCGGCCAGCATTTCAACCCGTACACTTACGGCGACATCAAGACGATCGCCGATCACGCACACTATGTCGGCAATATTGCCGATTCTGCGTGGTGGGGCCATGAACCAAGAGCCTCCGGTGCGACCGCCGATGCCGGGGGTGGTCACGCTCATTGTGGTGCCATGATTTATCTGGGTGATAACTGGCCCGATGAATACCGGAATCAGATTTTTTTTCATAACGTTCATGGAAATCGTATCAACTGCGATATTCTGGAACCGGAGGCCGGAACATCCGGCTTTGTTGGTCATCATGGCAAAGACCTGATGCTGGCGAATGATCACTATTTCCGCGGAATTAATCTGCGATACGGTCCGGACGGCAGTGTGTATCTGATCGACTGGTACGACAAGAATGCCTGTCACCGCACGAACCCGGAGATCTGGGACCGTTCGAACGGTCGCATCTATCGGATTTCTTACGGAGACATGAAAAGTCAGAAGTTCGATGGTTCGACGTGGTCTGAAGAGCAACTGCTGGCGGCGCATGAACACAAGAATGACTGGTATGTCCGCACGGCCCGCCGACTCTTGATGGAACGCTCCTGTTCGCCACAAACCATTGACGCACTCTGGAAGTTGGCTTCTGATGCGACAAAGCCTGTCGAACGGAGACTGCGATACTTGTGGAGTCTGCATGTGGTCGGTGGTCTCAGCGAGGATCGAGTCCAGACACTGCTGCACGACAAAGAGGAGTTTGTTCGAGCGTGGACGATTCAGCTTGAGCTGGAAGATCAGAAAATCTCTGATGATGTCCTGAAACAATTGCAGGAACTTGCCGCGAACGATCTTTCTGCGGTCGTCCGACTGTACCTGACCTCCGCACTGCAGCGTCTTCCAAACAACCAGCGCTGGGGCATTGCTTCGGCGCTGGCCATGCATGGTAAGGACGCCGACGACCACAATCTGCCGCTGATGGTCTGGTACGGTGTCGAACCATTAGTTGCGGAAAATCCGCAGCAGGCGATTGAATTGGCCCTGAAGACAGAAATTCCAACTGTGCGGCGCTTCATCTTTCGGCGCGCGGCAGCTCAGAATAAGACCCTGCCTGCCGTTGTCGCAGCGCTTGGAGCGACGAAGGACATGGACCTCCAGCGGTTGATGATGGAAGAAATGATGGCATCGTTCGAAGGCCGCGTGGCCATTCCGATGCCGGAAGCATGGAAGGAAACCTACGCAGCACTGATCAAAAGTGAACAGCAGGATGTACGTGACCGGGCAAACCAACTAGCAGCCTCTTTGGTGATCAGCGAGTCTTCGGGCCGATGCGGGGGTTGTTGGCCGATCCAAAACAGGAAATTGGCCGCCGTCGACAGGCACTCGACGTCCTTGTCAAAGGTCAGGACAAAGACACCGCCGAAGTGCTGCTGAGCGACGCCGTCCTCACTAACGCGGACCTGCAATCCGCTGCCGTGAAGGGGCTCTCGACGCTCGGCAACGAAAAAACACCGGCCACACTGCTGGACCGTTACAGCAAGCTCAGCAGCGAAGTCCGCGCAGATGCAGTCAGCACCCTGGTTTCACGACCGGCATGGACAAAAATGTTGCTGGCCAGCATTGGGAGCGGTGACGTACCGAGCAGTGATCTGCACGCATATCATGTGCGCCAGATTCTGTCGTTCAACAACAAAGAACTGAACGATCTCCTGAAAGCACACTGGGGCGAGATTCGTGAAACGTCCGCAGATCGCAAAGCACAGGTGGCCACGTGGAAGGAGGAATTGACGCCAAAATTGCTCGCGAAAGCCAATACCGGCAACGGGCGACGCGTCTTCCTCAAGACCTGCCAGAATTGCCATCGTCTGTTCGCACTGGTGGCGAGATCGGCCCTGACATTACGGGTTCCAATCGAGCGAACCTCGACTATATCCTTGAAAATATGCTCGACCCCAGCGCGGTCGTGGGACGCGATTATCAGATGACTGTGGTCGCATTAATCGATGGTCGCGCGTCAGTGGATTGCTCAAACAGGAATCCGACAGTGCGTTGACAATTCAGACGATTAACGACAAGGTGGTCGTGCCGAAGTCGGAGATTGAAGAACGCAGTTTATCGACCGTCTCTATGATGCCGGAACGGCAACTGGAGCCGATGACAAAGGACGAAGTGCGTGATCTGATCGCGTACCTCGGCAGTCCCCATCAGGTTGTGCTGGCAGGTCCGACATCTCCGATCGATGCGAAGACGGGAAAAGTTCCCGGCGCGATTGAAGGAGAATCCATGAAGATCGTCGAGAAAACCGGCGGCACCGCTGCCAGTCAGAACATGAGCGACTTTAAAGCGGATCGCTGGAGCGGCACGGATCATCTGTGGTGGACCGGTGCGAAACCAGGCGACAGACTGGCTTTGGAAATACCGGTTGAGCAGGAGGGAACATACGATGTCGAAATCGTCTTCACACGAGCTCGCGACTACGGTATCGCAAAAGTGTCGATCGACGACACGGTTCTGGACGCTGGCGTGGATCTCTACAACGGTCCTGAAGTCATCACCACCGGCGTGCTGACATATTCCAATGTCTCACTGAACAAGGGTGACCATCGACTGAATCTGGAAATCACCGGAGCCAACCCGGATGCTGTCAACGCTTATATGGTGGCGGTTGACTATGTGCGTCTTGTGCCCTCGGAGAAGTGAAGGAAATTGATTCCCGTACCTTGGACATTCATGTCCGAGATCTTCACCAAACAACCTTCTGCCGTGGAACGATTACCATGGCACAACAGTCTTGGCTTCGGCGGTGTTGTTTGGCCATGCGACGGACATGAATGTCCATCCTACGTGCGAACACTCCTTTTGGAAATAAGAACGGACACGTGGACGGCGATAGATCTAACACTTATCTCTTGGTGTCTGAGTCATAATTCGGGTCGTCCTCAAACTTCGGCGTGGGACGAGGGGGTGCAACGCGGTCCAGATCTTCAGAAGGAGTGAATGGATCGCTTCCTGGGAGATACAAGGGTGCATGACTTGGCACGACATGCTCAGGTGGGAAGAGATTCAATTCATCTTTCTCCAGATTCGAGTCAGGAAATCCAAGTCCGTTGGCATTGTTTATCAGTGTCTGGAGTCGCAGATTGATGATGTCTGCCTGAG
>JBBJME010000398.1:0-5160 GCA_037719765.1 Planctomycetaceae bacterium
GCATTTCGGCAAGTGGCATCTGTGCGCCCGAGTCGCCGATGCCCCGATGCCCATCGCTTACGGCGTGGATGAACATGCGCTGTGGGTCGCGCCGCCGAATGCCATCGAGACCGATCACCGCAGGGTGTTCGGCGACGCCGTCGCCTTCCTTCGCGAGCACAAGGACCGTCCGTTCTACCTGAATCTCTGGATCAAGGAGACGCATTTGGCGCACGACCCCAGCGAGCAGTCGCTGAAGGAGCACGCGCACCTCGACGAACAGCAGCGGGTCTATTCCGCCGTCGTGGCGGACGGCGACAAAGGCGTCGGCAAGGTACTGGCGGCGCTGAAGGAATTCGGACTCGAAGACAACACGATCGTCATTTTCACCAGCGACAACGGGCCCGAGAACACGGGCCGCGAGGATCGCAAGGCGATGGGTTCGGGCTATGGCGGCTATTACAGTGTCGGTTCGACGGGCGAATTGCGCGGACGCAAGCGGAGCCTGTACGAAGGGGGCGTGCGGTTGCCGTTCATCGTCCGCTGGCCGGGCCGCGTGCCCGCCGGCAAGGTCAACAAGTCAACGGTGCTCTCCGCGGTGGATTTGTTGCCGACCGTTTGCGCCGCCGCGAGCGTCAGTTTGCCCGACGGTTACGCACCCGACGGCGTGAATATGCTTCCGGCGCTGCTCGGCAAGGACGTTCAACGCACCAAGTCCATCTTTTGGGACTGGCGCGGCAAGGACACTCCCAAGGATTGTTGGCCGCGCGGGGCCGTCCGCGACGGCGACTGGAAGTTGCTAACCGACAACGCCGGTCGCCGGGAACTCTACCGGTCGGTGGACGATTGGGCTGAAAGCAGAAACTTCGCGTCGGAGTACCCCGAAATCGTAGCGGAACTCTCCGCGCAGTTGAAAGCATGGCAGGCCACGCTGCCGGAGCAACCCGCCGCGGACAACATCAGCCGGGAAGGTCGCCCAAAAAGACCCGACAGAGGAAAGACGAAGCAGCGAGGCGACGCCGGCAAGAAGGAATCATGTGCTCAAACGGAGCATCAGCTACTGCCACAAGAAGATCGTGGACGCACCGCTCTGGAGCCGAAGTCGAGCACGGCCCTGGTACCATTGAACGAGTTGACGCCCGATCCGACTTACAAGAGATCCCTCAATCTTTCGGAGATTGTTCCATGAAGAACGCAATTGTCATCCTTTCCGCCGCCCTCGCATTGACGAGCCGCCGGTGTATGCGTTCTACGGCGAAGTGGGCGAGATTCCCGCCGACGCGAAGCCCGGTCAGGGCATCCACCACCTCAATTTCGGTCTGCGGCTGAAGGAGAAGATGGACACGCTCAAGATCGAATGCACGATCCGCAGCCGCAAGGAGCGCGCCGACCCTGACAAGGAGCTGGTGGAGTTTTTTGTGAAGCATCTCGGTGGAGCAGAGTAAACCCCCCACCCGGACAGAAATACCACCGGATAATCGCTGTTACGGAATCGGGCCGGATGGCACTGACGACGCTGACTTACATGGCCGACCACGCATGGAACAACCGTCCACACGAATTGAAGTGGCCCGCCAGCTGATGCGCCACTAGATATCGCCCTCAACTGATCGGAGCACACTCATGAAACACCACGTCGTTACCATCCTGGCCGCCATCGTCCTGCTGAGCGGTTCCTTGGCTTACGGCCAAGACCAAGCCCAAGTCAATCCGGCCCGCGCTCGCGAGTTGCATAGGAAGGTGCAAAGCGGGCAGAAGCTCACGGCGGAGGAGCAGGCAGAATACGACCGCGCCCGCCAGGAGTTTCAGGGTGGGCGAAGTAAAGGCCGTCCCGCAAAGGAGCGCGGCAGACCAGCCGCAACCACCACACCGCCGAGCGCAGCTCCACCCGCCTCGCCCACGAAACAGACGCCCACGAAACAGACGCCCACGTTCAGGCCCTTCGTATCCAAGGAAGCGTGTCCCACCATCCAGCTTTCCGTACCTACGAAAGACGGTAAGCGAGCCATCGCCCTGATGCGGAAACCGCCCGGCAAAGGTTCTTTCCCAGCGATTGTCTATTTCCACGGGGGATCGGCCACGTTCACTGCCGAGCAGTTGGAGTCGCAGCTTCAGGGCCAAACGCTATCGCGGTTCCTAGCGGCGGGGTATGTCGTTGTCGCCGGCACCTACCGCCCCGTCCGGCAAATTGATGACGCGATCATCGACGGGGTCGCCATCGTCGAACACGTCAAGACCATCGACGGTGTTGATCCTCAGAGCGTGGTGATTTGGGGAGACAGCGGCGGGGGCAGTCTCGCGTTCGACATTGCGGCAACAATTCCCATTAGCGCGATCACCGTACATGAGCCGGCGACGATTCTCTTCGCGCGAGTCGGATCGGGAGCGGACCGGCGTGCGAGCATCCTCGATCCCCAGTCGGTCTATACGCCGGAAGTACAAAAACGCACGCGAGCAAAAATCCAGAAGATCAATTGCCCCATCTTTCTGCCCCACGGCGTTACCCACACTGATCGTCTTCAAAGACGGAGCGGTCGTTGACCGCAAGACCGGGCTCACTGACCACAGGGCGATTGATCGCCTGTTGAAAATGTGATTGGTTATCCCAGAACCTCAATCACACGGAAAGAAACCCGTGTGCGCGGTAATCAAATCGACGATAGCTCGAAACGGCAGCAACCAAAATCCAGAGCCGCAGCTTTTTGACGCACAGCCTTGCGAAAAAACGTCGGGTTAAGACTGTACTGGTTGAATCGTCCATCCTTCCGCAACTCTACGATTCCCGCATGCAGAAGCACCTGCACATGGTGTGACACCAATGCTATCGCGGTGTCCATTCGATCGGCCAACGCTGTGACGGTGCATGGAGCGAATACGAGTTCCCGAACAATACGCAGCCGCAATGGCTCGGCAAGCGCCTTAAGCCATTCGGAACATTCCTGAAAGTCTGAGCTGTCGTCCATTTCGATTGTCTCCGACGATGCCGTAACAAATCTGCGGCAAAGCAGTCTAACGCAGGCAGCGTGCATTCGCGAGCCCCATACATTGCCCCCATACATTGCCTCAGTGAACTCCTGCATATCTCGTTTTTGGCCCATCGACAGAAACTCGTTCCCTCTGTGATCCAAATTACAGACGCAATGCCGTCGCTCAAATACTCTTTTGACCATTGGAGGCTCGGCTTTCGAGCTTCGAGGTTTCGACGGACAGGGAAAGAGAGAATCACATGAAGACGGAGTGCGGTCGAAGTTGCAACGAACCACGGAAGCGAATTCGTAAGGTAACAGGCTTTACGCTGATTGAATTGCTGGTTGTGATAGCAATCATTGCGGTGTTGATTGCGTTGCTGCTGCCAGCAGTTCAGGCGGCAAGGGAGGCGGCTCGACGAACCCAATGTCGCAACAATCTGAAGCAGATCGGCCTAGCGCTGCACAACTACGAATCGACGCACAGTCGATTCCCGTCGGGTGGTGAAGGAACGGATACGGAAGCTCTTGTCCGTCGCCTGTTTCCCGTATCGGCCTTTGTGGCTTGCCTCCCATTTATGGAGCAGGCTCCTCTGTATAGTAGTTTCAATTTTCAATACCACTACACGAACAGTTCAAACAGCCAGAATGCCACAGCATCGCGAAAAGTCATTCCTGCGCTCCTTTGCCCAAGCAACGGCTTTGGTCGGCACGATGCGCTGGATTTTGGTCAGGTGGACTACATGCCGTCTGTTTACACCGACATCAATCCAGCGAATGGAAATCGAAATAAGTTACAAAGTGGCGTCGCGTTGAATTCGAACGTTGATGGGGCCATACCACTATACGGTTTAACGACAGCCAGATTTACTGACGGTCTGAGCAATACCATCATGATCATTGAAGATGCGGGTCGTCCCGGAAATGTTCCAAGCCCGTATTCCCCGATTGAAACTGTTGCGGGCGCTGGAGGACCGGTTACGCGAACAGTCGGAGGCATCCCGAATGGTGTCGATGTGTCACATGGGAACAGCACGTTCGTCGCCGCCGTTTTCAGCAGGTTGAACGCCCCCACTGGGACAAGGGTTTGTTTACTTCCCGCGTTTCCTTCCTGTGATTGTTTCCTTCGAAAAATTTAACTCTCCTGCATTTACTTCTGCGTTTCCTTCCCTGCAGTTTCCTTCGCGCAGCGGATCGTTGAGGAGCGGGATGAAGTCGTGCCGGCAGCATGCCTGGTGGGTCGAAGGGCAGAAATGTTTCGCGGCGACCGGAGGGGTGAGCTAAGTTCTCTGGCGGGCGAGGCTGTCGAGCGTGGGGAGCCTCAATAAAAGTGCCCGAACGGCTTTCGCAGAGCCGATCGGGCGGACCCGAGGGGAGCAAGACCTCCCGTGGGACACAATCAGTGTAGCAGCGCCTCGCCACTGTCGCCTGGAAATTCCGGATTTCCACCTCGCGTTTGTCTGCGGAAAGGGTGCGGTCGGATCTTCGATGTGCGATCCGGTAATCAGCGTTACTGTCAGGACCCTGAATGTTTACGGCTGGTGTATCGCTGGCAGGCGGCGAAACGGCAGCGAGTGCGTCGGCAACGGCCGGAAGTTCGTGAGGAACGTGCGGCTGCCGCCAGAGAAACTCGCGAGCGCAAGTCGCGTCTGAAGACAGATCCGCCACCGCTGATTGAGCCGGTCATGCCAGCGGAACAGCCTGATCCGCCAGATGCGTGGTCACGCAGCAGAAAAAATTCCGGGCTGATTTGTGATCGCGTCGGCTGTTACGAATCACCACGTCCCTCGTGCCGATGCCCGGCTCGTTATTGCAGTCACGAATGCCGTCATGCGATGCAGCGAGTTCGTGATCGTGAACGGAAGTGGTTGTGGCGCAACACGTTCGCCGGTCAGATCAAATGCCGACTGCAGGCACAGAGGCGGCAGGCTGCCCGCCGTGCCTCTTCCGCCGATCGAGATTCAGCAGTCACCGGCGAGGTCACAGCCACAGGCTCGGATGTCGTCCGACCGTATAGGGCGCCGCCAGATGTCTCGGTACCGTTTGGCGACCGAAAGGAGGATATTTTCCATGAAGTCTATGATCCAGAAACGACTGTTGCTTCCCAATCGCGTCCGCCGCCCGCCTCATGAAGGGTTTTCATGGGTGGACCGCCGATTCCTGCAGGACTACGCCGCGCGACTCTCGCGTGACGCGATCCTGCTGTATTTCTTTT
>JBBJME010000399.1:0-5129 GCA_037719765.1 Planctomycetaceae bacterium
TGACGCGGTTTATTGAGGCGCACAGCGAGCCGGCATCGTTGGCCAGCTTTGACCTGCTGAGCGGCCGATGTGTATTTCCGCTGACTCTGACCGCCGAAGCGGCTGCGACGCTGAACGCAGCCGAGTTGCAGCTTCCATGTGCCCGGATCGAACGACCGGAAGGTTTGCCCGGTGACCTGCTGGATGCCGTATTGCAGGAAGAAAAAATCGAGCTCCGGGAAATACGCGTGAAGTATCCACGCGACAGTTTCTTTTCGAAAGGCATGCGCCGGGTTCTCATTAGCCCGACAGGTCTGACCTGTTCGCTCGAAGACGATGAACTGCACGACCGGCGCAAAAAGCTGACCTTGTCGTTCGATTTGCCCCGCGGAAGCTATGCCACGATTCTGGTAAAGCGGCTGACGGAAGTAGCGTAGGGGTACAGCTTGCGATAAAAATCCGCGTCCAGCTACCAAACGAAACAGGCTTCCCATTGATCGAGCCCAGGGTTGTCCTTCCAGCCGAGGGGAACTGTTTTCGGACGCCTGTGAAATGGAGTGCGAGTCGCTCCGCGGCTATCCCTGAACCCCGTAAAATGCTGTGTTTCAGCGTTTTCAGGTGTTTTTATGAGTATCGGGAACTGTGGAAGAGCCACCTGCGACGTCGTGGCAAACGGCCTCAGCGACGCAGGAAAACGCCTCGTCCGGAACCCGACTGCTGAAGCGACACGCTTCGCATCTTACGCCCCGAGCGATAACTTGTCACGACCATTGGGACGGTCGAAGTGGAGGTTTCAGTTGGCAGTGAGCATTCAGCGGCGGCTCCAATTTATGATTTGGCGGACCACGCGGTGACTCGGCGATGGCTGTTGGGACGAGCGGGCAGACTGTCGCCGAAACACACCGTTCCGCGAAAGGATTTCCCATATGTCACTGGGCGTCCATCAACCACCGGGCTTCTTGAACCAATGTCTGGAACTTTGCCTCAACACACTCTTACCGCCACAAGCCCACTATGCTGCAACCGCAAACTCAATCCGTGCTCGACGGACGCGATCGCGAAGTCAAAGCCTTATTGATTATTTTGCACAATCTCGTACTGTCCACAAAATTCATGAAACTCGAAAACCAAAAACAAGAACAACAACCAGAACAACGCCCCCCGATAAACCAAAGTGAGTGCCATTGGGCGCTAGCCTTATTTTCCGCATCCCTAAAATAAATCACTGATTGAACTTGCGCTTTTTGCCAGGCTTGCCAGGCTTGTTGCATGAGCGCATTTACGTGTTACGGAAATCAACAGGACGTCGATGGTTTGAACTTTGGAAAGCTGGCGGTCATTGCGCCGATGCTGGAGCGAGTCAAACTCAAAGACATCATTAACCAACACATGCCTGCGGACGCGCAGGCGGAGTTTGATCATGGCACGATCTTGAATCTGCTCGTCGCCGCGAGATTGTTTTCGCCGGTTGCACTTTCGAACATTCCTGAGTGGGCCGAGTCCTGCGGAGCAGACATCTTCTGGAACATGCCGATCGAGAAGATGAACGACGATCGTTTCGGGAGATCGCTCGACGCCTTCTTTGACCAGCGGCATTCCATTCTGGGAGCCGTGGCCCTGCATGTGGCGGAAGAGTTTGACGTGCCGCTCAGCCAGCTGCATTACGATCCGACACACATCCTGTTTGAAGGCGCGTACGACGATGCGCCGCAGGGAACGCTCATGATTCATGTCGGACTGAGCACCGTCGTGGATGAAGTGCTCGGGCCGCTTCCGCTCATCGGCCACACGATCGGCGGCAACCAGAACGGACACACGGGCATTCATGAACAGACCGCGCTGATCAATGAATTTCTGAAGCTCAGCCGGACCACCATGATCTCCGATCGCGGCACGTTCTCTGTCGGTCATCTGCTGCGAATGCACGACGTCGGTCATCGCGTGATCTGCGCGGTCCCGTGGAAGGATGTGAAACAACTGTTTGACGCCCAGTTCAAATCGCTGGCATGGAAACAGGCTTCGTTCCTGTCGATCGAAAGCAGCGACGATGCGAAAGAGCAGTCGCCGCAGGAACACTACGATCTGGCAGTCGTCAAACATTCGTTCTGCGACGATGACTCGAACGTGTACGCGACGCGTGTGATCTTTGTGTTCAGTACGGCGGATCAGAAAGTTGTTCGAGCATACCGACAGAAACAGATCGATAAGCTGAAGGCCGAACTGACTCAGATCACCGCCAGCGTGGCCACCGGTCGTCGCGGGACGGATCAGGCCGCAATTTCGAAACGCATCGCGCGCGTCTTCGGCACGAAGCAGGCGGCGAAGTATTTCCAGTGGGAACTGAAGCCGCTCACGTCTGCCGAGCAGAAGGCAGTGATCGCATCGCCCTTTCTCCGCGAAGTCTGTCCGACTCGACTGACAATCCGCCAGCGAAACATTCTGAACCGTCTCAACTTTCCGACCCCCGCTCAGATCCTCAGCCGAAGGCTTCCACGACTCTCCGACGAATGACGCCTCGTAATCTTCCAAAATCGCTGCGGCGTTTTCCCCTTGTCACTCCGCAAGGGGGTGCGGAAAATAAGACTAGCCGCAGGCGTCGATGTTCTTGTAGGTTGCCTACGACTGCGGCTTGCCGTTAAACGAATTATGCCCAATAACTTGTGCGTGGGTGCCTATGCCAACTGTGCATCGCGGGATCGACTTGAAGTTGACTCACCGGCGTGGCCACAAGGGCCTACTTTGTCAGCGGTTCGTATTGTTACACGGGGGCATTGGGAATGTCGAGCGCTGCTTTGATAGCATCGTGAATTGCAGTCGGTTCGTTGGCTTGTTCGTCGGGTCCAAAGCCGGTTTCCTTGATGTCAGCCGGATCGCTGAAGTCGTATCTCCGCAACAGTCCTTTTTGCTGAACCCAGAGCACCGTTGATTCGCGTTCCCATGCGGCGGCCCATGTGTGGTATCCGTCGGGAAGTGCAATTGAGAGTGAGACGTTTTCGCCCTTCGGCGGATAATACGTGAGATCTGCTTCGTTAATGATCCGCTCACCTTCCGGACGGCGAGTTACAGAAAGACGGACCCTGTCACTGAGCGTGTAACTTCCAGGCCCGGTGGCGACTCGCGGCTTTTTTGCCGCATCCGGATCGGCGGCGAGGACTTTGAACTTCGTGTCGCCTGACTGCAGTTGTCCTGCGAACGTCGCCGTGCCAGCGCGCTGAGCCAGACGACTGGCGAGTGATTCAAGGGCAATGGGTGCGAGGTCGGCGATGAAGGCCGCAATCTCTTCGGGTGTCGGTTGGGTTCCGAACAGATCTCGAACCGCTCGGTTGAGAATCTGTTCCCGTTCTGCGGCTTCGGCAGGCAGCGGAGTGTCGAGACTAAATCTTTCCCGGATGAATTCAAACCACCAGCGTCGATCATCGTCAGGGCCATCTCGGGGTATTCTTTCGTTCGCTGAAACTTGTGCCGGGGTGATCGTCACGGCGTCCCCTGCCTTTGCTTTGACCCATGAACCGACGCGAGTGTTGCGCCAGTCTTCTTCATCTTCGCGTGCTCCCACACCGATACTGGCCCCGACGACTTCGTGGTATTCGCCAGGAGCGAGGCGGCCAACAAAGACCTGAGGAATCGTTGTCCAATCCGTCGATTCGATGCTAATTTCCGCACCGTTTGCATCAACCGCTTTGTGCTCGCCGGACTGATTCCATGTCAGCGCCGGGAAGAAAACAGTCTTGTCACCCGCGTTCTGAAAAAGAATCCGGGACTTGAGTGGTGTGTTTAAGCGATGTTCGCCCGCAACCGGATCCAGCAGCCATGCGACTCGTAGTCCGCTGGAATTCGTTTCGCCCCACGATGCGTTGTTGAGTTCAGCGGGCAAAGGCTGGCCGGATTGAATTCCGCTCGCGATATCGAATCGCTTCAAATCTTCGACCCAGCTCGGCAGCGACTCGTAGATGTCGGTGACTTCATCGAGCAATGCAATGGTATCCTTCTGAGTCCAGTCATGTGTCGTGTCGATCCGCTTCAGCAACTCGGCAAACTTCGGAGCGGCCTCATGAGTCGGATTGTTCTTATTAAAAGTCTCCATCGTGCGAACCAACGTCGCGATGGTGCCGCCTGGGATATCGCCGTTGATACGAGCGTTGCCTTGCCATTGTTTGAAGAGCGCCTTCGACGATTCCGCCATCGGCTGTGGTTGAGTTTGGGATTGCTGTCCATGCGGATTCGCAGAAGTCCGGGTCGCCAATTGGGCCTTTAGCTTGTTGATTCTTGCCTCGCGTTCGATTCGTTCCGATTGAAGATAATCCGCCTTTTCCTGAAGCGATTTGAGTCTCTTGAGTGTTTGGCCCGCTATTAGGAGCCTGATCCGGCCCAGGTCATTCTCGGCTTGCGCTGCAATAAGTTGATTGTCATCCAACGTGCGCAGCATCGCGTCCGCTTCATTGACTGCCAGTTCTGCCTGCAGTATTTCTGAAGGAGAAAAGGCGTGGGCTGCCTTCCTGTTCGCTTCCAGTCTCTGTTCCAGATCGACCTTCGCTTTCTCCAGGCGAACCGTCGCAAAAGCGATCTCAACTTCGACATTTGATGACCGCTTCGTACTCTGGCCAGCAGTTTGAACTTCATTCAAAGCTGTCAGAAGTTGCTCACGAACCTCAGCGGGGAGCGACTTGCTTTGCTTCATTTCTGGTTCCGTGAATGTCCCGAGCCACCATACATGCAACGGCGGAGAATTGCCGGCTGCGCGAATACCTCCAAGCTGGTATTGATAAAGTTGAAGAAATTTCTGGTCCGCAGATTCAGTAACGAGCCAGCAATCTGAGTCTACAGTATCTGCGTCCATCTTCGCAATTGTGAATGCAAAGCGTCCAGTCGGAACCGGCGACCAGAACTGGCTGAGTGCGTACGTGTGCGAAATCAGATGATCGCGATTTTCTCCAAATCTCAGGTGCGCTTCATTATGGTTGGCCGTCACTTTATCTGCGTCCGTTTCCGACGCCCTGGCTTTCATCTCAATCCACCACCACGGCGAGATCGCGTGCAATCCGGTGCTGTGATGTGTCCATGTTGTGAACGTAGCACCAGCGATGCTCTTATCTGCAGTCGCTGATGGAGGTGAACCAGGTTCAGACGGCAATGGCAGAGAAAACGTGGCA
>JBBJME010000400.1:0-5121 GCA_037719765.1 Planctomycetaceae bacterium
AAATGAAACGGTTCACCGAGTCTCTGTCATAACATCAAGAAGTTGGATCGCTCTGACAGCTCCAGTGCTGACCTTTGGGGACAGGGATCGGCAACGAGCATTGGAAGCTCAGCAGGCCGAACCGTCGGTTGTTCCTTCAAAATCAAATTGGAAATGAAATCGTGAGTTCAATCGCTGTTCGTGCGAAGCATGTCGCAGGGACAGGAAGCGAGTCGATACGGGTTTTCTCAGGTTGTTGAGAACGACTTTCGCGGAGTCCATTCTCTTGTGTCGAGTGCATTGCACAACGAGGTTTTCGTTTCACTCGCTTCCGTTCCTGACTCGCCGTATTCGTCATCAGGATGCAGCCATCCCAGAGCCACTCGAAGAAACATTGTGGCTGAGGCTGGAGGTCGCAGCGCCTTGTCAGTCAGCATCTGTCCATGGCCCTGCATTGCGCCAGAGCCCACGAAACGGGTGTCCTTCGAGTGCAGCTGCCGCTGGTGGTGATAGAAACGTCGCAATCGCTTTGCAGACGCTGGCGAGATCCTGACTTTCTCCTTCCCACCGCAGTTTGCGTACAAACGCCTGCCATTGCGAGACCTTCCCGGCATCAGCCGCAAACTCTGCTGAAAATGCTGTCGGTTCCGCAATGATCGCGGTTCCCCGGTTGGAAAGCGTTTTCTGGATTGCCTCGGCCAGCGTCGCTCCGCGATAGTCGTTTCGCGACTGTAACCCCGGAGTTTGGGCCGAGCGTGGTTCAGAATCACCGGGTATCGAGACCGATCTTATTCCGGAACTTGAAGCAATCGACAATCGTCTTTTCTCGCGAGTAGACTCGTAGTGTCACAGAGTCGACTTTGTGCCGCTCAACTCCTTCCGTGAAAGCTGTTCCACTGAAGCGAAATGTTCGGACCGGTGGGAAGTCAATTCGGGGTGGCTCACTGTTGCGATCTATCGCCAGATAAACCTCATGCGGAATCTGCGTCGTCAGTTCGTGGCAGGCAAGTGCTGAGATAAGACAGATGACCCCTTGAGGCACTTTGACGGCAACCGCAGTCAGGTCCGGATGCGTGTCCAAGTACCGGCCGACAGACACATTTGCTAAAATGGACGATTACGAAGTTGTGAAACAATCGTTGCCACGACAGAAGTTACGGTCAAACCTGCGTTTGCAAAATAGCGACTGACCGGAAGCGTGGCCTTGCGGTGGGAAGACGACGAATGCTCGAAACCTATGTTCCTCATCGGCGCTGGTGGCTCCTCCTCGGTCTGCTGGTTGGTCCGCTGGCCTCGGCCAGTGGATGGGCCACAAGTGCGGCGCACGCGGTGCTGTTGCCCGACGGATTTCGCTTTTCAAAACACACCACGCGCAGCGACTGGACCGACGAACTTCTGACGCAAATCCGCGCCTTTTATCGCCAGCGCGTCGATCAACGCAAGCTGGACGAGTACCTGAACTCGGTCCGCGAGATCGAGCAGCGGATCGAACAGGCCGGAAATCAGGGCGAACTGCAAGGGTGGCGGGCAGCACTCGACAAGCCCAATATTCAGCGTCCCGCCGACGGCATTCCGCAAAACCTCGCCGATCACATGAGGTTGATGTGCGACATCCTCGTGCTGGCGTTCCAGACCGACGCCACCAACCTGCCGGTCGTGTTGCTGGGCGGCGGAGGCGGACAGATTCAAGGCGGGCGAGTCCTCGACTATCTGGACAAGCCGAATCGCAAGATGTGCAGTCTGTACCTGTCGCTGCTGGACAAGTATAGAATCCCACTCGACAAATTCGGCGACTCGAATGAACGCCTCGCGGAAGTGTAAATCGTTTTCCATAGTTCACCACGAAACCAAAAGCAAAAGACACAAGGAAACTACAATGCGCCAGTTCCGCTGTTTGATTACGTTCTGCTGTGTGATGGGGATCGTACCATGCGTCGCCGCGGTGGAGCCGGTGAAGGTTGGCATCCTGGGGTTCGACAATTACCAGGCAACCGAATATGCAGCGTTCTTTAATAACCCCAAGGCTGAGGGCGATCTCGCCGGGTTACGGGTGACGGCGGCTTATCCGGTGACAAGTCCGGATTATCCGATGAGTGCGGAATTCACGGCAAAGTGGCAGGCGCAGATGCTCGCGTTGTACAAGGACGATCCGAACGTCAAGCCGGTTGAGATCGTCAGCTCGATCGATGATCTCCTCTCGAAGTGCGACGCCGTCATGATCTGGAGTCTCGACGGGCGTAAGCACTTGCAGCAGGCGACAGCAGTGATCAATGCCGGCAAGCCACTGTTCATCGGTCGGCCAGCCGCGTCTGAACCACAGGACGCCGTCGCGATCTACAAGCTGGCCCTGAACGCCAGAGTGCCGTTCTGGAGTTGCTCGCAGCATCGGTATAGCCCAGGGTTCATCGGCATGCGGAGTCATCCGGAAGTCGGCAAGGTGCTCGGCTGCGACGTATACGGCGGATTCACGAAAGAGGCCCCGGACGCCGATAAATTCACCCGTCCGCTGCACAGCATCGAAACGCTTTACACAATCATGGGCCCCGGTGTCGAGAAGTTGTCGTGTGTCTCAACAACCGCGGTCGAAGTGGTTACGGCCACTTACACGGACGGCCGCGTGGCGACGTATCGGGGCGTGAAAGAAGGGGCCGTGAAGTACAGTGCGACCGTCTTCGGCGACAAAGGCGTCTCGACCGCCGGCATTTACGGCCACGGCGTCCCGATAAACGGGATCGTGCCGACAAACGACGCCTACATGGGCTACGGCGGGCTGGCTATCGAATTGGCGAAATTCTTTAAGACAAAACAAGTCCCCGTTACCCCCGCCGAGACGCTGGAGATTTTCGCCTTCATGCAGGCGATGGAAGAGAGCCGGGCACAAAACGGCGCTGTGGTGCCGCTGCAGAATCTGTGGGACGCAAAGTAGTTTTGGAGGAGCCGCGGGATTGCACCCCCGCAGTTGCTGATATTTGGTTCTCGTCAAATGAACGGTTCTCGATAAAGCGAGTCCACCATGCTCGTCGCATCCTGTCGTTCACGAATCGGCCTCAGGAGGCCGCTGTGCTGCGTCACTGTGTGATGAAGAACCGTAGCCGGTTCCGCTGCTTCGAACGGCGAAGGGCGCGGCAGCCTGTGGGAACGGTGTGGCTTGGCAACGCCGGGCAAGCCCGGAACTAAAAACGAGAGCGCCTTCCAGCATCGGCCACTTTGTTCAACAGGATGTCTTCGCACGTTTTTTCCAGCACCGTACGAATCAGCAGCTTGCCGTCGTGAAGTGAATTGAGTGAGATGTTCAGACGATTGAAGAATTCTCGCTTCTGCCAGCTCTGCGCTGCCCGCCAGCGACCAATCAACCAGCCAGCGCCGGTAAACGCAGCGGCCGACAGGAACTTGATGCCGTGTTGTGTGGCAAGATCGCGAACCGTGTTGAGAAAGTCTTCCGTTATCCGCTTTTACCTCCACGCGGACACCAACCGACAGGCTGGTCAGCAGGTGCCTTGTGCCTCTGCCGCGAAGTGCAGCGAAACAATATCAGTCAAGCCTGTTCCGCAATAACCTCTGTTGATGGATCGTTAGCCCCTTCCTCCACAACCGGTACGCCGATCGACCGCATCACGTCCATCTTTTGCTGCACGCGAAAATCCCAGGTCTTCAGATAGTGTTCATAGGCCGGATGATTTTCTGCCTGCTCTGACAGCAGATCGCGAGTCATTTCGGTCAATGTGTGTTCGTCCTGCAGTGTGAGTTTCCCCAGCAGCACGCGGCTTCTGAGAAATACAAAGTACGTGTCCAGGACATCGCAGCGGCAGTAGTCGTTGATCTGATCGACGTGGCCTTCATAATACAAATCCTGCACCTGTGATCCATCAATGCCGGACTTGCCAGGTTTGTCGATCAGGTTTGCGAGCAGATTCAAGCCACCGTGCATGCGAAACGAACCAAAATTGGTCAGCAGTTCCTGCAGATCCAGATGTGAATCGTGGTTGTAGCGATTGCGAGACTGCTCGAATGCGCGGGAATCGACGTTGAACCATGCCGGGAGACTCAGTCCGAATCGAAATGCTGAGACTTCCATAACGGGCACATCGTAACTTCGACCGTTAAATGTCACGAGGGTCGGTCGCTGATAATGTTGCCATCCCTGCCAGAATCGGCGGACGATTTCCTGAGGACGAAACTCGGGGCTGCCGAGCACGATCAGTTCCAGCAGGCGATAGTCTGCGCGACCTTGGCGATCGCGACTGAAACCGGCAGCACAAACGTGAGTGGCAATACATCCTTACCATCTCTTCCAGCAACTGCCGACGGTATCGAGTGACAGCCTCACGCGGTGTCAGATCTTCCTCCGGATAGCGAACTTTTCGGATCAGATCGCCATCGCCGACTGTTTCAATGTCGAAGATCAGATACTTAACGTCGTTCATCATCCGCTCCCACTTCTTATCCGCTGCTGTAAATCTTTGGGCAGGCCGCTCGCATTTCACCGGGCTCTGCGTTCAAAT
This sequence comes from Planctomycetaceae bacterium, assembly GCA_037719765.1. GTDB lineage: Bacteria > Planctomycetota > Planctomycetia > Planctomycetales > Planctomycetaceae > SXXK01. The sequence continues at coordinate 4,482 of JBBJME010000400.1, forward strand.
CCTCAAACTGTGTTTCAAAACCGAATCTGTTTCCGGACTGTAACTTCCCTTCCATGTCTGAATTTGATCAACAGAATACCAGCGAACGTTCCCAAGTTGCACCCACGGCGCTCGAAGAACAGGCAATTCGTGGATTAACCACTGCCTACCAGAGGATGCGACAGGAAATCAGCAAGGTGGTCATCGGGCAGGACGAAGTCGTCGATCAGTTGCTGATTGCGATGTTCTGCCGCGGTCATTGCCTGCTGGTCGGTGTGCCAGGTCTGGCAAAGACCCTGCTTTGCAGCACGATCGCAAGTATTCTGCAGCTGTCGTTTCGACGCATTCAGTTTACGCCGGACCTGATGCCCTCTGACATCACGGGGACGGATGTGCTGCAGGATGATCCGGAAACCGGTCGTCGTGTGTTTCAGTTTATTCAGGGGCCACTGTTTACCAACGTTTTGCTGGCCGACGAAATCAACCGTACGCCGCCGAAGACTCAAGCTGCTCTTCTGGAAGCCATGCAGGAACGCCACTGCACCGTCGGTTCGCACACTTACAATCTGCCGGATCCGTTTTTCACTTTGGCGACTCAGAATCCGATCGAGCAGGAAGGCACGTATCCTCTTCCCGAAGCGCAACTTGACCGGTTCATGTT
>JBBJME010000401.1:0-5109 GCA_037719765.1 Planctomycetaceae bacterium
GGATTCCATGTCGGCACAATCATTTCCGGTGCGGTCGTGGCGCTGATGTGCGGCTACATCCTCTACGAGACATCACTCATCATGCACCATCTTCCAACCACCGCCCATGTGGCCGGTGCGATGATGATCTTTGGTTCCATCGCACAACTGTTCCGGCATATTCTGTTTTTGCTGATGCGTTTTAGTGACGATTAACGCAGTTTTCTCAACCGAATTGAGTTTTCAAAGGGCTCCCAGGAATGTCGCTGTCGCCCGGAAAGCGTGATTCGCTGGTGCGCTACACGTCTCGCCTGGCGGACGAAATCGATGGACTCCGGCCCGGCGCGCATCGGGCTTTGGCGGCAACGATGCTGAATGGGATCGGACGACGGTGCGAGCTGAATCACGTCCACCTGTATCTGACTCGGCTCAAGAACGGACCGCAGATTTCGCTGTACAGTGAATGGTCGCGTGAGAAGACTCCTTCCCTTTTGTCGTTGTTGCAGCGGGTGGAGTTGCCGCTTGTCGGAGAACAGCCATCGCAGTTGCTGCTGGAGGGAACAGCGGTCTACTGCGGCATGAACGAACATTCTGACGCGTGCAGTCGGCTGGTGACCAGCATTCTCAATGATCTGACCTGCGCGGCGTACGAAATGATTCCAATTCTGATCGGGGAACGCCTGCGCGGAATCATTGCACTCGGGCATGATCAGGGGCCACAGCATCTGGATTCAGTGTGTCATCATCTGCTGCAACTCACAGGTCGCGTGTTTGTCGGAAGCCACCGCGCGGCATGCCGGGAATCCAGGCGACGCCAGAATCATCGTCAGTGGCGCAACGTTGCCAACGGTGCCTGCGACTTTGCCCTGGTGCTGGATTCGGAGATAGAAATTGTCAACGTGGTGCGGTTCAGAAATCAGACTCCACCGGCTGTCAGTGGACTGCGACTGCAGGATATTGTGGCACGCACGTCGTACGAGCCCTTACAGCAACTGATCAGAGACGCGATCAAGTCAGCGAATGCACGTACGTGTGATTTTCTGCTGCTCAAGGGAAACGGAAAACCGAGCTCATTCAATGCGAGGATCGAGCCTGGCGGCGAAACAGCAACCTGTGCCTGTACACTGTATCTGACAAGCAACGATGTCGAACGGGCTGCTGCCGATGAATTAGCCCAGCTGCGCGAACATCTGGCTCAGGCGTCAAGGCTGAGCGTCATCGGCAATCTTTCTTCTGAGTACGCTCATCAGTTAACACAGCCTTTGCAGGTGATTGAGTACCAGTCTTTTATCCTGAGAAATCGACTGAAGAATGGAAAAGCCACAGTTGCGGAGATGTTACTGAACGTTGCCGCGATTCGGGACAGTGTCAATATCGCGTCGGATGTGATTTTTAATCTGCGAGACTTTCTGCAGGATCGTCGCGCCAGACTGTCGGCAACAAACCTGGGTAGAATTATCGATGATGCGACAGAACTGGTGCAGGCGCGTCCGGACTGTGTGACGGTCAAGCTCACCGTTGAAGATGAGGAAGCACTGCTGGAACAGGATTCTCCGCTGGAGGTTCATGTCGATCGGGTGCAGACCACGTTTGTGCTGATTAATCTGCTTAGTAACGCGATCGAAGCCTGCACACTTGCAGAGATCGCCGAGCCGGAAGTGCGAATCCAGTTGAGATCCCATGCTTCTGAACAGTATGTTATCGTGTCTGTGTCTGACAACGGGCCAGGCTTGCAAAAACACGATCCGGAGAGTGTCTTCAAGCGATTTTTTACAACGAAGAAACACGGATTCGGGATTGGGCTGGCGATCTGTCGCGACGTCATCGAACGCCAGCGAGGAAAAATTCAGGCAAAGAACAATCCGGTCGTCGGCTGCACGTTTACGTTTTCTATGCTGCTTCAAAGCGATAAGGCTGAAGAAGACACCCGCTTGCTGGATCAAGCCGCGGATGACATGAGGGAAAGTGCCGATTAATGCCGTCGAGTCCCCGTGGAGTGGCGATTCCTGACTGACCATTCATGTCGCTCCGGAAAACCTCAATGAACTCTCGTCGCCGACGACGTTATGCCGCTCATGTGCCAGCATTGTTTTCGATCCGCGCCACGGGAAGCCATACCGAGCAACTCGAAGATCGATTACTGCTGAGCAATCTGGCCATCACGGATGCATACCTGGTCGATGGCAGCGGCACGAAGATCACCAGTCCCGTCGTCGGCGAGCGGCTTGAGATCCGTGTGGGATAGACATCGAACAGCTGTCTGTGTCGGCGGCGTACGCGATTCGAGTGATCGTGGACGGTGTCGAAGTGGATCGCGCGGGCGTCACGTATGGGGCGTCACGTATGGTGCGGGACTTGGCAGCGGGACGTGGCTCGCGGGTGTCTATCACGGGTTTGCAGAAGCAGGAACGCACAGCATGCAAGTGGTGCTTGATGCCTTGAACTAGATTACTGAAGACAATTAAGCCGATAATAGTGTAACGTTTTCCATGACTCCTGTTGCCGCCACAAATCTGCCTCAGAAGCTCAGTAACTTGTCACTGGCGCAGCGAACGTTGACTGGCGAATCTTCAACTTTGCGGACCTGGATGCCCGTCCGGGAATGCTGCGAGACTACGGAATCACGGGACTCTGGGGTTTCGGCCGCGACCTGTTTGTCGGGGGACGGCCCGTCCTGCTGAACTCAGACGTCGGAGCCGGTTCAAGCGTCACCTTCAATTGGTCTCCGGTGGAAGGGGCCTTTGAGTACCGACTTCAGATTGATCGACCGTATGGGGCACAGTCGCGCGTGGTAAGGGAGAACTCACTGTTTAGCACGACATGGAAAACATCATTCGCTTTGTCTGGTGGAACGTATCGTGCCTGGGTTCAGGCAGTCAGCAGTTCCGGAGAACAGAGCCCCTGGAGCCGGGCCATCGACTTTGTTGTCACTTGACGCTTCGAGTCGTTGGCAGGTTCTCATCGGTACTGAATCGGGTCCACTGCGCCCGCTTCACGAAAGCCTTTCAAACGAAGCTGGCACGAATCACATTCGCCACAGGAAATGCCGCTGGCAGCGGGATCGTAACAACTGTGAGTCAGTCCGTAATCGACTCCCAGACTCAGTCCGCGCCGAATGATGTCGGACTTAGTCAGTGAGATCAGCGGCGTATGGACGGTTAACTGGTGTCCTTCCACACCGGCCTTAGTTGCCAGGTTGGCCATAGTTTCGAAAGCAGCGATGAACTCGGGACGACAGTCAGGATACCCGCTGTAGTCGACAGCATTCACACCGATGAAGATATCATTGACACCCACGGATTCCGCGAGCCCTAGTGCGATTGACAGGAAAACGGTGTTGCGAGCCGGAACGTAAGTCACGGGAATCCCCTGTGACATTTCGGCTTCATTTCGATTGTGGGGAACCGGAATATCGTTCGTCAGTGCGGAGCCACGAAAGATGTTGGTATCGACGCGACAGACAACGTGGTCGTCAACGTCCATCGATTTGCAAACCCTGGCGGCTGCCTCAAGTTCAAACCGATGCCGCTGCCCGTAATCAAACGAAAGCGCGTGAATCGCAAATCCCTGTTGACGCGCAATCGCCAGCACTGTCGCCGAATCCAGCCCACCACTGACGAGAACCACTGCCTTCAAAGGTATTTCCTTCTTTCGAATTCCCCATGAATCCACCTCTGCAATCAGAGAACGACGGCAGAAGATGGGAACAATCGCAGACAATGGAACGGACCTCAATTCCACCGCCGCGAGAAATGGCAGTTCTCCGTCAAATCACAAGGTTTTCGAGACTGCTCGGTGAACGTCGCCATGTAATGTTCCAAAATCGATTAACGGCTAGACGCAGGCGACTGTTTTGGACGCCTGCCGCTTGCCGTTAAACAATCTGTCCGTAACTGACCTCGCCAATAAAATTACAGAGATAATTGGTGGTGATCACCGAGAACTGTCAGGTTTTCCGCGATTTACGCTACCTGGTTGTTTTGTAACTCGACGAGAGGCGGAGTCAGGGGACAATGAGTTATCCTGAGTTCTGCAACACATGATCTGCCCGGCCCAGCGAACAGTCATTCCCGTAACGGATTTACAGAAAAAACAACGAAATACGTGGTTGAGAAGACTTCCGGAAGTCGATACACTTCGCACTTCAATTTTCCGGCCGGGACTGGCTCGGCTGGAATTTCTTGTGCTTCGCGGGGCATGGAATTGCTGGCGACAAGGTAAATTTAGTAATCAGAGCGCGATTGGAGCGTTGACGTGTCAATTGACAAAACCCTCAAAATTCGACTTGGCCTGTCAGGTTCTCGCAACGTGCTGAGCCGCGGTGAACGGATTGCTCGTTTGGTGGAAGAAGACCGCTTCGCCGCAGGTCGCAGCCCGTTCGGCCTTCCAAAAGTTCGCGTCCAGAAAGCCATCGCCGGTAAGAAAAAGAAGAAGACTGTAGAAGAAGTGGCCGCGGCCGCTGCGGCTGCAGCTCCAGCCGCCAAGGGAAAGAAATAATCACAGCCCTGAAAGTATTGGCGAGCGGCAGGGTGTCAGCCCTGTGAGTCGTGCCATTTTCCAAACAGGCATCTTCGAGCAAGATTCGAAGATGCTTTTTTGTTGGATGTTTTCGCTTGAGTGGCTTGGAAAAGGGGTCAGGAACCAATAGTGCGGAGCACCCTTTGGGCCATTTGGCTATTGGTTCCTGACCCCTTTTCCAGCGTTGACAGAGCAATAGCCCGCCACGACGTCTCACCTCGGGACGCATCGGGTTCAACGGGTTCTCATCTACTGAGAGTGATCCGAGATGACGCAGATTCCTGCAGCCTATCAACTGCGTGCATTCGCGGCAACTTTTTTTCGGCGCAGCATTAGCCGCTCTCGTCATGAGTTCCTTAACCTCGCTCAGTCATCGTGTCGTGAAACGCAACGCACACTGCTCACGGATCTGCTGCGACTGAATGAGTCGTCCGCGTTCTCGCGCGAATACGGTTTGACCGAGCGAACCACACTGCCGGAATTCCGCCAGCGATTGCCTGTCACCGACTACGAATTCATCCGCAGCTATGTCGATCAGGTCGCGGAAGGAAATCACACGGCGCTCCTGGGCGAAACAAACCAGTTGCAAATGTTTGCCACAACCAGCGGCAC
>JBBJME010000152.1:0-17359 GCA_037719765.1 Planctomycetaceae bacterium
ACTTCTCACCACCGGACTTCTCACCACCGGACTTCTCACCACCGGACTTCTCACCACCGGACTTCTCACCACCGGACTTCTCACCACCGGACTTCTCACCACCGGACTTCTCACCTCCGGACTTTTCACCTCCGGACTTTTCACCTCCGGACTTGGAATCTTCTGACGTCTCGTCGCCTGTCTTGTTCGGGTCGCTTTGACGCCCCGCTTTGGAATTCATGTTGAGCGGGTTTTCGTTCTTCATCACGGGCTTATTGGTGCCGGATTCATTATTCGGTTTATCGCGAGGCTTCTCTTCAGGCTCTGCCTGCTTCGAATCTTCGCCGGGCTTGTCGCTGCCCTGCTGCTCGTCGGGCTTGTCTTCAGGTTTTGCACCAGACGTCACTGGATCAGCAGGTGGGTCTCCCGGAGTTTTTTCCGGTGTGTCTTCGGACGGCTGATTCGACTTGGGAGACTCTTCAGTGTTCTTTGGATCTTTCGGATCATCCATCCCGGAACTGGCGGGATCGTCTGCGGGCTGTTTCTCGCTGCCTGGTGATTCTGCCGGGTCATCGCCTGGAGTTTTTTCACCGGTGCCGTCGCCGGGTTTTTCTTTCTCTTTTGTTGCTGCATCGTCCGTTGGCGGTGTTTCTGACTTCCGATCGGGACGCGATTGATCGACAGGGTTCTTTGATCCGGCGTCCGGATCGATGTTCTTCACTTCATCAGTCGATTCATCAACGCCAGGAGCAGGTTTCCTTTCCCCACGTTCGTCTTCCTTGATTGGCTTGTCGTTAGTCTGATCGTCAGCATTCTTTTCCTTGCCACGTTCTCCACGCTCACCCGGCTCGCGTTCAGGACGTTTCGTCTTTTCATTGCCTCCCGGGCGGCGACTGTCTTCCATCGAATCTGCCTTGTCATCGTTGCTGTCTGATCCGGGGTCTTTTCGATCGCGGTTCATCCGTTCGATGAGTTTCTGCAACGCTTTGTCATCATCCGCACGGCGATCCTGTTGACGGGTGGTTGAACCTTCCTGTTCTGGTGGTTTCTGTTCATCGCTCTGATTGGTCTCATTTGGATCTTTGCCATTTTTCCGGGCACCGCTACTGTCCTTTGGATCTTTCTGCTGACCGTCACTGCCGTTTGCGTTTCCGGCTTCCGGAGATTGCTCTTGATTCGGATCTTCGTCGGGCATGGGTTCTTCGGTGTTTTCGCCCGTCTTCGGCTGTTCTGACGGCTGGTCGTCCCCGGGATTCTGTGGCGCGTTGTTCGGGTCGCTGTGGTTGGGATCACGCATTTGATCCTGCATCTGGCGATCCTGAGCCAATTGTTCCTGGACTTGTTGTTCGCTGAGCGGTGCCGTGATCTGCAGATTCAGATCACCTGTGCGCGCCTGGTTTCCCAGCGGCGGACGATTGTCGCGTGCTTCCAGATGAAAGGTGACGACGTCGCCTGGATTCAGATTCAGCGGCTTCAGGTGGAAGTCCCACGTACCGGTCCAGCGTTTTGTGAGTCCCGTTTGAAATGCGTCCAGAAGGACTTCTGACGGCTGAATCAATTTTCCGTTGATCGCATATTGCAGTGTCACGGAACGCAGAAGAAAGTCCGGATCTTCTGCTTCCACCAGCAGTGGCACAATTGCGTTCGCAGCAACCTGTAAATCGCGCGTGGGGTCAATCAGTTTCAGTCCAGGTGGCTGATCCCGACGAATATCAACAGGATATACAGCAGGTTCAAGATCCTTTTGCCCTTCGGAATCAGTGACCTGAATCCGGTAGAACTTCGGAAACGTGCCGTCCTCGCGTTGAGTCAGTTTCCAGTTGACGGACAATTTTGTGCCGTCGATCGCCATCTGAAGTTCTTCGCCGCGCACTGAAAACGCGTTATCGTCCGACATCTGCAACACGGCTTCGCTGACCGGCTCGCTGCTTTCGGCCTGCACAGTCAGAGTCGTATCTTCCCAGGCTTCGATGGCTCCTGTGGAATCTGTTCGTTCGGGAAGATCCATGTAGGCGGGGTACTCATAGCGAACGAGAGTCACTCGTGCGGTCGGCGGTTGTTCGACGGTGATTGTGTAATGCTCAGAGGTCGCGTCACCGGCTTCAATGCGGTATGTCAGATTCTGTCGAATTCCCCGGTCGCCATGGCCGACCATCAGAATTCGAAACCGATGTTCGTCGTCGGTTGTCCGCATCGTCAGTGGCTCGTCCACAAACCGTCGATCCGACGTTGAATACAAGACGCGGACTTCTTCGGGAATGACGCCCGAAATGTCCGCAATAAACTCCAAATGCGAACCTGCCGGGACGAACGCATTTCCTGGCTGCACAGCTTCGATCACAGTCCGCGTGGCGACACTGGTTTTTGCAAACGTTAAAGGTCGCAACAGGCTGATGGATTTTGGACTGAGAACGGCGTACACGCACGTAAAGAGGGTGATAATGAACAGCCCGGTGCCCATCCGCGTCAGCAGTCGTCGGTCGATCGCTTCATCCACATGCACGTCGGCCAGCGTAACCGCGGCCCGTTTTTCCAGTGTGCGATGGATCGCTCCATCTGACTTATGGCCAGCCGCCTGCAAATCAACGAGCGCCAACAGACTTCCCTGCAGCTGCTCCGAAGATCTGTCCAGCATGCGAGCCGCATAGAGCGGATGAATGTGACGATACCACGGACGCAAAACGTAGCGAAACAAAATCGATCCGCACAGGATCAAAATCACTGCCAACAGGATCGCCCGCGTCCATGCTCCGAAACCGCCATCGATGACCCAGTGATCAAGGAGCGTAAATGTCAGAACGTATCCAACCAGCAGCAGGCCCGCAAGAACCCCAGCGGTCAGCAGATCGGTCGCCTTGATACGGCTGCGAGCTTTCTCCAGCTGGTACTGGATGAATTCATCAGCGTCTGCGTAGGTGTGTTGAGTCTTATCCGAAACCGTAGCCACAGTGCCGTTTCCTGTTGAAAGTGGGGTAAGCTTCCAGCTTGCCGTTTTGCTGATTTACTGCCAGTCTGAAACCTGCCATGATCGCGGGAATTCGCAAGCTGCACACTTACCCACCTGGTCGCACCCAATGAGTCCAGACGCAACGGGATTTCTCTGTCATTCCTGAATTATTGGAGTTTATCGGCAAACATCCAATGCGGGCAGGAAAAACGGTGCGAATATACCGATCACACGAACTTCAACGGAAAAATGAAATAGAAGATCGTGATAAAGCATCGTAGCTGTTAAGCCGGTGCGTGGGCTCATGTGAGCCTGTCAAAACAATCACAAGTCCGCTCCGGCTACATTTTTTGAACGGGAGTTTGGTCGAATGCAGTTTCTGAAGAAATCACTGTGCTTGATGCTGGTTTTGGCGGTCGCTGTCAGCGTTTCTGCGGACGAAACGAAGGGCAAGAAGAAAAAAGAAAAGAAGGCACCGTCGCCGACCGCTCGATTCGTCGAGAAGCTGGAATTAACCGACGCCCAGAAAGAGCAAGCCGCCGCCATCGATAAGGAGTTCGCTCCAAAGCTGGCTGAAATCAACAAGAGCCGCCAGGCGTTGCTCACCGATGAACAAAAATCAGCCGAAAAGGACGCGCGGAAAGCCGCCAAAGACGCGGGCAAAACCGGACCGGAAACCCGGAAAGCCGTCGATGAAGCGTTGAAGTTAACGGACGAGCAGAAAACTAAGATGAAAGATATTCAGAAACAGAACGCCGAAGTGAGTGGCAAGATTGTCGAAGCTCTCAAGAAATTCCTCACCCCCGAACAAATTGAAAAACTTCCAAAGGTTGACGGCGGCAAAAAAGCGGGGGAAAAGAAGAAGAAGAAGAAAGACGCTGCATAGTGGCTTCGTCAGATCTCCTCATTTCAGGGACTTGATTCAGTAGAGTGCATGTAAACTCAGAAAGCCGTTTCTGCAAAATCGCAGAGCGGCTTTTTTGTTGACGCTCAGCATGTGGCCGAATGAACTGTCAAACGGTAGAATGAGAATTTGATTATGCACTTTGAACTGAGATGAGGAATTGCCGTGTCAGACCTCGCCAAAACCTGCCCCCAGACTAGGGAGCAGGTCATCAACATGTACTTCCTTGAGCATCGCGCCAAGTTGCTCGATGTCGCTGCGTTTCTGGATCGTATTGATCGGGCTCAACCGGGAACAGCCAGCAGCGATTTTCGTGAGGCGGCACTGAAGGGGGCAATAGGAGTTTTGATCGACGGCCAATCCCAGCGTGCAAAACGAGTGCTCGAACTGTTCAGCGATGCCACGGCAGAGATGCCTCAATCGGCTCACGGCATGAAGGGTGCATCGGGAGCCGTAAAAACAGCCACAGGAGGTGGGAAATGAAGTACATTGATCCGCATATTCACATGGTGTCACGGACCACCGACGATTATCAGCGTATGGCGCAGTCCGGCTGTATTGCCGTCACGGAACCGGCTTTCTGGGCCGGCTTCGACCGTTCAAGTGCGCAGGGTTTCGCCGACTACTTCCGTCAGCTGACCGAATACGAACCGCGTCGCGCAGCGTTGTTTGGAATCCAGCATTTCACCTGGCTCTGCATCAATCCCAAGGAGGCCGACGATCCCGGATTCGCACGGGAAGTCATCTCGATCATTCCCGAGTTTCTGAAGTGCGACACGGTGCTGGGGATCGGCGAAATCGGACTCAACAAGAACACAAAGAATGAACTCATCATCCTGGAAGAACAAATCGCGCTGGCCGAAACGCACAACCAGTTGGTCCTGGTTCACACGCCCCATCTGGAGGACAAACGCAAAGGCACGCGGTTGATCATGGATGCGCTCAGCGCCAGCAATATTGACGCAGGGCGAATTCTGATTGACCATGTGGAAGAGCATACGGTGGGTGAGGTACTGGATCGCGGGTTCTGGGCCGGGATGACGCTGTACCCGGACACCAAGATGACACCTCAGCGGGCAACGGATGTCATTGAGATGTACGGATCAGAACGAATCTGGATGAATTCCGCCGGCGACTGGGGCTGCAGTGATCCGCTGGCGGTGCCGAAAGCCCGAGTGGAAATGTCACGTCGCGGCCATACGATGTCCCTGATTGATAAAGTGACACTGGAAAATCCAATGACGTTTCTAAGTCAATCGCCCAATTTCAAAGTTAATGCATAAAGGTTTGAACGAAAATGCCACTATTTGAATTTCAATGTGAAGCATGTTCCCGCACGTCTGAATTGTTGGTCGGGCGGGACGAGAAGCCTGCCTGCCCGAAATGCGGTTCAAAGAAAGTGGAAAAACTCATGAGCGCCGCAGCAGGCCGGGTCTCATCTGGCAGCGTTTTGTCAATGGCTTCATCCTGTCCGCCTCCGGAAGCGGGTCCATGCAGTCCTCACTGCTGCCGTCTGCCGATGGGTTAGTGTCTGCCGCGTCGCATTTGTGAGCCGAATGTTGCCAGCCGTCGCATCTGTTGAAGAACAGTTCATGCTTTTTGAACAGCAATGGCAAGCTGGAAGCTTATCCCACTTTCAGCAAACAGACCGCCAGCCACCGGCAACTGTTCCTGCAAAACAGACTCCCTCCGCAAACACGGACGATCGACTTTATCCATATGAATCAACCTACTGCTCCCGATTCAACCGACACAACATCGTGCGAGACATTTGATCAACTCGCCGCCGCCCGGCGTGGGTGGATTGAGGGGGTTCTCAGACGGTGGTGTCAACAGGCGTCGTTGAAGGACCTGCGTAAGGCCGAGCAGGAATGGTTCGACATTGCCGGGAGAGCCGACGCCAATGCCACGCTGTGGACATGGGCCTGGGAGCGATTTCCAGCCATCGTGCATCCCGATCTGCCCGGAGTGCATGAAACGCATCAGATGGAAGTGTGCCTGCACGATGGTTCCAGGCTCAGCGGTTTCCCCGACGCTCGCCAAAGCCTGCGTGGAATGCTGGTGCTGGTGGGGACCGACGCCGATGGTTCAATGATTACGCACGGAGCTGTTTCAATTGATCAAATTGCAGACGTGCAGCAGGCGAATATCTCGGACATGAATGTCCAAGGTACGGGAATGGTCTAACGACCTCCCGACGTGCTCCCCATCATTAATCATAGACGGAATGAATTATTTCGCAGGTGTCACCAATTCGGGATCGTTCTTTGCATCTTCCTGATAATACAGGCGGGACGGGATCAGAATCTCTTCCGGCAGTTCTTCACCCCTGAAATACTTTACAATCATCTCGATTGTCACTTGGCCCATTTTGTCCGGAAACTGAATCGGATCGCATACGATTCGCCCGGCCAGAATCGCCTGCTTGCCTTCGAGGGTTCCGTCGAAGCCGATGATGCGAACCTGATCGGCCTTGCCAGCGGCTTCCAGGGCCACACGCGCTCCGATCGCCGACAGATCGTTGATCGCAAAAACAGCCGCCAGATCCGGATGCGCTTCGATGGCATCTTTGGCCGCCGCAAAGCCCGTTTCACGAGCCCCCTGCCCATTGAGAGTCGTTGCGATCTCTATCTTCGCCGCACCGTCTTTGGCATTCTGCGCATCGATCACTTCCGTAAATCCTTTGACTCGTAACTGGCAGGATTCCACATCAGGATAATGCAGCACAGCCACCTTGCCGCCGGATTCACCAATCAGCTTGACCATCGCTTCTCCAGCGAGGCGACCGCCCTGATAGTTGTCGGTCGCGATATGACATTCGACGCGTCCTTTGGTGCCGTCGTATTTGATGTCGTTGGTAAAGACCGGAATTCCGGCGTCGTTGGCCTTCCGAATCGCGGTACCGACGGCTTTGGAATCGCACGGGTTGAGGACAATGGCCGACACTCCTTTGACGATGAAATCTTCAATCTGCGCTGTTTGCCGGTTGACGTCCTGATCACCGGAGACAACCACGACGTCGTAGCCGTGCTTCTTCGCTTCTTCAGTCATCGTATCGGCGATGATTTTGAAAATGGATTGGTCAGTGTGAGGGTTGAAAAGCCAATCGTGCCTTTCTGTGGCATGGTTGCCGCAGGCTTTTCAGCGCTGGTGCCGGAGGTCGTGCCGGTGCCGGGATTTTCCGAGCAACCCGGCAAGGATGCCAGCAACAGAAGAGCCACAGTGAATTGAAGTCGAAAAAGCATGGGGAAATCTCCGGTGGAGGCATTGTTCTGCAGCGTGTGGTCAGGGAACACATCGTTGAACCCGTGGTCGCAGACCAGGCCGACGACTCTGTGTCCGCAGCATCATCCTGATTTCCGACTACGGGTTGAGCAGAAAGAAATCCGGCACAGGCAATCCGCCTATTGCAGCAACTTACGGTGCAAAAGTAAAATCCGCGCAGCATGTCACGACAGCCATTCAACCACACCTGACCTCGCCGATTTCAGCAGTGCATCGCAGACCTGCTGCGTCTGCAGCGACAGCGTCAGCCACTCGTGGTTAATGTTTCCGCAGTAAATCAACTGGCAGAACGCATCGACAAGGCAGCGTTCGAGGGGAGGATGATTCACAATGTTCTGATCCGCAGTGCCGTCGGCGTTGTGAATCCAGAAACGCGGTTTGTCAGCATTCCAGGGCCTGGTGAAGTCGTCGCAGACGAGAGCCGCTTTTGTTCCGGCGACTTCCATCCAGCGCCGGCGGACTGCGTCAAAACCCGATTCAAACGAGGCCATTTGATCGTGCGGAAACCACAGGATTCCGTTCATCCGCAGATCAATATCGTTGCGCCATTGAGCCGTGGCAAACACCCGTTCCGGCATTCGCTGAAGCATCCAGAGACTCATCCCGATGCAGTACCAGCCAATATCAAGCAGCGAACCACCGCCCAGACTGGCGGAGAATCGCAGGTTGTCGGCGGACAACACGTTCCCCGGAAACGTGAACGCTGATGTCACCTGCCGCACTTCGCCTAATTGACCGTTCAGGACACAGTTGCGCATCGCTGCGGCCCGCGCTGTGTGATACCACATCACCGCGTCCAGCAGCACAATTTGATGCTGGATTGCGGCATCAATCATGTGCCCTGCCTGCGCCGCATTGATCGCCAGCGGCTTTTCACACAGGACATGCTTTCCCGACGATGCGGCTTTGATCATCCATTCACAGTGCATCGACGGCGGCAGCGGAATGTAGACGGCATCCACGCTGGCATCCGTCAGTAAAGCGTCGTACGATCCGTACGCGGTTTCAATTCCGAATTCGCCGGCGACTTGCCGCGCCTTGTCCAGTGAACGACTGGCGATTGCCACCACGTCCGCGTTTTCGGATGCGACGATCTGCGGAATCACAGTATTCGCGATACGGGCGGTGCCCAGGATGCCGATGCGTACTGGTGGTGTCATATCCGTTGTTACTTCTTCACCAGCGCAATCTGGCGTTCATACTCTGCCAGGTTCCTGTCAACAAATTCCTTGTTGCCAGGTTTTATTCTGGCAATTTTCATCAGACACATCGTCGCCGCCAGACATGCGGCTCCTTTCGGAGTTGCCCCGGCTCGATCGTAAACAGTCTTAAACAACACGGACAATTCCTTTTTGGTCTTCTCGGAAAACTCGTTCCATTCGGATTCTGACGGATTGTCGCCGATCGCCTTGTATCGTTCCATCGTGGCTTCCAATATGATAACGGCTCCGGCACTGTCAAAAGATCCGTTGCCATTGCTGGAACCGAATGAAATGCCGTACTGCCACACGTACCACCCACCCGCCGCGACCAGCATGACGGCCACCAGGATTCCGATCGTTGCAGGATTCGCTTCGAATGAACGCCCGGAACTTCTGGAAGAAGACCGACCCGCCATTGCAGCCGCTGCCAGCTGAGCTCCTGCAGCACGAGATGACCCCTGCGACGCTGGTGATGAGTATGCCGCTGTTGGTGGAGTCGGAGGACTCATCGTCGGTGGCGTTGACTGTGTCGGAATATTTATTGATGACGCAGCGGAGGCTGTCGTTGAAGCTGCGGCAAAGGACGGCGCTGTCGTACCTGATCGTACGGGCGGCCTCGCATCGTTGAATACGTCGTCAAAGATTACATCCAGCAGTTCGTCGTCGCCCTTTTCATTCTTGCGACGTTTGGGGCGAGACTTCGTGGCTTTTGGTTTTTCCGAGATGGTTCCACGCGGCTGCGGCTGGACGGTGGCCGCGTCTTCCACTGACAAGGCTGTCTGCGGTTCCGGCATTGGCTGCTGCGGCAGCTCAGCCATCCGTTTAACCGGCGCATGAGTTGCATTGACGATCACTTCAGACGCTGCTTCGTCAGGTGGTTTCTGAGTGGTCGCGGAGACAATCGGCGGATCAAGCTCAATCGCTCTTCCAACCGCCACAGCCCGCATGACGCTTGGCAGGCAATCCACCGTCTTCCAGATACCGCGCTGACCGCACCGCACACGATCATTCGCATCAAGTGCCCCGGATTCCCCCAGCTCGATCAATTCGTTAAACGACATCGGGCCCAGAACCTGTCCGAGCGATTCACAAAACCATTCCTCCACATGTTCGTCGCTGGCAGGCGGTTGCGGAGTCAGTATGCGAGGTGACGAAACGGAGGGGCCAACGTCTGCCGCAATCGGGCTGGGGCTTTGCATTAGAGATCCGGGAAAAGGCCCCGTTGAAACCGGTGGCGCCTCTTCAGTCGATTCCTGCGGATAGGCACCACGACGTGCTGTCGGCCCGGAATCTTCGAATTCAAACGCCAGTTCCGAAAGGTCTCCAATCTCCTCCATCGGCAGCTCCGGGCGGGCGCCCGCGCCTGCGAAAACAGACGGCTTCAGCGATGCAACGGTCGTCCAGACGTCGTCGGTTTCGCATCGCACCAGATCCACATCGCTCAGCGTGCCCTCTTCGAACAATTCGCGGAGCTGTTGAACGGTGACCGGGCCAAACTCTTCCATTAACATCTGGTAATACCAACGTGCCGACATTGCTGCTCCCAACGACTCTGAACTGAAAATCACTTCTGCATTCATGATCGGTGTTTCATTTATTGACCAACTTCCATGACAGGCGAATTCGCCGGAACAGGATCGGCAACCCTCATGAGCATGTCTTCCATGATCAGTTGCTCAGCGTTGCACTCATGGATCTGAACACAAATCAGTTCTCCCGAAAAAAAAAAACTGGATCGGCCAAACATGATACCGAGCTTTCCCTTCGGCACAAATTGAAACCAGGAAGTTGTACGCCAGGTCACTGGGAGCGGGCGGGGTCTTTCGCAATAATAGATGAGCGTTTTCGCAGTCCGCCTGGCCCTGACCGTATTCCATCCATCTCAGGAGTTTCCCGCCATGACACATCCGACCGATTCATTTGTCCCAGTGACGGGAGACCCGTCTGCACGAAATTCAACCGGCATCCCTGTCGCTCGCCGATCCTTTCTGGCCACTGCGGCCGCGACACTCACTGCCGCAAAACAGCTGCGCGCCGACGATTTTGACGACGATGCCGCGCCTGTTCGATATCCCGATCCACGCCTGATCTCGCTCGATCAACGCTTCGAAAAACTCAAACTCGGCAACACTCCGATCCAGCGAATTCATCACAGTAAAGACACCTTGTGGACGGAAGGCCCCGCATGGAACGGCGTCGGTCGTTATCTGATCTGGAGCGACATTCCGAACAACATTCAACAGCGATGGCTGGAAGACGACGGGCATGTGAGCACCATTCGACACCCTGCGAACAACAGCAACGGCAACACGTTTGACCTGCAGGGACGGCAGATTTCATTCGAACATCTGACGCGCAGCGTGGCACGCTACGACTACGACGGCACGCGGACCGTGCTTGCCGATTCTTTCGAAGGCAAACCGCTGAATGCTCCGAACGATGGGGTTGTGCATCCGAATGGAGATATCTGGTTCACGGATCCCGGCTACGGTGCGCTCATGGATTACGAAGGAGAACTGTCGAAAACCGATTCGCCGCAGCCAAATCAGAAAGAAGCGATTTACCGGATCGAAGCCAGCACGGGAAAGCTCTTCAAGGTCGCCGATGAGTTATACAAGCCAAACGGACTTTGCTTTTCGCCCGACTACAAGAAAATCTATGCAGCCGACACCGGCGCGTCGCACTACAAAGAAGCGTCGAAGTACATTCAGGTCTGGGACGTCGTGGATGCAAAGAAGCTCGCTAGCGGCCGTGTGTTCGCATCCATGAATCTGGAGATGCCCGATCAGTCGACAAAGGCCGGCTTCGCGGACGGCATTCGGTGCGACGTGCATGGCAACATCTGGGCGAGTGCGGGCTGGGTCGGTGAAGGCTACGACGGCGTCCACATCTTTGCTGCCGAAGACGGGGTGCGGATCGGTCAGATTTTTCTGCCTGAAATCTGCAGCAACGTGTGCTTTGGCGGGACCAAACGCAATCGTTTGTTCATGACAGCCAGTCAGTCCGTCTATGCGGTCTACGTCAACTGCAAGGGGGCACATCACTGCTGATCCCGTCAACTGGCTCGTCACGATCGTCATGCCAGGTCAGCTTTGGCTGGTCATCCAGGTTTGCCTGATCTGGCTGACGCGAGGATCTGAGCTGCGGGAACGCTGAATCTGCACCGCGGAGCAACTTATAACTCCGGAATCTGATGACACATGATAGATTTCAGGCAATCACGGTTTGAGCTGTGGTGTCACAGATGTCTGCCGTTCATCAAACTCCGGAGATAAAGGAACCTTCCAATGAGCAGACGATTCTGCAGTCAGGTGCTTTGCGGACTGGCATGTCTGACGACTGGCTTGTCCCCAGATGCCCCTGGTAGTGATGGCCAAACCATGCACACCGACAGCATGGCCGTTCCAGGTTATGGTGGCTTTGCCGTGGCGCCTCAAATGATGCACCCGATGATGCACCCGATGATGCATGACGAGGGCATGGGCGACGACTACCCGGATCACCACATCGTTGGCGATCCAGTCGGAGCGGGCTCACAGGGCGGTGGCCCGCCGGAAATCATACCGCGTGGGACACTGGGTCAGACATACACGCGAGTTTCACACCCGATTCCACTCGACAAGCATCCTCGCACCGGGATGCTGGCAGTCAGAGACGACGGCACCGTCCCGTATCTCACTGTGGGCATCATGGGCGGCGTAAAGATGAAGAACGGAATCTGGCTGTTCGAATCAACTCGGCCGCTTGATCCAGGTGCCTGTCAGATCGTCCGTGTCGAAGCTCGCGAGACACCACAGGATATTGAACCCTATGCGACTCGCTTCGTGCGGCTCATCCCTGGCCGCATTGTGTATCTGGACTTTGATTCGTTGTTGATTCGCACTGTCGATTCTGCCACAATGATGTGCAACAGAGTGCTGTGACTGAATGATCCCGTCGATCCGGCAACTCCCGCGATCCCGATCGTACCCCCTGCGATCGGGATCGCGGCGTTTCCGGGCGAGAGCCATATTCATGGCATCCGGAGTTAACGCGGCCTGAGGTTTGAAAACGTGGCAGGCCGGATCCGTGGGGCGGGGATGACTTCAAGCGGGTGGTCTGTGGAATTTGCCGAGCTGGAAGATGCGGCACGGATCGGTGCACGTTGCTGCTTCAGGGCTGAAAGCTCCTGCTGTACTTGATACAATCGCGTCTGTGCGTCAGCCAGCGACGGATCTGCTGCGACGGCCTCGCGGAAATGCGTTGCACAGGATCGCAGATTGTTTTCGTATTCAATCAAGCCCAGCTTGTAGTTTGCTGCTGCTTCACCGACGGCCAGAATCAAATGGGTTTTGCAGCGGTCAAGTCCCCCGATCGAGCGAGCGGCACCGAGGGCAAGCTGAACCTGCGGCAATTGAGGATTGACTTTGGCGGCGGCGGCGAGGATGCGCACAGCCTGCGGCCACTGTTCGCGGATCGTATACACAGATGCCAGATGCACGGCAAGTGCAGGCTGTCTTCCAGCCAGCTCAATGAGTTGTTCCAACTGCGAATCGGAAGTCGCAGGAAAGTCCGGAAACGCGACGCCGCTCTGTGTCGGTACAGGACGAAGAGAGTCCACTGCCGCCGATGGACTCAATTCACTTTCGAGTTTGGTAACGACCAGACAGTCTGGCAGCGCTACCTTCAGCATCCGACTGCCTTCTGCCGTCACTCCTGTATTCAGCAGACTCAGCCCCTTCAGCGACTTGATCGAAGTCAGGTACGGAATCGCAACATCCGTGACCGTCGTGTTGTTTAAGGACAGGTATCTCAGACTGGTCCACTGCGATGCCTGGACTAACCCGTCATCAGTGACGGCCGTGTTTGAAGCATCCAGGAGCACCAGCGATGAAATCTGCGTAAGGGACGTCATTCCCACACTGGAAATTCGCGTGCCCTTCAGTTTCAGAGACTGAAGATTCGGAAGTTGTTGCAGGACAACCAACGATTCATCGTGAACCTGAGTCCCCGTCAGGTCCAGTTCTTTGATCTCCTGAAATATCTCAATTGAAGCAAGCGATTCGTCATTGATATCACTGTATGACAGGTCAGCCTCCACAATTGCCCCATCGTCGTTGGCGCGCAGTTTCCCGCGTAATCGACGAAATGATTCAGCGACGTCTGTGGCTGACTGGACGGCTGGATTCGCGTCCTGGGTGGCAAACGGTGACGCGGGAGGAGCGACCTCCGACTTGAATTGCGGTCTGGCGGACGCAGAGGGAGTTAATACAGACGGTCCCGCGTCGCAGGCTGCATAGGACTGCGTCGTACCGGAATCAGGTCGAAATGATCGCTGTGGATGTCTGCGACACGCCGCGGTCTGACATCCCATGATCATGACGGTGCCGACGACAACCAGAAAGTGCCAGGCAAATCGAGTCTGTGCGCGATGTTTGTGCATTCCGGACATCCGTGCCACCTGCTGTAATTCATGCGTGATGAATCAGGCATCCACGAATCCAATCGCATGCCTGAAGTCTCGAAACAACCACTTTCTGGATCGGCAGGATTTGTCAGTAACAACAGAACGACCATTGCAAAATGACCGAAGGTTGCAGGCCAGAGTCAGATGAACCACGCACACGTGTTGCCTGCAACAAAACGATTCTGCAGCTGGCATCAATGACAGTGATCACGAGCGCGCAGGACTAGCGGAGCACACCTGAAAACCCGCATCGTCCGAACAGACTCTTCAACCAGTCGGTGTCATCACAATCCCTGCAACCGGACGATGTTCACATTGTGTTGCGATTCGAATCTCCTCAGAGACATCATTTCGGGCGTTTTTGCAACGTGTGACCTAGGTTGTTGCAGGAAGGTTGCAAACCGTCTTGCAGAGAATGTTCGGTCAGGCATCGAACAATTTTCATGTGGCTCCATGAGATTTCACCGTTGACAGGCAAGCATTCAAGATGTCGCAATCATCATTCTCCCAACTCGATGTCCCCGTAAGAATGCGTCTGGTCGCGGGAATAACTTCGTTGTTAACGGTACTGACGGCGCTTACGAGCCCGATTCTGGCAGAAGATTCAGCAGACTTATCAAACCGCCGTGTATTGGTGACCTGCGACCTGCATGAAAATCCGCCCTCAGGAACTCTGCTTGCGCGATTGCTGGATCATCATCTGACGTTGAAGAATTTTCGACTTGCCGAGCCACAGAACGGTCTTGAGTTCACCGTGGAACCGCAGGATGGTTCCGTGTGCATCAATCATGACGCTCAGATAGATTTTGAATCGCAGCGAATACTTCGGTTACTCGTACTGGCAGATGACGATCTGGCGGAGCAGGATCCGTTTCTGGAGGAATTCTCAGCCGGACTGCTGGACGACGGACTGACAGCTGATGCATTCAAATCGCTTTCGACCCGCACCGTGACGTTTGACATCACGATCCGGCTCCGAGATGTGCCAGAGCCACCGGAGCTTGGGAACGCGAATCTGATGGTTCAAGTATTCGATGATTCTGAAACAGAATTCGGAACGATCGCTGCCATCAATGCTCATCCCGGCGAAGGACTGCAGTATTTTATCGCAAGCGGCGATGAAGACGACGTCTTTCAGATCCATGCGGACACGGGCACCCTCAGCCTGCGCGAGGGTGCGGCTCGGCATTTTGACATGAATTCTACGCACGAACTTGTGATCCTTGCTGAGAACTCGGCGGGGCTCTCTGCCACAGCAAACGTGGTCATTACCGTCTTTAACGAGACTCCTCAGGTCGCTCCCGTTTCAGGCAATGGCACCGCAAAGGTCGCGGAAAAAAATTCTGCACCCGAGCCTGCTGACTCAGAATCCGTGTCTCCAATCGCGGCCAATCTGCCATTTGAGCTGCCCTTTGGATGGAGTGTGACACCGAACCATAAAATGAAATTCGCTGTGCCGTCGATTGGTGCGCAGGACGATGAAGGGGAATCGACTCGTGAGGGAAATGCCAGAAAGAACTCCACAGAACATCTCGCAGCCGCAGACACCGATTCCGATTCCGGCATCACGCAGCCGGTCGTGCCGATCCTGAACCTTGACACAATTGAAATGGTCGAAGTCGGAAACTGGGTCGCTTCGACGGACGCCGCCGGGAATTCCGATTCAAAGTCTGCTGCCGTGGAAGTGGCCAAAAAGACTAAACCAACACGATCACGGCTGCCAGCCCCAAAGGCCCGGTCTGCATCACACGGAATCCTGCCGTCCCTCGTCGCTCTGATCGTCTTTTTGATGTCCTGCGTCGCCGCAGTCGTGGCATTATCGCACGCCTCAGCAGCCCGCAAAGCAGTCCTCGAAGAAGCATCTTTCAGGAATGACGAAACGCTCGCTGCAAATGCTTTACTGTTGCTCGAAATGGAGTCTGAACATGAAGTCCAGTCAGTTCCGGTGACGATGCTGTCGCACGAATCCGATGTGGCTACCGATCAGAACAGCCTGATCGAGCAAACTGGCCTGCGCGAGGATGTGATCGCAGGGAGTCATTCAGAAACACAGATGAACGACGATGGTGCGTCGGAACACATTCCCGTGGTGCGCAACTCGCCGCAACACTCCGCACAGATCAGTGAACTTAAGAACCAGCTGGCGACCCGCGATCAGTTGATCGCTGAACTGACAAGAGAACTTCATGCGGCCAGTCGCGGCAGCGTAAAATCAACACTGTCCGGTGCCGACGCCGACGGCGAAATTAAGGATGATTCATGGGACGATTACGGTCCGTGCGCCGCGAACGATTCTCAACCAGTGTGCAACACCACTTTGCTGCCGAAGATTTCAGAGCGCCGCGAATCTGAGACAGATGTACGTTCCAGTTTAATGATGGCTCGAGAGCGATTGGAACGGGAATTTTCCGGTGACACACGGACCCCGCCAGCCCTGAGAGACAACAATTCACTCGACATGAGTCTCTCTTACGAATCCACCAGTTCCGCCGTTGCGACGCTCGATGAATCTGACCAACTGCGGAACGAATTGGCCGAATTGTTTGAAATGCAAGCGGTTGAAGAAGCTGCATATGCGCTCAGCTCTCTGAGGTACAATGATTCCGCATTAGCGAAATCTGACGTGACCGAACAGGAATCAGAAGACTGCACCTTGATACGATCCAGCGTTACCTTTCGCAACTACTTGAACGATCAGAAGATCCAGCCGCAGTGGAGGAAATTCTGGTCGATCGCCGCATTACCAAGGGCCAATTCAGCGGTTCGGATCGGCGATCACCTCCCGAACCGTCCGCAAACCGGTTAAGTCATACCTCGACGAATACATGTCGAAGAACGGCGGAGAGCTTGCGGGATCGCCTGGCAGCAGTACGCTCCTGCCGCCGACTGACATTCCGGAGAAGCCTCCGCAGCCAGCGAAGTCACGTCCACCGGTCGATGTCAAATCCATTCGGGAATCCATGAACTCATTCCGAGCCGTAGCGATTCAGTCGGTTGAGAATGCCGTTTTCTCACACGATCTGCGGCTGGCTAAAGGAAAAGTCGCTGTCCGGACAATGGTGATCGCAGGACTGATCGCAATGACCATCGTTGTCTTTCGCGCGAATATGTTGAAGGTGATTCAGTTCAGTTCGCTCAACTGGCTGATGGTCATCGTCGTCGCACTCGCATTGATTGAACTTGGTCTGCGGATCCACAGCATTCGCAGACAGCGTAAAGTCCACATGGTTGCGACGCTCTCGCCGCGCTCGGGACCAAACTCGGCCCGAAGATCTGACGATTGCGAATCGCTCGATGAGTAGCCCCTTCACAGCAATGCATAGATCACGATCTGAATGACCAGAGTGATCGCAGCACCGGTTTTCAGGTTTTCATCCCAGCGCGTCGCTCCGGCACGCGGCGTCGTTGCAAATCGCGGAAGACGGAGAACCCAGATGAGCAACCACACGAGACTCGCTACGAACAGGACTCGCACCAGCGTCAATGGGATCAACTGCAGCATCTGGCGAACGAACTCACCGAACTGATGCAACGGTGTCATGCCCTCGCTCCTCCCGCATCAGACGCGGCCACCGACAGGTCGCCGGAATCAGGAA
>JBBJME010000402.1:0-5094 GCA_037719765.1 Planctomycetaceae bacterium
TGCTGCGCACGGCATTCGAATTCGAGCAACCCGCGACTCCATTTCGCACGCCGAATGCTGATCGAGTCACTGTCTGCGACACACAACCATCGCATTCGACTCGACCGGAATCATCGCACCGGCCAAAATCCAGGTGACCAGCTCCCAGTCACCCGATAAACTTCTCGTGGCCGCCGAGTGAACTCGATGGATTCTGCATAGTGGCAGAACACTCACGAAGCGGAAAAGTTCAACGCCGATTTCCACAAACGATTTGCTCATGACACTTTTGCTGGGATTATGAAAACACGAATTCCAGCTTGAGGTTCCCCAGCCAAGGGATTTTTGGGTGATCTTTACCCAGATTTGCCTCTTTCAGAATTGGGTTGTGCGAGCGGCGATCAAGGTACACGATAAGGCGATTTCCGGGTGCAATTTCAACTGCGCCAGACGTCTCCACGAACTTGCGATAGACCGCCTTGGGTTTGCTTAGATCGAAGCCGTGGAGCTGGTGCGCGAGCCAGCGATAGCAGCCGTTTGCAAGCACTGTCAGCACGGTATCAAGATCGACATTCAGACGCACTTCGCTCGACAGACAGTCCTGATGGAAAAAGTTCACACTCGTCCCCAACGCATCTTCAATGCCGTTCCGTCGCGCGTAGTTTGTCACTAGATCCCGCGCCGTGATTTTGACGTTATTGGTCAGGAAGAGCGTTGGATGTTTGCGACCCAATCCCGTCACCGCGACCTGTCGAATCTGTCCTTCGTAACCGGACAGTTTGATGAGTTCATCAACGTATCGAATCTTTTGATGGCGACGCTTTGGAATATCGATCACGGCATCGTGCCATGCACTTGCTGGCAAGTTCTCAAGACGCTTAAGAATGTTGCTGCCACGACGGCGAATCGTCACAAACGAAACATCTTTCTTCTGTGCGATGATCGATAATTCTTCGTACGTTGTGAGTTTCGAATCGAAGTACAACCACTGTGGATTCTTTCCCATCAGCTTTCGCCAGAAGTCGATAAAGCACACGGCTTGGCCAGACTGCTGCACACGGGTCAGATTTGCATTTGAGTAGCAAAATACCTTGCTTTTTTGCTCCATTGCAAAGAATGTCAGTAGGCTCGGACCGGCCTTTCCTCGCAGCGGCTGGAAGTGATTTTCGAGATCCGTTTCATCGCCGCGATGTCCAATCACATGAAAGTCGAGCGAGAAGGAATCGGCATCCGGAAACAGCAATGGCGACAACTTTTTCACCCAACGTTCCAGTAGCCGGACCTGATTGTCCCGGATCGTTTGATACGAATATTGAGTGGCATAACTCTTCTTCGGAAGGATGTTGAGTCCCGCAAACAATCCGAGCGCTTCGTCGCAGTTGAAGTCATCGATATGACTCAGCCGTTCCTTGTCGAGCAGCTTGAGTGTCAACAGACTGAGCATCGCATTCACCGCCGGAATCATCTGCGTTCCCGGGTAGTCTGCCGCAGTGACAATCTGATCAAATCGCATCTGCGCGAGCAGCGGTAGAAAGAGAAACATTCCTGCGTGCCGCGTGATAAGTCGTCGGCCTCGTTCTAGTGAAAGTGCTTGCACATCGGCGACAGGAATGTCTACCTCATCATCTGTTTGTGTAGATCCGAAACCTCGATTTGCTGAAACAAAAAAGGGGGGATGCCACCGACTTCATGCGTTTGGGAAAACTCACTGACCCAGTTTCGGACGGTTCCATAACTGACGTCAAATCGTAGAGCCACATCCTGCATCGATTCGTCGTCAACGAACACCGCGCGAAGGGCTTCATATCGTCGGTGTGTTGGTTGTTGTGGTGTCAAAAAGAATTGCGAAAAACGGCTGCCGTTCATGGCTCCCTCCCTGTGAATTTGTCATGAGCAAATTTCCTCCGGAAGCCATTATTATGCACACTAAATCTCATCCTCCTCAAAGACAAAATCACGCAAAACTCGACGAAAACCCGCCAGACTCGCGATTCAAGTTTTACGGCGAGCGAATTTAACATTTCCCAAAACAGCCGGTTTCAAATTTTTGCTCATGACAATTTTGACACAAAATATGCGAATTTGCAGGGGTTTTGCCTCAATTTTGCCTGAATTTGTCATCAGCAAATTGACTGTGGAAATCGGCGTTCAACGCGCGATCTATGCGTCGGCTAATCGCCAGACGCATAGATCGCAATTCGTTCGTTGCTGAAGGAGACGGTCAATTTCACTTCCGCCGCTGAACTCCGCTGGCGAACTTCCTATCGGAGTGCATGCTTCCACTTTGGCCGAACTGGCGGCTGCGTTTGGCTGTATGAGTCGTGAGCGTCAAATCCTGTTTGAGCGTATTGCTCGGATTCACGGCATTGCTGCTGCAACCGGACACTTGGCACGCTTTGTTGTATTCGGTTCGTTTGTCTCCGAGAAGCCCGTTCCCAATGACGTGGACATCTTCATGGTGTTTGATCATACTTTTGATGCATCTGCAAGCGACCATGAGACAATGATGCTACTTGATCATGCCACGGCAGATACGTATTTTGGTGCAAGCGTGTTCTGGCTTCGGCGGCCTGCAGCGTTTGGCGGCGAACAGGCTACGATTGACTTCTGGCAGACAAAACGGGACGGCAGCCGGCGCGGGATTGTTGAAATTGTGGAGACCAAAGAATGATCGGAAGTGATACAGAGCTAACTGCGACGCTTGAGCGCATTTGGCAACTTCAGCAGCAAGTCGCCTTGCTTCGCAAGACCGAGATAAACCCCATAAACTATCGCCTGTCATCCAGCGGATTCATCGCGGAAATCGACAGAATGCAACTTGCGGTTCGTGAATACCTGATTACCCCGGCAATGGCTCAGTGACTCGGGAAATCGCAACGAACAAAATGTTCCACCGGAGCGGCGGTGGAGCGTGGATTTGAAATGGAGACTCGTTCGCCGCCGCCCGCTGAACATGGTCGTTCGTCAAGATTACCGAGTGTATGCAAACCGTCTATGTCGAAACATCGATCGTAAG
Organism: Planctomycetaceae bacterium; assembly: GCA_037719765.1. Classification (GTDB taxonomy): domain Bacteria; phylum Planctomycetota; class Planctomycetia; order Planctomycetales; family Planctomycetaceae; genus SXXK01. Next base: position 2,996 of record JBBJME010000402.1, read on the forward strand.
TTACCTGCGATCCCGCGCGGCGTCACATGTTGTCGCAGCTGCGCGGCAATTGTTGACTCGACGGTGGTGGGACGAAGAGCGTAACAGTTACGATCTCGTGATTTCACAAAATCGCAGATGCGATTTTGGCTCAGGCGATTCTGCCTGCAAAAGCCGAATTTAATGCACTTCATTTTGCCGTTGCAGCGGACTATCGTGTGGACTACCTGTTAACATGGAACTGTACGCACATCGCCAACGCTCGAATTCTGCCGCGAATTCAGGAAATCCTTCTGCAAGCGGGCTTTCCGTCGCCGATGGTATGCACCCCGGAAGAAATGGTGGACGATGAACTCGATTTACAAGAGTGATTCCGTTGATTCAGCAATCAGTGACCTTCATGCATGGCGCCGCGAACTTTCGGATCAGTTCGCTGGTGATGTTCGCGCCATCGTCGAGGACGCTATGCGACGACAGGAACAGTCTGGTCATCGCATCATCCGTCACCGAGAATTGACGAACAAGCCGATGCACCCGAGCGGCGGTAGCACGGGTCCTGACAATGGTGAAACGTCATAGGAGGTCTTGAGCGGGAGATCGGGTCTCAAAACAGATCGGTAGTCTGACTGTGATTTATTCCGTCGATGCCTTGCTCTCCAAAACCCGGCGCAGCGATTCCTCTTTGACCAAAAGAGCACACGATCCCAACGTTTCAACAGCCCAGGCAGAACCTAAAGGAGCCCTGCTTAATTTCGTGTCAGGAATTCATCGAGATTCAGAATCGTGTTCGCCACGACAATCCAACTTGAGAACTCGGCATCGGTCATGCCGTCTGGCGTCGTGATGCGACTCGATTTGATCAGCGATAAAGCCGCCTGAGAATTCGCCGAATACGTTTTCTGAACGTCCTGCTGCAACGCGATCAGTGGCAGGGATTCGCCGTCTCGCACAGGGCGAATCAGCGCCAGTCGCAGGCCGTGTGCGGCCCTGTCGGCAGCATTCCCTTTGATGACAGCCATGCGTTTCGCCAATGCACCGGCTGCTTCCAGATAAACAGGGTCATTCAGCGTGACCAGTGCCTGCAGCGGCGTGTTCGTACGAATGCGGCGAATCTGACAGACTTCGCCACTGCCGCCATCAAATGTGGTCATCGATGGATAAGGTGTCGTGCGTTTCAAGTACGTGTAAAGCGCGCGTCGAAAACGATCTTCCCCTTCCGCGTTGATCCATTTCTGGCCGTTGTAAGTGGATCGCCACATGCCGTCGGGTTGAGGCGGCATCACGGGCGGCCCACCCATTTTATCTGAAAGCAGACCAGACACCGCAAGTGATGCGTCTCGCAAAGTTTCTGCCGACAGCCGAAATCTCGCTCCACGCGAAAGCAGCGTATTGCGAGGATCGATGGCACGTGTTTCGGCTGTGACTGCTGATGACTGTCGATACGTGCGACTCATCAGAATCACCTTCAGATACTTCTTAAGCGACCAGCCGCTGTCGCGATATTCGACGGCCAGCCAATCCAATAATTCCGGATGTGTCGGCAGGGCTCCAAGGGCTCCAAAATCCTCTTCGGTCTCGACAATGCCCATGCCAAACAGTCTAGCCCAGATGCGGTTTGCCCAAACTCGCGGCGTGAGCGAATTCTCGGGGCTCATCAGCCACTGCGCCAAGGCCATGCGATTCAGGGGAGTGCTGTCCGGCAATTGATGAAACGCCGCCGGAAGGCCAGCCGCGACTTCATCGCCGGGATCCAGAAAATTCCCGCGGCGATGAATGTGCGTCGTTCGCAGTTTATCACCCTCTATCGCGCGCATCACAGGCACTCTGGGAGCGCTGCTGTTCACGCCCTCCAGTTCCTTGTTCGCGGCTGCGATTTCATCAATGAGTCGCCTTTGTTCAGATGAAGCCTCGGGAAGATTCACGGAAGCCGCTTCTTCGCCGATCGTAGAAATGCGAAATCGCCGCAGGGTAAGTGCGTCCCCGTAGTGCTGTCGCAGGGTGAATTTCAACATGGCGTCCGCAGTCAGTTCAAGTGGCTCCGCGAACGCAAACAGCGCGACGTGCCGTTCGCGCTGTCGAGGACTCACCGCCCAGCCGGTCTTCGTATCACCATCGAGTGC
>JBBJME010000403.1:0-5056 GCA_037719765.1 Planctomycetaceae bacterium
GTCGCCTCTCCGAGGCTGTCTTTTTACAAGAGTTTCTTCAAAAAGTGGCGCTGTCCAGCTAGTGCAGCGACACCGGCGCAGCGATCATGGAATACACCGGTGCCACGGTTCTTCTGGAAATTTCCGAAGTCCGGCAGGGTGCCGCAGTGAGGGTCCGCGACCTGCTTCGCAACTGAGCCGTCCATAATGAATTTTGGTTGCACGAAAAGCCACTGATGACAGGCTATTCTCTTCGTGAAGGCGCATTTAGCACGGATACTCATGAGAGGTTTTCTCGGGCATGCTGACCAGTGCGATTGATCATCTGGTGGTGACGGCACCTACGCTTGCCTCAGGCATTCAGCATGTGGAGCAGTCGCTTCGCTGCAAAATGCAACCCGGTGGACAGCACCCACGGATGGGGACTTACAATGCGCTGCTGAAGATTGGCGATCAATGTTACCTGGAAGTGATCTCCGCTGATCCAGGTGCAACGTCACCTTCGCGTCCCCGCTGGTTCGAACTTGATTCGCTGCTTCCGGATACACGTCCGAGGCTGGCAACGTGGGTTCTTCGCACGAACGACATTGACACAGTCTCGAAGGCGACAAAAATCGACCTTGGAATTGTCGAAGAAATGAGTCGAGGCTCGCTGGAGTGGCAGATCACGATTCCGCCTGACGGCCGACTCCCGTTCCACGGTGTCGCGCCGACCGTGATTCAATGGAAGGCTGAACTTCATCCCGCCAATAAGCTTCCCGAATCATCCGCTTCACTAATACAGCTCGTCGGACACCACCCGAACGCCCGTCACATCACGGCAATGCTGAATGCGGCGAGTTTCAAAGGCCCGTTTTCAGTCGCTGAACCACCGGACGGTGTCTCGATCGGCCTGACGGCAACATTTCGGACACAACAGGGAATGGTTGTACTTTCCTGATGATGAAACTGAAAGCCGCATCGTCGGCAATGGACAAAAAGCATTCGCTCAGAGCAACCCCCATTATCATCCGACCAATACGCATGAGATTCAGGTGACACTATTGCTGCAGGCAGCCTAAAGGCCGACAGCCTGATGCGCGTGCTCCATTGCTGCGCGAATCTTTTCCGCAGCAGTTTCCGGGGCGACAGTGACGATATCGACATTGGTCAGCAGTTCCCAGCCAGCAATGCGCCCCGTTCGAGGTAACAGATCCACTGACCACGAAAACGCCGCGGGCTGATCAATTCGAGGATGCGACAGAGTCAGATTGAAGGAGAACGGCCCTCCCAGAGTTTTCTCGAGTGCGATCAATGCAGATTTCAGCAACTCCGCCAGATCCTGTAACATCTCATCGGAGGCGTCAGTAAATGAATGAGTCTGAGTCTGCTTCGGCACAAACCGAACTTGCCACGACATGCGTGACGCGAAGGGACAGCAGACGCCGAAAAATGGTGTTTCGCGGATCAGTCGGATTCCCAGCCTGCGTTCGGCATCCCACAGATCCTGCACAAGATCACGCCCGGTCGCCGAGCGATGCCGGGTCGCTCGTTCGTGCCGCGCGAGATCAAGTGGCATCAATTCTGTGGTTGCCAGAATCTGCGAATGACAGTGTGCCAGTGATGCACCGGCACTGAATCCTTCATTGCGAAAAATGGCGACGCTGGCAATCGATGGAGATTGCATAAATTGCTGCATCCGTGTGCGACACGACACGAGTGTCCGCTGAATTTCTGCCGGGGAAAGTTCGGACATGCGACTTCGATTGTCACGCATTCGATGACGACATCGTGTTCTCCGCGCGCGGGCCGACAGGGAAACATGGCTGCATCGCTGGTCGTGTCGGCAGTTAACACATGCATCGAGTCGTGCGTGACTGACGGATAACGATTCGGCACGACACGCAGCATCCAGCCCGGGCCATTTGGCACTGAATCAACCATTCGTATCGCAATGCGTTCGTCCGGAGTCTCGGCCTCCTGGCCCTCGGCGAAGGGGTCGAGCAATGGATTTAATGGCGGATCGGGAAGGTATGCCAACGGCCGATGCGAGCGCTGCGGAGCGACGATCATCTGTTGGCCCGTGAGGACATCCGTTCGAAATTGCGGACCGGAATCAGTAATTTTGTGAGTCATCAACAGAAGTCACTTGCTGCAAAATGCCTGAGTCCAGGTGGAGACGGTGGGGTGTTCTAATCACTGAGGCATGTTATGCTCTATCGCCGGACAGGATTGTACATGTCGGAAACAGTTTGACGAGGAGTCGTTTAATCATGACGAAAATTAGCTTTTATCTGGGTTTTCTGACTCTTTGTCTCAAGGCTGCGGGGGATGATGCGTTCCCGGAATTCGAAGCACAGGTGATCGACGGCAACGTCGGAAAGGTATGCTATGGCGTCACGGTCGCCGACGTCGATCACGACGGGGATGCTGACATTGTGGCGCTGACAGAAAATCGAGTCGTCTGGTACGAATATCCGTCCTGGACCGCGCATGTGATTCTGCAGGATCAGACACCGCTGGACAATGTCTGCATCGCGCCGCACGACATCGACGGTGACGGACTGGTGGATTTTGCAATTGGTGCCGGCTGGACCAAAACAGGGACTGTGCACTGGATTCATCGCGGCACTGATCCGAAAGCCTTATGGACGGTCGCCGCAATCGGTGAAGAGACATCGGTCCACCGCATGCGCTGGGCCGATGTGCTCGGCAAAGGGACGCCGCAACTGGTCGTCTCACCTTTGAATGCAAGTACGGGAAACGGTGTTCGACTGCTGGCTTATGAAATTCCTGAAAGCCCGGCCACCAGCCGCTGGACGGCCACCGTATTGAATTCGGAACTCAATCGCATGCACAATCATTGGCACGTCGATTTCGATGCAGACAATTCCATTGACACCATCACAGCCAGCCGCGAAGGTTTGTCTCTCATACGTCGCACGGAATCCGGCTGGCAGCGCGAACCTCTGGCGGATGGCGCGACAGGTGCCGACGATCCGAATCAGAATGGAGCGGGCGAAGTGAAACTCGGACGCCTCGCAAGTGGTGGACGATTTCTCACATCCGTGAACAATGCACGGACTCAAATGGTTGTTTACGTGCAGTCCGACAACGATCCGACATGGAAGCGGTATGTCGTCGACAGCGGATTCTTGCGTGGCCATGCGTTATGGACGTAAGTTCGACGGTGATGGAACCGATGAGATCGCGTTTGCCGGCCAGCGATACACCGCAGAGGTTTGGCGTCAATGTTTATCCGCCACGAACAAAGAGCACAGTCTGGAAAAAGCACATTCTGGACGAAGGCGGAATGGCGGAAGATCGTCATGGCAGATCTCACAGGCGACGGGCGTCAGCATTGTGGCCGGTGGTCGAGCGACTCACAACGTCAAGCTGTACGTGAACAAGGCACCCACCAGGTGAATGCGGGAAAAATCGAAATCCGGACATCCGGGCAGGAATCGAGATTACTCAAGAATCCGAATACATGAAGGACCAGTGATCTCAACGGGCTCGCCAGCGGACGCCAGAATTCCGGTGTCGGCATTGATTCGGAAAACCGCAACATTGTTGCCAGGCATATTGGCACATAAAAGCAGGGTTCCGTCCCTGGTAATCGCCAGATTCTGGGGCCCTTTTCCAAGACTTGACTTGATTTCGATCAGACTGAGTGTGCCATCATCAGCGATTCGATATGAAGCGATACTGTCATCGCCTCGATTGGTACCGTACAAATACTTGCCGTTCGGCGTGATCTTGAGATCAGCGGTGTGACTCGTGCCTGCAAAATCTGCCGGCAGTGTTGAGATAGTCTGACGTTCGAGCAGCATCCCGGATTCCGGGAGAAAATCAAACCGCGTCACGGAATTCTTCAGTTCGTTGATCACGTACATGAACTTTTCGTTCGGATGAAACGTCAAATGTCGCGGACCGCCCCCTGGAGGTGTGCGCACGAACGACTGCTGATTCGGCGTGACTGTCGCGGCTGCGGGATCCAGTGCGTAACAGAGAATCTGATCAGTTCCAAGATCCGCAGAGTACGCAAAGCGGTTGTTCGGACTGATGACAAAGCAATGCGCATGCGGCTCTTTCTGTCGCGCGGCATCAACACTCGATCCCTGATGCTGCACAAACGAAACGGGCTCCGAAAGTGATCCATCTGCCTGCACCGAATACGACGCAACGCTGCCTGTGGAGTAGTTTGCCAGCAGCACACTCCTGCCGGTCGCATCCACGTCCAGATAACACGACGCGGTGCCCTTTGTCGACTGACGATTGAGCGGGCTGAGCTTTCCTGATCGACCTTCGATTCGGAACGCAGCGACTTGTTCGGGCTCTGTGCCGCCAAATGTCGGTGCATAAATCGAATAGAGAAATTTGTGATCCGGCGACACGGCCATGAAAAACGGATTCTCGACACCCGCCGTTCGGTGCAACTGCTTAAGAGTTCCAGCCTGTTCATTCAGCGTAAACGCATGGATCGCGCCTTGTTCCCCGGAAGCAAATGAGGAAATAAAGATCAGTGGTTCCTCAGCGAACCCAACACCGTGCTGTGCCATCAAAGTGACGCCTGCAATCACAAAAGTTATGTGTAAAAAATTACCGATGCCCATTTCTTGTTTCCTCGAATTAAATCCCATCCGCGTTATGCATGGTTGCCGAACGTCGCATTGTGATGTGTAACCGATCTGTCGAATACCTTCCATTCAGTCAGGTGAGCTGCGAATTCAACGGGTCGAGTCGTGATTCCTGATGAAAGTGAATACTGCATCGCACTCCCTGTATGCTGAATTCTTCCGTTTCGTTGAAAAATTAACGTCACTGCTATTGTGCCCCGTAAGCTGTGCGTTAATAATTTAACGCATGAGCGCAAATCCCGGGATCAGCGTGCGAGCAATCCAGTGCGAAGGGCGCGATCCGCATGAGCAGGAGATGTGCATGACAAAACTGTCCGAGTTCAGTCGTCGTGAGCGACAGATTATGGATGCCATCTTTGAGTTGGGGGAGGCGACAGTGAATCAGGTGGTCACTGCGATTCCTGATGCTCCTACGGCGATGGCTGTTCGTCGCATGATCCATATTCTCGAAGAGAAGG
>JBBJME010000404.1:0-5045 GCA_037719765.1 Planctomycetaceae bacterium
GTCCGGCGGGTTTAACCTCGACAGCGACGGGACGGCGCTTCTGGGGAGCGCCAGTGATCGGGTGGCCGCCCCGTTCCTGAATTCGCTGGCCGACAACGGCGGACCGACCAGCACGCACGCGCCGATCGGCGGCAGTCTCGCCCTCAATCCTGCAGGGCTGACTGATGCGCCGGCCGTCGATCAACGTGGAATCACCCGCGACTCAACACCCGACATCGGCGCGTTCGAGGGGAGCATTGGTAACATTATCAGTTCGCTCGAGGACAGCGATGCTTCTGCCAATCAGATTGCGGAGAATGCAGCCAATGGTACAGTGGTCGGCATGACGGCTAGCGCCACTGACTCTGATGGAGGCGACACCGTCACCTATACGCTGACCGGTGACGCGGACGGACGTTTTGCGGTCAATGCCACGACGGGGATCGTGATTGTTGCCAACAGCAGCCTGCTCGACTACGAAATCGCGACCGGCCACAACATCACGGTCCGAGCCACGAGCAGTGACTCGTCGTTCTCGACCCGCACGTTCACGATCAGCATCCTGCCGGTCAATGACAACAATCCGCAGATCCTGTTCAATGGCGGCGCAGCAACGGCCTTCGTCAATCTCGACGAGAACGCTTTGGCCGTTACCACCGTCACAGCGGCGGACGCCGACTTGCCATCGCAGGCGTTGAACTACTCGATCAATGGAGGCGCGGATGCTGCTCAATTCGCGATCAACAGCGCAACGGGTGTGCTCACGTTTGTGATGGCGCCGAATTTCGAAGTGCCCACGGATGCCGGATCGAACAACATCTACGACGTGACTGTGCGGGTCAGCGATGGCACGCTGACCGACACGCAGGCGATCAGTGTTGAAGTTACCGATATCGACGAATCGCCGACCGTTGATGCTGGCGGGCCGTACGCGATTTCCGAAGGCGACGCCCTGACAGTCCTTGCTGGGCCGAGCGTTGATCCGGAAGGACAGCCGCTGACGTATGCGTGGGATATCGATGGCGATGGTTTATTCACCGATGCGAGCGGCACCACGGCAATGCTCAGTTGGAGCCAACTCAATTCACTTCCAAATCCCGTCAACGACAACGGTACACGCGCTGTAGCGCTGCGAGTCACCGACGCTGGCGGCAACTCAATTGTCGCCACAACCACCTTGACGGTCACCAATACGGCGCCGACCGTCAGCGTGACAGGAAACCCTGCGACGACCAGCGGCACACCATATGTCATTAATTTCTCGGCGATGGATCCTGGCGCCGACACGATTACAGCGTACCAAATTCACTGGGGCGATGGCACGACAGAAAACATCTCCCGCGACGCTGCTTCCGCCACACACATATACCGGACTCCCGGGGGAACTCGAAGTATCACGATGACTGCGACGGACGAAGACGGCACATCTTTGATGAATGGTGGCCCGCTGGTCGTGCCGGTTTTAAACACTGCCCCGTCGGCTCCGACACTTTCAGACTCTGTTGTTCCCGGCCTTGTCAGGGGAGCCACAGTGGGTGTGCTGAATTTCAACGATCCGGATTATGGCGATTCACACACATGGATGGTCAGTGATAATCGGTTTATCGTGGATGGATCGACTCTGAAGCTTAAGTCGGGGCGACTACTGGATCCATCGACTGAACCTGCAGTCACGCTTACAGTCACGGTGACCGACGTGAGTGGCGCGAGCAGTGCTGCAACGTTCACGCTGAGAGTCAACAACGTTCCGGTATCAAACAACGATGCGTATGCCGTTGACGGGACGAGACAATTGAGTGTCGGCAGTCCGTCACTGGGTGTGCTGGGAAATGACATCGATGCTGACGGCGACGTATTTTCTGCGAGTCTCGTTTCCGGCCCGAGCCACGCTGCGACCTTTGGTCTGAATGCTGATGGTACGTTCTGGTATCGCGCGGCAGCGGGGTATTCCGGGATCGATACGTTCCGGTATCAGGTGGCCGACGGCGAGAATCTCGGCGTCGTGACAACAGTGACGTTGACCGTCAATCAGCCTGCATCACTCACTTACACGTCTCTGGTCGCAGGAGTTCCCGAACAACAGACACTGTCCTCGCCTCTGAAAGTTGGAGCGTTTACAGTCGTCGATGATGGAATTGGAACGAACACGCTGACGCTGACCGGCACTGATGCGGCTTTGTTTGCACTGGACAGCAGCCACAATCTGTTTTTGAACGCCGGTCTGACAGTCGATTTTTCCGTGCAGACACGTTTCGAGGTCACGGCTTTGCTGGATGACATCGCAATTGCCGGAACGCCGGACGCCTCTCGGTCTCTGATAATCAACGTCCTGAATATCAATGACGCGCCGGTCGCGTCGGCGCTGCCAAATGTCGTTGTTCTCGAAGACGCACCACCTGGCACAATCAGCACGACATCAGCGTTCGTCGATAAAGATGGAGATGCACTGAATTACACCGTTCAAGTGGTGTCTCCGGCACCGGGACTGTTCCGAGCCATCAGTATCAACCAGACGACCGGTGTCATCAGCTATTCGCTCAACGCAAACGCGTTTGGGGCGGCGACGTTGCGCGTGACAGGCAAAGACCCTTCGAACACAAAAGCTTCGGTGGATTTCCAGTTCATCGTGCAGCCGGTGAATGACGCTCCGGTAGCCCTGGGATATTCCGGCAGCATGCTCAGCGGGCATGCGTTTACCAGCGCGGCGTCCGGAGTTCTGGCGTCCGTGACGGACGCGGATCTCGATCTACTTGCAGTGACTCTTGTTGCCGGTCCCACAAATGGCACCATCGTACTCCAGGCGAACGGATCTTTCGTCTACACACCGAATCCTGACTTTCAAGGCGTCGATACGTTTCTTTTTGTCGCGTCTGATGGATTCCTGTTGAGCAACATCGGCACAGCCACGATCAGTGTATTGCCCCAGATGATCGGACAACAATACGGTTCATCGTCCAGCAGCAGTGGATTCGGAACAGCAGCCTCGACCAGCACGAACGAAACCAACGGATCAACCTCATCGGAATCGGGGACTGTCAGCGACTCCGGCAGCGCAAGTTCCATCGCTGTGAATTCGCAGTCAGCCAGCAGTTCAGGGAGTTCCACGGGAGTCACCGCTGGTTCGCCGCTGTCCGGCGTGGTTAATCTTGCGGCGCCAACTGCGGCGAATGAATCCAACCCTGATGGCGATGGCGATTCTATCGAATTCCTGCACAGCGCTGAGGATGACTCGGCAATGCGAATCCTGGTGCCGGAAATGCAGTTGAGCTTTGAGATTGACGATCGGAATACCAGCATTGATTCCACCCGGCGTATGAACAACGCATTGGCATCACTCGACTTTGATGCCACGTTCAGTCAGTTTGATTCGAATGCGGAATTGTCGATCCTGAATGCTGAACGCGAGGCTTTCTACAGGCAACTTGCCGGGCGTGTGGACGAGCAGTCCGATGCAGTCGTTGAGCAGCTAAGGAAGAATGATCAATTCAAAGGTCGCGTCGTAGGTTCCGTGGGAGTCGTCACCACGGGCTTTTCAGTCGGATATCTTTTCTGGGCCGTCCGCCTGGGAACCCTTGCTTCCGGCCTGCTGGCGCAAGTCCCGGCATGGTCTATGCTGGACCCGCTGTTGGTGATCGATGGCGAACAGAAGGAAGATGAAGATGACAAAGAATCACTACAGAACATTATGGACCGCCAGCAGGCGAAACTGAACAAAACACAGGAACAAGTTGAAATTGATTCGTCTGTCAATACTTAAGCATCTCAGAACACCTGCGAATTGACTCAGTATTCACTGCAAGATCTTTGATCTCCACAAAGAAACCGTTGACGATGAAGAATTTCTCCGCTGCCTCGCGAATCACACTTGGTCTGGTCTGTTCCATGCTGGGGATTCTGATTTCAGCCAACCTGCTCGGGTTGCTGCCGGATCGCAATGCGCTGGTCATCCAGGGACGGCAGCAACTTGCTGAATCGATCGCTTTCAGTAACTCCGTCCTGCTGGCCAATCATGATCTCGCCGGGATCAATGCCGTCTTTGAAAATGTGCTGCAGCGAAATACTGCCGTCCGTTCACTCGGAATACGAAGGTACAGCGATAATCGCGTTGTCGTGTCGGCTGGCAGTCATGCGGACATCTGGCCAGCCGATCTGGGCGAAAAAGTGACAGCGGAATTCATGCCGATTCCGCTGTCCCAGGATGGCAGCGGCGAATGGGGACAGATTGAATTCGCATTTACGCCTCTGGATTCTGGACGCTGGTATTCGTTCGCAGAAAATCCCTTCTTGCAGCTCCTGGTTTTCGCAGCCTGCTGCGGCTTCTCGCTGTTTCGTATATTTCTCCGCATGGTGCTAAAGAATCTCGATCCGTCCCGTGCCGTCCCGCGTCGCGTCCGGGAGGCACTCGATATTCTGACCGAAGGATTGATGATAGTGGGCCTCGACGATCGCATACTGCTCGCTAACCATGCGATGGCAAAGACGGTCGAAAAAGAGGCAGACGCACTGGTGGGCAAGATGGCCAGTCAGTTCCGCTTTGTCCGCGTCGACGGTGTCGAAGAAATGCCATGGACGGAATGCGGCCGCACTCAGCAGCTAATCTCCGGAACCACCGTGCATTTCGTGGATGTGAATCAGACGAACCACATTTTCAAAATCAATTGTTCACCATTGTTTGGCACGGAAGGCAAGATTCGCGGAGTCATGGTGTCACTGGATGACGTGACACTGCTGGAGCAGAACAAGATCGATCTGCGACTCGCCAAAGAAGAAGCTGACAACGCCAACAAGGCGAAGAGCGACTTTCTGGCGAATATGAGCCACGAAATCCGGAACCCAATGAACGCGATCGTGGGCTTTACCGACATTCTGCGTCGCGGCCTGGAAGAATCTGATGCCACCCGGACACAGTATCTGAACACGATTCACGCCAGTGGGACACATCTGGTCGAACTCATCAACGACATTCTGGATTTTTCCAAGATCGAAGCGGGCAAGCTGGATCTGGAACTCCGCGAATGCAGTCCGTACGGACTGATGATGGATGTCGTCAACGTGCTGCGGATGAA
>JBBJME010000405.1:0-5012 GCA_037719765.1 Planctomycetaceae bacterium
ATCCCGGAATGAACACGACAACTTTCACGCAGCGAGTCAAAGAGAAGCAACTATTGATTGATGATAATGGGCAGTTGATCGACAACGATAAACAGCCCATTCCTCTCCATACACTGGCTCATGCCTGGGGTTATCTCACCTACGATTCCGACCAGCAGAAATTCGTCTTTCTGAGTTGGAACGGCACAGGCAACCAGATTCCCAGGTACTTCCTGGGCGGCGAGAAGCTGATGGACGAGGGGCTGAAGCTGCTTGAAGAACAATTGAAGGACAAGAAGAACCTGGTTTACTCCCCGTGGTTCTACGACGTGGCTTCGGGAAAATTCGAGCGATCCCTGGCAAACAACTCGACAGCCATCAACGCAGGTGGTTTCCCCCAATTTCATTATCTCCCCTCAAAGAAGCAATTCTTCGCCGTGGGGTCCGACACCGCGGCGATTTTCGACCCGGCGAAGAGCCAGTGGACCGATGCCAAGCCGAAAGGCCCAAGCCCCAAGGGGTACGATGCCTGTGGCTGCTACGATTCCAAGCGGGGCCGGTTCTATCGTAATGACGGGGACGACTCCAAAGGCGAAGGACTGATGGCGTATGACATCGAGAGGAATTCCTGGAGCCACCTGAAACCCACGGGAACAGCCCCGCCGCCAGCGAATACGAATGCTGCGTTCTACGAGTATGACGCTCGCCTCGACATCGTGGTGGCGATCCACTTCAAGGGAACGTCGCCCGGCATCTTTGTGTACGACCCGAAGACGAATTCATGGGCAGACCCGATACCCTTTCCGGTTGATGGCCCCAAGTTCCACTTTGCTGCCAACACCTTCTTTGACGGGGAGTTGAACGCCTACTTCTGCCACGTCGCCGGTGATAGCAGCGATAACGGAGTTATGTGGGTGTATCGGTACAAGAAATGAGGTCGTCTTGCTGGGCAACGGATTCTTTGCACTCAACAGAAATGTGGAAGCGTGTCAGGGCTGCTGAGTATGTAGAGAGCGTGTCAGGCTGGACGATACGCCAAGGCTACAGGCAGAATTGGTACATCTGGTCAGTCAGAGGCAAGTGTGTTACCCGTCTTGAAACGCTCTTGGCGGCGAAATACTGGGCTGATGGGTTGCTCGCACAAAAGAAAAAATCACCACCACCCCAAAGCTGATCGAGAAGGGGGTCTTCACGATCCCGTACCCATTTCGCGAGTATCTCATGCGGGAGGAAGACCCCACCGCCCAATACGCCCAGATGCTTCACGTCGAGCAGCAGAACCACCTCTCTCTGCACATCATCCCCGCCGAATCAGACTTGTACGCCCAGGGCATCAAGGTGAATGGCATGGCCGTACAGGATGAACTCAAGGTGCTGGAAGCAGCAGCACGTTCGCTCGGCGTGGTGACTGCCAATCAGAGGATGTCGGAAGATCTCGTGACAGGCACGTTGCGCTGGCGTGGGATGCCCGGGAAGGTGTATTGCCAAAGAAATCGTCCGGGCTGGTTCTGATGAAGAATTGACCCAGTACGGAAACCTGAGACAAACAGGAGGAAGTGGAGTTCACCGGGGCATCGTACAGCAATGTCGCTCTACGCCATGATCCGTTGGCGTGCCTTGAAGCCGGTCGTGATCCCGAACACGAGTCAACCGACGGGAAATCGCCTCTTTTATGCTGCATCTTGCTGCCCAAATCGGTGCGACGGTCTATACGGCGCGGGAATCGATCCACACGCAGTGGTGCATGATAGACTCAGTCGCCCTGTACATCTGAATCAGGGAACTGTGATCAAGGCGTTGTACGGCGATGTCAGTGTTTAAGAACCACTAACAAAACCTCCGTGGCCGCTCACGCAGGTTTTGTTATTGGTTCTAAGTTCGTACTGGAATTCACGATGCCGTTGACCCGTTGTTTAAATCCCGCTGATTGCTGATCGATTGAGCAGCCTCGCCTGATATCAGCGTTCGGAGGCCTGACCTGTTCAGTCTCCGTATTGGTGATCATTGCGATACGCATCGACACCGGTGACCATGTCGATCGGCTAAAAACCGAGGTGAAACGCTGGTATCGATGATTCAATCATCAACCGGTACGCGACTTGCGTCACGGAAATATCAGGCGTGCAGTATCAATGGAAGATGGCTGCACGATTCAGGATGTATTCACGTACAGAAGGACAAAGGTTTCATGAGTACTGGTTTTTTGATCGACATGGATGGTGTGATCTATCGAGGTTCTGAACTCATTCCCGGTGCACGGCAATTCATCGTGAAGCTGCTGGATGAAGACGTGCCATTTCTGTTTCTCACCAACAACAGTCAGCGAAGTCGAAGGGATGTCGAGACGAAGCTGAATCATAAAATTCCGATTCAGGAAAAGCACGTCTTCGCGTGCGATGGCGACGCGGATTTCTCGCTCGGCAACTTCCGAGCGGACTGCGTTTGTGATCGGCGAAAGCGGGCTCATGGATGCAGCGCACAGCAATGGTTACTCGATCGTGATGCACGCTGACTATGTCGTCGTGGGCGAAGGACGAACCTATCGTTCGGGCGCGTGGAACGAGCTGTGCAATTGATTATGGAAGGTGCAAAGCTGATTGCCACGAATCTGGATCCAAATTGCCCGACGCAGTCCGGGACTCGTCCTGGTTGCGGTGCCGTTGTGGCTCTGCTGGAAAAAGCAACGGGATCAAGGCTTTCAGTGTCGGAAAACCGAGCCCCGTGATGATGCGTGCGGCTCGCAAGGAACCTGGTCTGGAAGCAGCCGAGACCACGATGATTGGCGATACAATGGGCACAGACATTCTGGGAGGCGTGCAACTGGGTTATCGCACAATTCTGGTGTTGTCCGGATCGACCAATCGAGATGATCTGAAGGATTTTGCCTACCGACCGGATTTGGTTGTAGATTCAATTGCGGATCTTTTGAATCCGTCACAAGCGATTCAGAATTTCCTGAATGATCTGCATCCTGCCGAATCTCTGCTGGCTGGCTGAACATCAGAAGACGCCCGGACAATTTTCGTCCGGGCGTTTTATTGTCGGGTTGATCACTCGACAACTGCACAACTGATTTACGGGATCAGTCGGTTCAGTGCGACAACTATTCCCGGCGTGCGGATAGTTTTCCAACCTCGTCCGGCGTTAACGCTCGATCGAATACCGAGATTTCATCGAGACGGCCTTCCCAGTTATCGGCATTGTCGCTGCGGCCGCCGAAATAGAACTGCTTTAGTTCCGGTGTGGACACGGGAACGGAATCCTGTTGAATCTCGGGTTCAGCGTTTCCATTCAGATACACACGGATCGTCGTCCCATTCCGTATCAGTACCACATGATTCCATGTCCAGCGTTCAATCGTGGTCTTGCCGATCAAAGGAATATGACCAGTGGTGTCGCCGTGCTGAAAGATGAGCTTTCCGGGCACTGCCGCCGTGCCGCTGATTCCCAGATGGTCACCATGAGCACTCAGCCCGTGATTATTGTCACGCGACACGAACCAGCCCGCGGTGCCTCGGCCTTCATTCGGCATTCCGTTCCATAACCACAATGAAACTGTATAATGATCATTCAGTTTCGGCAACCGGGCGCTGAGTCTGCCGCCGGCAAAATGTGCCGCGCGATTGGATTCGGAATCAAAGCAAAACGCATCCGATCGAGGCCCTGCCAGAAAGAACACCACGCCCGGCTCATAGACGGCATCGTGATGATGTGGCGATGAATCAATGGCATGGGGGGCAGCCATCTCGTCCAGGCGCCACCAGGCAACGGGCGTCAACGCAGCGATGCCTTTTGCTGCGGAGCCTTGTGTCTGAACAAACGGTCGGCGAGCTTTCCCACTTACTTCTTCCAGCAACTGCAGGTCGGCTTCCGCGATTTTTGGTTCCGCCAGCACTTCCAGTCCGGCCGATCGAGCTGGCCAGGTATTGTAGCCGCCGAGCAGATGTTGTTCCGGGGGAGGAATGTATCCATCGCCGCCGTTGGCCAGTTCGATCACCATCGTTTGGGGCAACGGCGACTGAAGTTTCAACTTCAGTCCGGTGAGTGCATAGGTTTCGTTGGGTGTTGTCGCGATGGCGATCTCGCCGATCCGCAGCGATTGTAAGACAACTTCCGTGGATTGCAGCTTATGCAGGATCACCTGTTCGCGAGCGTAGACTTCTTCTGTTGTTGTCGGCGGTTTCTCTCCTAGCCTCGCAACAATGCGTTCGGCCCATTCCAGCAACTGCTTGTCGGGAACACGGTAGTGAAGCGGCAGGCGACGTTCTGCCATTTTGAGCTCAGACGTGGCGGAATATGTGACCGAACGATAGGCATCCACTGCAATCTTCAGCAGGCCAGCAGTGTATTCCGTAACCGTGGGACTTTGCAAAAGTGCGTCAGCAGACTGGTTGTAGTCGCGTCTCCAGATATCGCCGCTGCAACCATGAGACATAATGGCGACGAACGGAATTGAGTTCGCATCTTTCGTTGCCGCCGGATCTGCGGCAATCTCTTCCTGAAAGCCGTTGCAGAAGAGTCCAAAATAATCCGGATGCAACGCTTCGACACCCGAAAAATAGTGCATCGAAAAATTCGACAGCACGGCGATCGGGCGGCCTTCCGGCGATTGGAATGCAATCATCGACAAGTCCGGATCTTCCGGGCCGGATTCTCCGGTGACATTGTCGAGATTGGCCCCCGCGTGCATGTTGGCACGCAGCGTCGGATTGCCGAAAGGATCAATCGCGATGCGATCCGGGCGAATGATCCAGCGACGCAGCGCGGTGTAGTCGGCAGCATTGCGAACGGCCCAGCCGACTTCGGCAGGCTCCAGATGAGATTCTGCCACAGCGATGGCTTCCGCGAGTCGGTCGCGGAGAAAGACAACATAATTCTCATCCAGCTCGGTGCCCAGGCAGGCCATTGATGAAGGTGCGGTGTGAGTGTGTGTGGCGGAGATCAGCATCCTGTCCGGGCGAATCTTCGTGCGCTGTGCGGCGAGGTGTTTGGCGTCGTCCAGAACGACTCGACCAATCATACAGCTATCGACA
>JBBJME010000406.1:0-5005 GCA_037719765.1 Planctomycetaceae bacterium
GGGCGGACTAATTGTGATTTAAAAATGGGGTCCGCAACAAATAGCCAACTCGCCCAAGGGGTGCTCCGAACTATTGTTACCTGACCCCTTTCTTAAAGCGACAGGTTCTTGTTTACCAATTCGGCAGATTCTGCTGAAATTCGTCTGAAGTCACAGGACGATGGGTAATTTGCGCTTCCTGTGCGGGAAATGAGGCTCGCCAGCGCAAAGGATTTTTGCCGATTCGGGTTAATGTAATGCGACACTGAGCCAGTCTCGTGCCGCTCCGCAGAGATATTGCAGTTTCAAGGATGAAAGTGCCGTGGCCATTTTGAAGTGCTGGAATCGTGCGCAGCGTTCGACGCTGTTCAGTGCCATTGCAATCGCAGCGTTGCTGGCCGGGAATGTGTTGCGAGCGTGCCCGTTTTGTCTTTCGCCCCCAATGACGCTGGTGGAAGAAATCGCCACGTCTGACATGGTGCTGATTGTCGAGCTTCTGAAGTTTGAAGTCATCCATTCGGGTAAAGTGCAGATTCCGCAATCCACGGTTCGTATTCGTGAATTCCTGCAAGGGGCAGAACTTGCCACGAAGTGCGGTCGGCTTCAAACGGGTCAGGCTGTCGTTGTGCCTCAGGCAATCGCGGGCCAGCCAGGCGATCTGCTTCTGCTGTTCGGTTCGCTGCCGGTCAATAGTACTTCGACCGAGTCAACATTCGCCACGAACACTGACGACGCGACGTCGAATCCAGCCGACGATGGCGGCATCGTGACGGCAAATCTGAAGACGGTAAACATTGATCAGAGAAAAATTCAGCGGACGTCTCTGGTGATCCCGGAATTGATTTCATGGACTTCATCCACACCGGTATCGCGCGAAGCAATTCGTTACATCAAGCACGCCCCGGCACAGTCAATTCCACAGGTGCAGCGATTGCCGTATTACCTTGCGTACCTTGAAAATCCGGATCCGCTGCTGTCGATCGATGCGTGGGCGGAATTTGCAAATGCCACGTATGACGATGTCAAAACTGTGAAAGATCAGATGCCTCGTGCAAAGCTGCGGCAGTGGATCGCGGACCCGATGATGACTCCCGAACGTCTGGGGCTGTACGGCATGATGTTGGGGCTCTGCGGCAATGCTGACGATGCCGCATTTCTGGAATTACAGATTGGTGTTGTGCCGCCAATGGGCAAAGACGACGCACAATTCTTTCGCTATGGCACCGACGGGCTGATGGGGGGCTATCTGTTGCTGACGGGTGAAGACGGCGTTGCGTTTCTTGAGCAGACTCGACTGAAGCCCGATGTTCCGGCGGACAGCGTGCATGCCGCAGTGCAGGCGCTGCAGTTTGTCTGGAGTTATGAAAGCAGTCTGATTCCGCAGTCACGTCTTAAGTCGTCCATGCGGCGATTGCTGTCGAATAATGATCTCAGAATCCTTACGATTACCAATCTTGCTCGGTGGCAAGACTGGGAATGCTGGCCGGAACTGGAACAGCTTTTCAGGAATGAGTGTGCCAATGATCGCGCGGCCCAAAGAGCCATTGTACAGTTTGCGGAAGAATGTAAAAAAGCGACAAGCCCAGACGGCAGTGCTCTGGAAGTCGCCAGCCTGGCAGACAAGTTTCTGGCGCAGGCCGAGCTGGAACATCCGGACTTGTTTCGTTCCACGAATAATGCGGAGTTTCTGGGGCCGTGATCTGCCACGGACCTATTTTTCTGGTGCCGGTACTGGTTGAAATGTTTCGTTCCATGTCTTCACCAGCCCGGGAACTGCATCGTACGTTGCAAGGACTCCGATGCTCAGGAAGAAAATGGACCCGAAGACCAGACCGGTTTTCTGCCAGAGTCTGGGCTGTAATTCGCGTGGCAACAGCGTGCAGTTGATGACAAGGGTGTGCAGGCAACTGAAGCCCAAGGCATAGTTGTACATCATCCCGGTCGCTGTCACGAGGAGTTTGTCGCCCGGAACGAAGATCAGCATGAACAATCCCAGTACCATGTAGACACACAGCACTCCAAAGTAGAGTCGTCCGATATGGCGCGTATCCCAACTCTGCAGCCGTTTGCTGGACGTCCAGAACACATCCACCCAGCGGCGAAGGACACCATCGGCTGTAGCGACCATGCTGGTCCCCAGAATCAGGAGTCCACAGAACAGAGTCATGTACCAGAATGCCCCGCCCAACGTGGGGTTGGTGGCATCGGTCACGGCATCGCGAACTCCGCCAGCCGTCATTCCCGCTGCCTGCCATTTGTCCTTCAAGAGTGTGCCTCTCTCCAGAAAGCGAATGGACAACATGCTCGGCAGCGCCAGACCAACGAAGCATGCGGGCAACCAGACCAGATACTGCTCACGTTCGACATGCGCCACCCAGCGAAACCATCGCTTTAAAGAGTCCTGCGTAATGTGAAAAACTTTTCCGGTATGCGAGAGTTCAATTTCATGTCCACCGACCATGCTGGGAATTGCACCGACGTGTTTTCCCATACCCCAGCCTTGATCGCGTGTGAAAGAACTGATCGGAGTATTTGTCAGACCGCCGTTGCCCGAAATCGCTGCCATCGATGCCAGCATGCCGACGAGCGCAAAATCGAATGCGATGCTTCGCTGATGTCGCAGAGCAGAAAACACATTGTCGGTGCGTGGGCCGTGTTTTTCTTCGCCTTCGTCCTGAATGCCGTCTTTGTTCAGGTCTTCTGCCGGGATTATGGGCACATTGCCGAACTGGAAGAATCCACTGCCGATTTCCTTCCAATTCTCCCGCGTGGAAAAGCAAACCGCCAGCAGCGTCAAAAATCCCAATACGATCACCAGCTTGATCGTCATCATGATCTTGATCGAGTTGTAGACTCGCCCACCGACAGACAGCGGTATGAACACGGACAGAAAGATGCCGCAGGACAAAACTTTCAGCAGTGACATATCTGTCGGCAGCGATGGATCGGGAATCTTTCCACGAATCATAGCCGCAAGCGGGATTGCTGCGTTCGAAGCCAGATAAGGAAGAATTGAGCCAAAATCCAGAATCAGGTACAGCGCGAGCCAGAACAGGGGATGGGGTGCAATTCGGAACTTGCCGGTAAAAATCGGCTCACCGCTGTACAAAGTGTAGCGACTGATCTCCACATTGTAGATCACCTGAAACACCACGCTCATTGTCGCCAGCCACAGAAGCGCTCCACCGTAGCGGGCCGTGACGACTGGACCAGTGAGCCATTCGCCGCCGCCGATTGCTGCGCCACCCATCACAAGGCCCGGTCCGAGCATCAATGCCAGTTGCGACCAGCGAAACCTCGGAGCATCCGGGAGTTCGCCAACCGTCCATGCCGGCATGTGGGTAGTGCCTGGCTGAGGCGAGTAGATTTCCTCCGGGGCGGCGGAAGCCGTTGATTCAGCCATTATGAGTGTTCCTGATCTGTGGGACGTCCGGGAATTGCAAGCCTCGGAATTGTCCGAACTGCAGCTTCAGATGCAAGGAACCACGCCCGATTGTTGGTGCAGCTGCTTCAGAAACTTTTCTGCAAGCGACATCCCCGACGGCTCGCGTTCCGTTGTTCGCACGGGCGACAGGGACCCAGCCTGGCATTCGCCATTTTGCCGTCCTTGAAGATCGGTAGGGTTTTTCTCCAGTGAATTTTTTCTGGAGGAGCGAGTGAGCTTCGTACACGGCCGCGACCGCTGGCATTCGCCGTCAAAACCCGTATCCTGGGGCGTATCAGGACTTCAGGACTTTGTGTTCCGGTTTGTTGCAGGCCACATTTTGATCAACTTGATTGCTTCTTCGGGCAAAGAACCTGCACCCCGTGCTTTTCTTGGTATGACGTGGCCACTAGAATAAGTGATCTGGCCAGCTTAAAGTGGCATGGTTTATTCTACTGGATGGAAGGAAAATCGAATGCAGGTTGCAATTGTCGTCACGGTGGTATCCGACCGGAACTGCGAATACATCACCCGCAAAGCCGAAAAGCTTGTCAAGTATCTCGATACGGTGAGCGAAATTGACGTCACGATCGAATTTGAAGGGCCCCGTGTTGCTGTGGAAATGCTGGTTGAAATCGACGGCTATCACAATAGTGGCACATGTTGGCTGTGAGGATGCCGGCGCCCTCGACAAGACGCTCCATAAGATGGAGCAGCAGGTCCACAAGCATAAAGAAAAAAAGCGGACCATCGGCACAAGACGTCAATCGCGGACGCCACTCAACAGGCGGAAAAAGCGATTGAGACTGACGAGCCTCAGACGGCTGAATAAGCGATTTGCGGAATTCGTTTCTCGGTTACAGTTTTCCCTCAGGATCACTGCGGTCGCACGTACACCGTCTGCTAAAGTTCTGTCTGGTGCCATTTTAAATGGTGCCTTTTAATTATGGCGCTGCGCCGGATCAGTTTGTTAAGGCAACAGACTCATCTTTTCGTGTTGATCATTTCTGATCATACATCCGGCTGTTGCTGATTTGAAGATTGTGAGAGACAAAATGAAATTGACTGAGTTTGTGATCCAGAATGCGATTCTTCCGAACCTGAAAGCGACATCTAAGGAAGAAGTCATTCGTGAAATGGTGAAGCATTTGACAGCTGCCGGCGCATTGAAAGCAGCCGACGAAGAAGCAGTTGTCGCTGCCATCCTGAAGCGTGAAGAGCTGGGATCGACCGGGATCGGGAACGGTGTGGCTGTACCGCATACGAAGCATGCGTCTGTGGACAAGTTGTCAGCCATGGTGGCGATCTCCCGCACGGGCGTGGACTTTTCAAGCCTGGATGGAGAAGATGTTTTCATTCTGTTTCTGCTGATCTCACCGCCGGATCGTCCTGGAGATCATCTTCGCGGCCTGGAAAACATCTCCCGTCACCTCCGCAGTCAGGACTTCTGTAACTTTCTCAAACAGTCTTTAACAACGACTGATATCTGGGATCTGCTGACAGAAGCAGATGATGGCGATCGTGATGCCTAGTGCTCTGAGGCTTGAAAAAGGGGTCAGGAACCAATAGCCAAATGGCCCGAAGGGTGCTGCGCACTATTGG
>JBBJME010000010.1:0-48976 GCA_037719765.1 Planctomycetaceae bacterium
ACTCATCGGATCGAGTCCTGTGATGCAGAAGCTCTTCGATCAAATCCGAAAAATTGCTCCGATCACGGCTAATGTTCTGATCACCGGCGAGAGTGGCACAGGCAAGGAACTTGCCGCGCAGGCCATTCATCGTCACAGCGATCGAAAAGACGGTCCGTTCGTAGGGATCAATTGCGCTGCGATCCCTGAAAATCTCCTCGAGAGCGAATTATTCGGCCACGCCAAAGGTGCATTCACCGATGCGCGAGCCGAGCGAAAAGGACTGTTTCAGCAGGCGCAGGAGTACCTTGTTTCTGGACGAAATCGGTGATTTCCCGCTGAGTCTGCAGGCAAAACTACTCGCGCGATGGAGCAACGGACGGTGCGTCCGGTTGGCAGCGATAAAGAGATCTCCTGATGCCCGAATTCTGACGGCCACGAATCGCGATCTGGATGTCGCCGTTGAAGAGGGGCGTTATCGCGAAGACTTCTATTTTCGCATCAATGTGATTCAACTGGATCTGCCTCCGCTGCGTTCACGCGGGAACGACGTCCTGCTGATCGCGCGCTCGCTGCTGCAGGTGTTTGCGCGCCAGATGGGCAAGAATGTCACCGACTTTCAGGCATCGGTCGCTGAACGACTGCTGAATTACGACTGGCCTGGCAATGTGCGTGAATTAAGGAATGTGCTGGAACGCGCCGTGGCACTGACAGAATTCGAGAAGCTGATCGTCGATGATCTGCCTGAGCGGATTCGGGACTATCGACAGGCCACATTCCGCATTGATACGTCGAATCCCGCAGAGTTGCAGACGCTGCAAGCCGTCGAACAGCAGTACATTCAACGCGTTCTGAAGAGCGTTCAGGGAAACCGTACGGAAGCAGCTCGCATCCTTGGCGTTGATCGCAAGACATTGTACCGTCGCCTGAAGCAGGATGAAGGTGTGTAAGCCATGTTCCGACCGTGGTTTCTGAGTCGCGGAGCGACGAATGACGATTTGTGCCCGCGTCGCGGTGTCATTCGTCGCTCCGCGACTTTTCCGTCGTCACCAGCCATGTTCCGTGGGTTAAAACCCACGGCTACCGTCGGATGTCGCTCCGCGACCGGGGCGGTCGCTTGTCCTCGCGATCCAAAGGAACCGCTGTTCCGGTTTGGTCGCTGCGTCGTTCATTTTGCGGTCGATGACAGCGAAGTGATGATGTGTACGGAACTCAATGGGAAGGCGTCGTCGTTTCTTCCCTTCAACCAGGGCTGCAACGATGGAGATGGCAATCCCCCAAATCCCGAAGGCCTGAAAACCGCCTATCTGTGGCAACCGGTCCCTCTCGCCAGCAACACAACTCGCGGGGCGTTCTGCCCCGCGAGGCAACCTGCCCCGTGGATCAGTCGTGTAGTAATGCGAGGTCGAACACAAGGCCGTCAGCCTCGGACTCGTGGTAAAAGCTGGTATAACCACGGGTTACGCAGTCGGCATGATACCTGACGCCGCAGACTCATTCGGCCCGACAATCCCATTTGACACGAACTTCATCGCCGCGGCACGCGAAGTGCTTTTCATCACTCCGGTTCAGCATCAGTCAGTGGACCTTGTTGTTCGGCTATCGCTGAGCGGTTCAACAGACTGGATTTTTGCGGAACAGGGAGTGTCAGCATGAAACTCACATCATTCAAATGGATGGCAGCAGGTATAGTGCTGTCCGCCGTCGCCGGAGCCAGCGCGATCAACTATGCGGCGTCGCCTGCGCCAGCCGCGACAGCGATCAAATGGTCAGACAGTTCAGTCTCCGCCACTACTGCGGATCAGGACGCCTCATCGCACAACTATGCTAAGTCACTTTCGAACGCTTTTCGCAGTGCATCGGAAAAGGTGATGCCATCGGTTGTGACGATTCAGTCAACTGCCACTCAAAATCAAAACATCGGCAGCATTCAACCTGAGCAACTGCCCGAAGAACTCAGAGACAATCCGCTGTTTAAGCGATTTTTTGACAACATTCCCGAAGGGAATTCAGACGCCCCGAGTGGACGACAGCGAATTGGAATGGGATCGGGTGTAATCGTTGATGCATCAGGCATCATTCTGACCAATAACCATGTCGTCAACGGAGCCGACAAGCTGCTGATCAAACTTCACGACGGGCGTGAATTTGAAGCGACAGAATGGAAGACCGATCCAAAGTCGGACATTGCCGTCGTAAAGATCAACAGTCCAACCAGCCTGCCAGCCGCGTCCATTGGCAACAGTGACAGGATTGATATCGGGGACTGGGTGCTTGCAGTCGGAGCACCTTTCGGGCTCGATGCAACTGTGACCGCAGGCATCATCAGTGCCAAGTCACGCGGTATCGGTATCACAGCTCGGGAAGAGTTTCTGCAGACGGATGCAGCCATCAACCCCGGCAACAGCGGTGGCCCGCTGGTGAACCTGGATGGCGAAGTGGTCGGCATCAATACCGCCATTTCGAGTACAAGCGGCGGCTATCAGGGAATCGGATTCGCCGTTCCAGTCAATCTTGCCCGCTGGGTAGGAGATGAACTGATGGCGCACGGAACTGTTCAGCGAGCATTTCTTGGAGTTGGAATTCAATCGATCGACGACACCCTGTCGAAACAGTTTGGCCTGAATACGGTCAAAGGAGCGGTGGTGACAGACGTACGTCCGGGAAGTCCGGCAGCCAGGGCGGGCTTGAAGAGTGGCGACGTGGTGCTGGAATTCGACGGTATGGCGATCAGCAGGCCAGGCGATTTGCAGGGGCGAGTGGAACGAGCATCACTGAATGAGGCTCACAAGGTTGTCGTCAATCGAGATGGAAAAACAGTGACGGTCGATGTGCGAGTTGAGGCGATGCCGACGAACCTTCTGTCCGTTGAGGAACCGGTAAGAACTGAAACTCCGGCTGTGACCGAGTTCAACGATACTGGGCTTCAGTTGTCGGACCTGACCTCTGATGTCGCCAAACAACTCGGCATGGAAAACGTCACCGGGCTGGTGATTACCGGAGTCAGGGGTGGCAGTCCCGCCGACACTGCCGGTCTGAAAGATGGCATGGTCATCAGCAAAGTCGGTCAGACAGCAGTCAAATCGCTGGCCGATTTCTCTGCAGCGATGAAGGACGTTTCCCTGAAAGACGGGGTCCTGCTGTTGGTGCGAGTCGGTGAGGCGTCACGGTTTGTCGTGATCAAGGACTGACGACAAGACAAGCTCGCGCAGGTCAATCTGAGACGCCCGGTTCTTAAAAAAGACCGGGCGTCTGTTTTTTCGTCGCGCAGCAGGCACGGCCCGGGTGAATCAGATTCGTGAAGCCTGACTTCATCGAGAACATCTTCCGTCAGGAAAGGGTTCTCGTGGCACACCGGAATGTTTCTCGGTACCCTTCGTGACTGACACATATGTTTCCGCTGTCCCAATTCTGCAAGCCACTTCATGCTGGAACTCCGCAATCCCCACAGTATTAAAGCCGCACTCGAAATGCGACCGAAAGCTGTGAAACTCGTCTGTGTTCATTCTGAAAACCTCGGAGAACCCTGGGATTCAGTCGTGAAGCTTGCACAGGAAAACGGCATTCCGGTTCGCGTTGGCGCCCCGGAACAGCGCGACCAACGAGGCCAGAAAGGCGGCCAGAAAGGCGGCCAGAAAGGCGGCCAGAAAGGCGGCCAGAAAGGCGCACGCGAAACAGAACGTACGGGAGCCGGTTCGGCGACTGTCGAACCACCATCCCCGATTCCCCTGGAATTCCTATGGGATACCGACGAGGCCTCCACGGGATTGTGGCTGGCGCTCGATCAGGTGCAGGATCCTCAGAATCTTGGCGCCATTTTTCGCCTCGCAGGATTCTTCGGGGTCCGCGGCATTGTGCTCACCAAAGATCGCAGTGCTTCAGTCAATGCGACTGTCTGTGATGTGTCTGCCGGTGGAGCCGAACACGTTCCGTTCGCTGTCATCGCAAATCTGGCGCAGGCGATGGAAAAAGCTCAGCAGAATCAGATCTGGGTTCTGGGAACCTGTGAACGAGCCGACTCCACCATTCATGCCGTGCAGCGTGATCGCAACTGGATGCTGGTACTGGGAAATGAAGGCACAGGGCTGCGACGGCTGACGCGCGAACGATGCGACCAGCTTGTCTCAATGCCTCCATTGGGCCCGATCCAGTCGCTGAACGTCGCGACCGCTGCCGCAGCATGTCTTGCGATCCTGACAGCGCGCACAAACTGAACGGAAGGTGCGTCATGGAACTTCGCGCATTCGCTGAACAAGTCCTCTACTCAGATGAGCTGAGCCTCAAGGTCACGCGGATCACAGAATCTCTGACCGATCTCGTTCCAGGGGAATCGGTTCGAGTGACCCGACCCACACGGCCCGCGAATCTGCAGTTTTCCGAGCGAAAGAAGGCACCGGCGATGCCTAAGGCGGAATCATTACGGGATGTCAGAAAGCGTGCGATTGCACATCATGTCATGGCCAATCATGAATTGCAGGCTCTGGAAGTCATGGCGATGGTGCTGCTGGCATTTCCAGATGCTCCGGCAGACTTTCGCATGGGACTTGCGCATGTGATGTTCGATGAGCAGCGTCATACGCGAATGCACGTCCAGCGCTGCGAAGAACTCGGAGTCCGTTTTGGCGACTATCCGGTCAACGGATGGATCTGGAAGAAGGCACAGGATTACAGCTCCACGCTGGAGTACGTCGCTGGTCTGCCGTTGGTATTCGAAGGAGCGAATCTGGATCATACGGCGGAATTTGAACAGTACTTTCGCGCCGCCGGTGATCGCCGGAGTGCCGCGATCATGCGAGCCATCCACAGGGACGAAATCCGACATGTCGAATTTGGCTTGAACTGGCTGAGGCAATTGAAACCGGCAGGTGTTTCCGACTGGGATGCGTGGACCGGCGCGCTGCACTGGCCTATCCGCCCGTCCAAAGCCCGCGGCGATCTGTTCCAACGCGAAGCTCGCCTGGAGGCCGGATTGACGCCGGAATTCATCGATCAGCTGGAAGCCTTTGATGAATCGGGCAGTTAAGCACGCGAGGATTCTTTGGAGTGCGGCGACTTGTCGCCGCTCTCTTTGTGATTCGTCGTGTCAACGCGGACCGAAGCTGCCTGGAAATTCTCGCCAAACCCTGAAAAAGAAAGCGACGACGAGTCATCGCACTCCACAGCCTGAAACCGAATTAGCGCTGAATTCGATACGCCTTCAGATCGACGTGTGGTTTCTGACCGCTGATCATCTCAGCCACCAGCTTGCCGGTACCGGTGCCCATGGAAATGCCCAACATGCTGTGACCAGCGGCGACCCAGACGTTTCTGAATCGAGGTGATCGATCGATGAAAGGAATTCCGTCGGTCGTCATTGGGCGCCAGCCGTACCATTCTTCTTCGACAGGATCAGCAGTGGGCTCAATCAGATACTCTGCCGCTCCGGATCGCAGGTAGTTCAGACGCTGCTGATTCAGTGTTGTGTCATAGCCCGCGAATTCCATGGTGCTGCCGACCCGATAGCCTTTCTCGAACGGCGTGATGGCGACGTGACACTCTTCCAGAATCATCGGATACTTTGGACAGATTTTTGGTCGCGCCATCGTAATCGAATATCCCTTGCCTGGCTGAATCGGCAGCCTGACACCCAGTGAATCCTTCAGCAGCGGCGTCCACGAACCGGTTGCGACAAGCACTTCATCGGCTTCAAGTTCCGCTTGACTGGTCTCCACAGCGGTGGCTTGACTGCCCGAACTCTTCAGGCCCTGCATTTCGCAGTTTTCAATAACGCACACTCCGCTTTCGTCGAGCAATCGTCGCAGTTCCAGCATCAGTTTATCCGGGCGCAGATGGGCATCGCAGCGGTATAACCAGGCACCGGCAAGACCGGGTTTCAGAGCTGGCTCAAGGTTGGTCAGGGCGGAACCGGCCAGTGGTTCAGCGGACATTTGAAAATGTTTCCGCAGCCATTCGTTGGTTCTTGCGTACGCATCGAATTCGTGTTGGTCGCGATATACAAACAAGAGTCCATCCGTACGCCATTCGACCTGCATGTTGTGCGATTCAATAATCTCACGATACAGCGCGGCGGAGGACTGCAGCAGCGGATGACAGGCAAGGCCTGCCTGCATCATGTCACGTTCGTTGCAGTGACCGGCAAATTTCAGCAGCCACGGCCACAGACTCAGGATTTTCTTCGGTTCAATCCGCAATGCCGTCTGTCGGCTGAGCATTCCCTTGATGCCTTTGCCGATCTGGCCGGGACGCGCCAGAGGAATCACATGGCTGGGGCTCACGTACCCGCAGTTGCCATGCGAACATGCTTTGCCAAAACGGCCCTTGTCAATGAGCGTGACGTCGCGTCCGGTCTGTCGCAAATACCATGCGGAGAATCCGCCAATGACTCCACCACCGATGACGACTGTATGAGGCGTTTTATTTGCCATGGTTTATTTCAACTGGCAGTCCGAAGAACTGCCACGCTTCCTCGTTCAGGATGGAATACCGGCGCGGAACGGATCGGAAGCCTGCAGGATGAGCGTTGATTCGCCAGTGATCCATGCCGAACCCGTGATTGTCGGAATGATGGCATTTTTGTGAGCGGAATTCTCATCCGGCAGCCAGCGGCCTTCAAAAATGCTTCCGACAATACTTTCCTGACGCCACACGGCACCAGCCGCCAGCTTTCCGTCCGCCGCCAGACATGCCAGCTTCGCACTGGTCCCCGTGCCGCATGGTGACCGATCATAGGCACCACCAGGACACATGACAAAGTTGCGGCTGTCGAAATTGCGTGAGTCGGCGGGCCAAACAACTCGATGTGATCGATTTCCCCGCCATCCGCTCCCGTGATGCCGTTTCGTTCGAGAGCCGCGCGAATCTTCAGTGTAAATTCAGACAGCTCTTTCCACTTTGCATGTTGCAGATCCTGACCGTGCTCACTGACCAGAAAGAACCAGTTGCCGCCCCACGAGATGTCTCCGGTGACTGGTCCATGTCCTGGCACCTCGACAGCGACGGACTTTCGGCTGCGATACGATGACACGTTCTGCACAGAAACTCGATGATCATCCAGCAACGTCGCCGTGACAACTCCAACCGGCGTTTCAATCCGATGCGAACCGGGTCCAAGCCGTTTGATCCAGTGCAGCGTGACCATGAGCCCGATGGTGCCATGACCACACATGTTCAGATAGCCAGCGTTGTTAAAGAAAATAATTCCAGCCGCGCACGCGGGGTCCGTTGGCTGACACAACAATCCGCCCACCAGCACATCCGAACCTCGCGGCTCATTCATCACGGCTGAGCGGATGTCGTCGAATTGCTCACGAAAAATGTTCAGCCGTTCGCGCAGAGTCCCGGAGCCCAGTTCCGGCCCGCCATCGATGATGATCCGTGTCGGTTCGCCGCCGGTATGAGAATCGATCACTCGGATGGTCTGCACGTTTTGGTTCACCCATAGAAACCGTAGGGTGGGACCAGCGGCTGACAAGCCGCGGCAGCCCCACCATGATTGACAGAGCACATGGTGGCTCTACATCAAACCGCGTCGATGAAGTTCAGCCACGACCTGCTGCACGATCGCCGAGACTTCCGCCGGGTGTGCCGAATTCGCACCAGACTCACCGATCGGACAGCCGCCGACCGGCTGATCAGTGAAGCCGTGATTGGACAACATGCATTGCAACTCGCGGCTGAGCGAGCCGATGTCAGTCTGCTGTTTGTCCGACAACGGCTGACGCCCGTGTCCCATTTTGAATCCACGCAGTTCGACCGCAGCCCGGAATCCTTCTGGGAACTCAGCAGAGTAGATCATTGTGTCGAACAATTTCACCAGGTCATACTGCACCGCACGCGCTGCATCGATTTGATAGGATTTCGTGAGATCATACAGTTTGCGAGTCAGTTCCGGGACGACTCCGGAACTGGCATTTGTTCCGCCGTCGCAGCCAATCAGAAGCATGGGCATCAACGCCGCATCCCAGCCGGTCAAGAATGAAAAGTCAGGACGGTTTGGCTTCACCGCTTGAATCATGCGAATCATGTGCGGGATTTCGCCTGACGAATCTTTGATCGCGACGATGCGTTCGCATTCTTCCGACAGCCGTTGAATGGTGGGGACATCGATCGGGCTGGCGAACATCGGGATATTATACAGAGTCACGTCGATCGGCGTGTTGCGGCCGATTTCTTTGAAGTAGGCATAAACCGACGCGGGGCTCAGCTTGTAATAAAACGGGGCGACAATTGCGACCGCTCGAATGCCCAGCGAGGCGTAGTATTCGCAGGCCTTGATTGTTTCTTTCACATTCGCTTCCGCCGCACCGGCGAGAATCGGCACACGTCCGCGAACCTGATCGGCCAGAATCGCAACGATGCGCCGGCGTTCTTCGGGAGTGAAACGCGTAAACTCCCCTGTCGATCCGTTCGGATAAAGCCCGTGCACACCCCGATCGATCAGCCAGTCGGCGTATCTTCGCAGTTCGGGCTCATTGATCCCCCCGTCGGCTGTGTAAGGGATGAGGTTTGGGGTGAAAATACCCTGGAGACGGGGTTGAGCCATGATTCAGGACTTTCGAGGCAGGAGCTTCGTGAGTTTTGAGATGTCAGTTCAGCACGAGATGTTCGCGACGAGTGATAGCATGGGTCAAGTGTGAAATCCATCCCGCTCCCCATCGCTCGCGGTTGGGAAGGAATCAAGTGTCGACTCGTTTCGGGCGTTGTGGCAATGCGACGGGCAGGAATGGCCATCCTACGGATTTCTCGGGAGCGCGACGTGAAAGGCGGCACCGCCGGTTTCCGGGGTTTCGTGGAGGAGGATGCCGCCGTGCATGCGGACGATCTGCCATGCAAGGCACAGTCCGAAGCCCAGTCCGCGGCCCGCGGATCGGCCGGAATAGAATGGATTAAACAGATGGCGTCGCACTTCATCGGACACGATGCCTGGGCCGTCATCGACCACGGATAATTCGACAGTGTTCGGCAAATCGTCGCGGAGTGTGACCGAAACGCTGCCGTCCTGATCGGCTCCGCGCAGGGATTCGATCGCGTTGCGAACAAGTTGTGCAATGAGCGTGCTCAATTGAGTGCGATCCACAATAACCTCAATCACATCGGCGGTTGTGGCAAAATGAATCTCGATGCCAGCGTCGGCTGCGGATTTGTCGAAGGTCTCCAGCGACTGCTGTACCACTTCGACCAGATTGACACTCTTCGTCTGTGGTTGTGGCGGGCGGGCAAACAGCATTGAATTGCCGATCATATCGCGAACGCGCCAGGCCTGAGCGCCAATTGTTTCCAACGCCTGTTTTCGTTCGGTCGATTGTTCACTCTTCAGCAGGATCTGAGTCTGTCCCAGAATGCTGCCGAGAGGATTATTGATCTCATGTCCGGCTCCGGCTGCGAATTCGGCCATGGCTTCCAGCAGGTCGGCATGTGGCAAAAGGATCGCTCGATCATTCGCGCGGGACAGCAATTGGCGGCAGGCTGCAATCAATGTCGTCTGAATCGTTTCGTGGGCTGGTTCCACGACTTCCGGGAACTGAACAATCAGGGCGGCGGCCAGATCGGGCCACGGCAACACCATCAGATGCAGGCCACCGATGAGTCCTGTTTCGGCGATTGCTTCAATGATGTCGCCCTGATCGAGCAGAATCGCAAATGGTTGAGCGAGTATGATGTCGCTGAATTGCGGCGATTGTACGTCAACAGTGCGGCAACATGTGACCTGCAATTCCTCTGCGCTATTGGGACTGAGGAGTACAGCTGCTGATGCACCGCCAAGCCGAATCCATGCTTCGACGACGAGCGAAGATAAACCGGCCCAGCTGTGTCCAGAGACTTGTGCTTCCAGCAATCGATGAAGAAACGGCCCGTCACCGATCTGTTCTTCACTCGCAGTGCTCACCTGTGTTGCTCCAACAGTGCCGCTGGACTAAACGATATAAGCGGCCGCTCCAGGGCGACCGCTGATTCGCATCCAGTTGTGACGACAGCTATCTGGATTGCAGTTGCTCGATATCCAGCAGACGACAGATGTTATCGACCAAGGAATCGACTTCAAACGGCTTCTGAATGAAATGATTGGCGCCAGCCGATTTGAGTTCCTGAATCTTGTCCTGTTCGACCATGCCGCTGATGCAGATGATACGAACATCATCAAGTGCGGAATCGCTGCGTACACGCTGGCAGACTTCTTTGCCATTGATGTCCGGGAGCATAACGTCCAATACGATGATGTCCGGATGATACTCCTTGACCATCATGCCCGCATCGAAGCCATTGTTGGCAACGCGGACTTCAAATCGACCGTCAGCCTGCAATGCATCGGTGATCAGCTCGACGAGTTCGTGGTCATCATCAACGATCAACGCTTTGCGTTTTCCGCTCTCCAGCGCGTCGGTTGGAATGCCGTTCTCTTTCATGAACTTGTAGAGAATGTCGCGCGGAATCCGGCGAAAACGGGAACCCGGAACGCGGAATCCTTTGAGCTGGCCGGAATCAAAGCAGCGAATAATCGTCTGCTGACTGACCTTGCAGATCTTTGCGGCTTCGCCGGTAGTGAACACTGTTTTCATGAGCACAATCCGTTTGTTGGAAAAGCGATGAGCTGCAACTGAGCAGCATCCCACCGTCCGACAGCAACTGCCGGACGCCATCCTTGGCGCTTCAGCGCCGAACACTGGCAACTTGTCGTTTTGATCCTGGGAACTGCGAAGCTCGCTCCCGGTTGTGCGAGCAACCGCTGAGAGAACCAGAAACCGGGAGGTTCAATAACCACCGACACAACTCTCAAATTCGCTTTCGAGTTGCAGGGGCTTCCCTGTTAGTGCCAACCCTCAACTCCACCGATTGTATCCAATTACCAAAGACCGTCAACTGTAGTTTTATTGCGCAGCTTGCCTGTTTTTACGCAATGCTGGGTATTTCGATGGTGAATCGGGAGGTTTCGGAAGTTTGAAGCCCGCATTTTCGTCAGATATTTTGTAGCAGGTATCCCAGACTGCGTTCTTTTCGGTTCTGCCTATTCTACCCGCGTGAAGTATCACCGGATTCGAATTGCATAGGCCGCGCCGCACGACTGTCAGGGCCTCGGGTTTTTGGAAGGTCGCTCTCTCGGCCAGACTCGACAAACTTCGCCATTCTTTCTGAAGCCATTTTCCGTTATCGCGGTCGTTGAATAACGATGTTCACCCGTCTTATCATGCACGAATTCAAGTAAAGGCTGCGTCGTGGCCGGCACATCTGACTGATCGGTCGGCAAAGCAAAAAAGACTGGCTCACTGATCTCGCCAGCGGAACTTTCTGTTGTCAGCTGCTGGTGTCCATTGACTTTCCGCGAGTACACAGGTATCGTCGCGGATGTCTTTCTGTCGAGAGCAAAAAAAGCGACGCGATCTCGCTCCGGAACCGAATCCGCCGATGTTCGAATCTGAAGACTCTGTGCTTCGTCATTCGATTGGCAGGTGCGATACACGGGAACCGGCAATGCCAGGCGTTCGTCGGCCAGATCCAGCCGGTACATGATTTGGTTATAGTCGTATCGCGGCGTTTGTTCGGTGTTACCGGAAAACGTGTGAGTGTAGGTTCCTTCAAAGAAGATCACTCGACCGTTGGCACGATCGAACATCGGATGTTGTTTGGGATTGTAAAAACTGTACTTGTCGTGCGTTACAACTTTCCGAGCGTAATGCCACGGGCCTGTCGGTGTGTCAGCTTCCGCAAACCAGATTTCACCAAGCATCGATTCGCCCCAGACCTCCAGCATGATCATCACCCAACGCTGGCGATGTTCGTTCCAGTACACGGATCCGCCGTGAGCGTTTAGCGGCTTGCCGGAATCCACATCGACAAGCTGAAAATGTACGTCGTCGGGTTTCAGGTCTCCGGACTTTAAGAGGCGTTCCTGAAGTTTACCGCGCACCGCCGGGACGCCGCGTTTCCAGCTGTATCTCGCGACTCCACTCTCGTCGCGTTCAATGACGGGGTTTGCCTCGGTGCTGTCCGACGTCAGGCACGTGTACGATTCATATTGAGTCAGATCCTGAAAATCATCCGGCATGGCTCGGACGCGCAGCGTGGGAAACGGCTGAGGAAAACAGACGTAATCAACACCATGTTCGGTCACCTTGAAGGGATGACCGTCCGGAAACAACGACGCGTCCAGTGGCAGCTTTTTCACCAGTTCGAATCGTTCCGCGTTGGCATTAAATTCCACCAGTCCACGTTCGTACGTTTCCATCGGCGGTTTGATTTTAACGTAGCTCGCAAACATGCGTTCGCGATTGTCTTCGCCCTGCAGCACCGTCAGACCACCAATCCATGTTGGTCCGGGGCCTGGCATGTCTGCGGTCGGCTTTGCATTTCCCGCCTCGTTGACAAAGTAGTTCAGATCAACACCCACGTCTGGTTGCAGTCCGTCGTTTTCGGGCAATGGCGAGGTCGCTCCCGGAACATCGAAGATCCCGAGCGGATGCGGGGGAAGATTCGTGTCGCCCCAGAACCAATGGATCCGGCCATTGAAGACAGCATTCACGACGCTGTCCGAACCCAGCACGCCGGCGTTGAGCAGAGGCTGAGCAAGCGGAGGCTTGTCGCCGAGCAGCACGCTGTCGCGATAAATGCCGCCGCCGGTGACTCGGTAAAGCCGTTCCGCGATGTTGATTCGTTTCAGTTTCAGGACGGCCTCGCCCCCGACGGTCACATCGAAAGCCCGTCCGTGAGCTCCAAAGCCGCCATCGGGTGATTCGTAGCCATGGCTGGAGACACGAAGAAATACCCGTCGATTCAACAGCCCTGGTTCGTCGAAAGCAACCAGCCCTGCGGAATCGGTTACAAACCGTACATTGTTCACGGTCGTCAACTCCACCAGCGGCACGCCGCGGCCGGTTGCATCATCGACGACTCTGATTCGAAAACACTCGGATGCCTGCGCGTTTGCGGGCAACCCACAGAACCACGCCGCCAGTAAGAATGGAGTAAGTTGCATCACGGGCTCACGGTCAACATTACAGCCTCACGTCCCGCGATATTCTTCGGGCGATCGTGCCTGCAAAGCAGTCGGCTGTGCGATGGTAATGAAATCCTGACAATCATGCGAATGATGATGGCGGCACGCGTTCGCGAATTACGATGCCGTAAAAGATTCGCCCGCAAGTTTCGCTTTGATTGAAGCGATATCCGCTGCTTCATCACCGATGACATGGCATCCCATCTGTGTGATGCAACGCGCCTGAGGTGTCGGTACACTTCGACCACGCAGACGACGAGGGCGGACAGTTATGTTCATCAGGTGAATCGAACAATGGTGACAGGAACATCAAACTTTAACCCATATCAGGCACCTGGCACGCCGACTTCGAACGCTGTGCTCGCCCCCGACACAGAGTTTCTGTTCAATGACAAAGTCGTCGCCGGTGCAGGGACAATTGTATTGCCGCGAGTCTGCGTGGTCACGGGAGCGACAGATTCTCTCCTGGCTCGCGAAAGTCGCTTGTGGTGGTGTACTCTGTGGATCACGCTCACAAGGAACGCGATGATCTTTGCAGCTTTGTTCCTCGGAATCCCGATGCTCATGAATCTTCCGCCCGGAGCGATGGGACTGGCGGCTTCAACGAATATTGGAGCATGGTTACAACTGATTGGTGGTATCGGAATGATCCTGGGAGCCATCGCACTCGTCGCTGCGACTTACGTTCTGCGATCGTCGATCCAGGTCCGTTGGTTCATTTCCCGGCCAGTTGCCAATCGGTCTTTTTACGTCTCGATAGTTAATCTGCTGCTTTCGATTGGCGTCACAATGGGCGTGATGGCATTTGGAGAAGGTGGCTTTATGCTTTGGGTGCGCAATGCAGGGTCCGGAATGCTCGTCGTACCTGCCATCTGGGTAATCGGGTCGGTCGCTCAATTGATCCGCGGCAAACGAATCCTGTACGTGGCCGATCAGGAGGACGGATTGTTTTTGATCGGTGGTCTTTCAGACAAGTTTCTGACGGAAACGAAACGCATGGCCGACGAGTACACGGCAAGAACCGAGTCATAAGCGGCGAGCGGCTGAAGATGGCCCAGTCGTTAACCGCGTGGGCAACGCCCCGCGCGTGGGAATCCATTCAGCGGGACGCTGCTCGCGCGGCCCGCTGGGCACGCGGTTAAAACGAGCCAATGCCAACCGAGTGCGGTGTAAGCAGGAAGTCACTGGTCGACCAATGAACGACTCAACTGACGCAAATCACTGACGAATGCATCACTGTTGCGGAAGGTTGCGTCTCTGGGTCCTTGCCAGTGAATCTTAAGCGATGTCTTGACTTCCGCCGGCGAGCCCGTCAGAACAATGACCTGGTCGCTCAGGAACACAGCTTCCTGAATGTTGTGCGTGACAAGGACGGTTGTCAGTTTACGATCGTCATGCAGACGACGGATGTCTTCCTGAAGTCGCATTCGCAGAAAATCATCGACGGCCGCAAACGGTTCGTCCAGCAGCAGCACATGCGGGTCTGTCACGAGAGCTCTGGCAAGGGACAGTCGCATTTGCATACCGCCCGACATTTGAGCGGGACGTTTCGCGGCATCTTGAACTGACAGGCCAACCTGCGCCAGAAGTTCATCCAATGGCTTATGAGGGGCGAGTGGGGAAGAATGGCGAGTATCGGCTTTCCCGAGTTCCAGTGGCAAACGCAGATTCTGCTCGGCTGTTCTCCATGGAAGCAGCGTTGGGTGTTGAAACACAAACCCAATCTGCTGTCCGGTTGCACGAGGGTAACGCTCCAGGGTTCCGGACGTCGGCGACTGCAGTCCGGCGATGAGTCTGAGCAATGTGGATTTGCCGCAGCCGGAAGGGCCAACAATTGTCACAAACTGCCCCGTTGCGATTGACAGATTCAGCTCACGAAATACGGAACTGGCGTTTGCGTCAAACTGCTGCGTCACCTGTTGAAATGAAAAGGCAATTTCATCCTGCGCTGATGACTCAATCGAACCGGACATGCGGGACCCTCAGGACACCTGGAAGACGCCATCAATTCGGCGCGAGTGCGAAAGCCAGTCGAGTCGGCTTGAACTGGAGGCATCGTAGACGCGATGTCGCGGGAAGCAACTCTGATAACGGTTGTGCCGATTCTATGTCCGAAGAATTTCGCCTATTCGTCAGCAAGTCGCGTTCTGGCGATTCGATAACCTGAAGAAGTTTCGCAGATTTGAAGGGACGGGGTGCGCGCATGGCTCAAAGTGTGATTGATCTGTTTCAACAATTGGCTCGGAACGAATTTGGCTTTTTCGAACGACTGCAAACCGTTTCGGAGATCATGTCAACAAATGTGCCGACGGTCAGCTCGGAAGTCTCGATTGAGGAGCTGATCGGTCGGCGGGACCCTCATGCCCTCGAGTCCATAGCGGTCATTGACTCCGTGAAACGTGATGTCATCGGGCTGCTGAAGCACACAACGATTCTCCGCTGTCTGCCTCGCTACGTGAATACGCTGAAAGAATGCGATCGTGACCGCAGCATTCTCACCACCAATGTGTGCGACCTTGCAACGCGTAAAACACAGCATGTCAGTCCTTCCGCAAGGCCGCTGGAAGTCCTTGAAATTATGGTTCGGCAGAAGTGTGACAGCGTCCTGGTGTTCGATGATCCTCACGAACTTCGAGGCATCATTACCCCCGTCAGTTTTGCATCCGCGATGCTGCTGTACTATCGCGTCTTTCAAACACTGCAACCTTTGCAGCGGCTGCGTCTCGTAGACCTTGACAGTGACCTTTCGCTCGATGCGATTTTCTGTCGCGGTGCTCAGACAGCGCGCGATGTGATGAGTCTGCCGGTGACCGTTCCAGGACGAGAACCTGTCGCGACCGCGATCAAGCTGATGCAGGATTACGAGGTTTGTCACCTCCCGATCCTGGATGAGAGAAATCATGTCGCGGGGGTCGTGAGCCGGAATGACATTCTGATGGCACTCCAGCCGCCATTGCGTCCGGCACTTCTGGATCATTCCGTTGACCTGCCTCCACTGATTGATCTGCTTGCTTCGGGACAGGAACCCGTTCTCTCTGAACCGATCTCCAGCGTCGCGAAAGGGCGACTGATTTCGGTGTCGCCAACGTCACGACTGGCCGACGTTCTGATGAAACTTGCCGAGACCGGCCGTGACATCGTCGTTGTCCAGGACGACACACAGATTCAGGGGACTATTTCACTCGCTGACATTGTCCGGGTCTTCCGCACACTGATGCGGCTGCAGTCATTGAAGTCCATGTGATCCTTTGATGCAGAACGGCAGGCCGTCTCTACAGTCGTTCCACGTCGCGCGCGGGCAGCCAGCCGATGCGGCCGAGGCGAGTTCTGATTTGGGCCCAATCGCCGCGAGTGGTCAGGATCTGAACGCGATGGCCCTGAGCGTCGTCGAGAGAGACGACTGTTTCAAACTGTTCTCCGTCGCCTGAGTACAACGTCGCGTTGCTGACCACGATAATTCCGTTTTCGGTGTCTTGTGGCGGAGTCAAGGCAAGCACAGCGGAAGTCAATGAAGTCGTCAGTAACAGCAGCGGTGCCATTGCGAATCGCCAGACAGGAAAACGATAACCTGTCGCGCGTATGATCTGGAGACTCCAGAACACAACGGATGAAATGACCAGCGTCCAGAGAATCGTTCGCGTACCGGCCAGGTCGGTCAGCAGACTGTTGTATGTCCGAATCTTCTGCACGATCAAATTGAATGACATCGCGTCTCCCGTTGTGGTGGTCTCGCTTTTCGACTCTGACTCATCGCCCTTAACCAGAGAATTCGCGAACTCAAGATTGACAGCAAGTTGCCGATCGCCAGGGGCAAACTGTCTCGCTCGTTCATAATTCGCGATCGCGCGGCCAAGCTGGCCGCTCTGCAGGCAGGCGTTGCCAAGATTCCTGTGGAGCAGCGCGTTGTGCAGTCCGGAATCGACCAGCAGTTGGTATTTTTGGGCAGCGTTTGTGAACAGATCCTGCGCCTCAGCGGAGTCCGTTTTTGCAATGCCTGTGGCGCGAGAATACAGAGCTCCTGCTTCCGTCAGCAGTGTCTGCTGCTGAGCGATAGAAAGTTTCACAATGTCGTCAGTCTCCTCTTTGGCATTCGTGACGGACGCGCTGCCGGGCAAAATTTCCTCCTCCGCCATAATGCTGCCCGCTGAGGAAGCGACGATTGCCGCGATGATCACCAGGGTGACCCGCTGTGCGGTGCTGCTGATGTTTCGGACTTTCGCGGCTCGACCTGTTGCCGTGCGTTTAGAGCGACGAACCTGAGATTTGTGGGTCGAATCGACGGCTGACTCGATCCGCTCCACAAGTTCGCAGGCCTCGTTCCGGTACTCAGCCAGTGATTGTTCTGCTGAACCGTTAAGTCGCGACTGTGCGCAACGCTCAAAGAACTCTTCGACTTCAATTGCAGCCTGCGTCAGGCCGGAAGTTCGCAACGCGCCGATGGCAACAGCAGACGTTGAACATGCCTGCCCAGTGCGACATTCTATGTAGCGAGTCAGCGCCGTCACGCCTTCCTGGAATTCGTTCGCCTGTTCAATCGCATACAGACAGCGGTGTTTTGCCGAACGAAAACCCCGTAAACGACTTCTGATAATCGCTCGATTGCAGACAAGTACCGTCGTCAGCCACGCCATCGGAGGAGCGACGACGAAGAACCACCACCATTCGCCAATCCTTGCAGGCGATTGCGGAACAAACGCGGCTGCAGAACTGTCGTTCGTGAAATCAGCCTCCATCTGCCTTGCGGCAGACAGATTATCCTTTGAATTTCCGCCGTTTTTTCGCTGCGTGCCGACAATCGCATCCAGTGACAGAGATTCAGACTTATCCACGGTGATCGCAATCGGTTCGCTCATCGCCGTTTCGTATTTGCCGGTGTCCGGATCAAAGAAGCTGAACGGGATCGCGGGGATTTGAGCGATTCCCTCACGACGCGGGCGAATGGTGGTGGAGAAGAGTTTGGTGTTATCCTGCACAAACCCGGCAAGGGATTGATCGGCGACTTTGAAGTCAGCGGTCAGCAACGGCAATTCAGACAGTGGCGGAGCCTGTACAAGCTCCATTGGTCCAGTGCCGGCGATGCCTATGTTCAGAGTGATTGAATCTCCGGCGCTGACCGCCGTCGGAGTCGCCTGTGTCATGATGTTGTAGCGACCAACGGCTCCCCGGTAGTCCGCAGGGCGGCCTTCTGTCGGAACGGGAAGGACTTCAGTTTCGTCCACTTGAGCTTCGCCTGTGATCGGTCGCGTTTTCGACACTGTCAGGCGATTGCCGAACTGCGACGCAAAGAAGTCGTCGCCCATCATCTCCGACAAGGGCGAACGGCCGCCGAACCCGCTGTCTTCGAAGAAGCCTGCGAATGGATCGCGTGCTTTGCCAAGTTCCGTGGGATAATCGATCACGATCTGCACGTCATCCGCATCGATCTTCCCCGGTCTTTTTGGATAGACCATGGCCGTGATCTCGTACAGGTAGTAGCTGCGATCATGTCCCTGACCATCATCCCGCAGAACTTCCTTGCCACCGGGACGCTGGTTGTTTGCCGAAAGCTCCTGCATGCGATCGAGAAAACTGCCCCATGATGTCTGCTCGGAGATCATTTGCCACATATTGGCTTCAGACAAGGTGATGTTCGTCTTTGCATCGTGAAATGGTTTGATCCAGATTTTTAGAGTCAGTTCCAGCGGTTGCCCGACAAACACCTTGTCCTTGCCGCCGTCGATTTCCACAAACAACAGATTCCCTGTTTCGCTCTTCGTGGCGACAAAACGCAGCTTTTCCGTAGTGACGCGGCGTCCGTCAACCTGGAGACTGATGGGTGGGATTTCGAAGGCCCCTTCGCGTCGCGGCGTGATCAGATATTGGATCACGACACGATGACTCTCGCTGCGGCGACCGTTGATGATCGAGGTCTGCGAACTCTGCATTGGCGCGCCGAACGAATATCACATCCATCGATGTCGGAAATGGCTGGTTGCTCGTAGTCCGCGGCGTTGTGAATCGAGAGCTGCAGCACGACCGGCGTACCAACCCAGGTTTCCTGGGCGGAGAGCCGTGCATCGACATCGGCAGCGGTCACAGGATTACTCAAGCGACACAGCGTCAGTGCAAGCAGTGCAAGGGTTGTATATGTGGTTTTTGTCGATTTCATTTGATTCAACCTTTTCCC
Source organism: Planctomycetaceae bacterium (assembly GCA_037719765.1). GTDB lineage: Bacteria > Planctomycetota > Planctomycetia > Planctomycetales > Planctomycetaceae > SXXK01. Next base: position 19,134 of record JBBJME010000010.1, read on the forward strand.
CGTGAGCGGCACGGCGCTAGCCGCCGGTTTTTCCAGTGGCTCAGAAAAGGGGTCAGGAACCAATAGTGCGGAGCACCCTTCGGGCCGTTTGGCTATTGGTTCCTGACCCCTTTTCTAACTTTTCTAACCTTGACAGAGCACTAGCGCCATTCCGCTCATTAAGTCCACATCTTCTCCCCCGATATCGGGGGAGAAGGAACAATTCATCACACTCCAACTTTACCAGTCGCGGTCGACGGGGACATGGCGGGATCTTTCCTGTCGCTGTTGCTGCAGGCGACGAAGCATATCCCGGTCGCGTACCGACTGCAGCATCTTGAGGGCTTCTTCACGAGTCATCAGTCCATCCTTTGCATTTGGGCCAGCCATTGCTCCGGAAGCAACGACCTGCTTATTCTCATCCTGCTGTCCAGCTGCTTTCAGATCCCCGGCAGGAACAGTCTGGTTCTTCGCTTCCTGCTCTTCCGGCTTTCCCTCATCATCGGGTTGCTGCTGATCGCCAGATTGTTGTTGCATGTTTTGCGTTTGAGTCTGTTTGCCGTCTGAACCCTTTGGCGGAGGCTCTTGTTTAGTTGTCTTCTGCTGATGCGATTCAGATTCCCCGCCTGACGATTTCTGATCGTCTGTTTTCTGCGACTCATCACCGGGCTTTTCGTTTTTCTCGTCGTCCTCTTTCTGTTCATCCGTCTTTGACTTGTCAGAAGCTGATGCTTCGCCCTGATTCTGCTGCTCTTCTTTCTTTTGCTGTTCGGACTTCGAGTCTTTTGAATCAGATTTCTGTTGGTCGCCATTCTTCTGAGAGTCGTCCTGCTGCGGATCTTCGTTCGGCTTGCCTTCTTTCTCCTGCTGCTCTTGTTCCTGTTTTTTTTGTTCTTCCTGCTGCACTTTTTCCAGCTCGCGGATCAATGCACCAGCCAGTTCGATGTTGGCACGCGCGTCAGGATTGTGGGAATTCCCGCGCAGAGCCCCGCGGTAGTGCGAAATCGCATCACGAAGATGAGAGATGGCGCTCGCTTTATCCTGCTCCGCCACTTGCACGGCTTTCGTGTAATGGCAGTTGCCAAGGTTGTAGCGACTGTTTGAAGAGATGGCCGGAGAACTTGTCCCGGCGACTTCACTAAACAGCTTTTCGGCGGCGGCGATGTTTCCGTTGCGATACTCCGCCACCGCCACGTTGTAGTTCAGTTCGTCGCGATGCTGATCGCCGGGAACAACATGGCGAAAAGCTTCAAGGGCTTTATCAACCTTGCCGTCCCGCAATAATTTGTTCGCCGCATTAATTTCGTTGGCGGTCTCGCTGATGCTGAGTGGCGCCTGCGCAGATGCTGGCGCTAAAGCAATTGCGATCACCGCCAGTGCGAAAGAGCCGCAGGCGAACTGCTTATAGAAATTGCTGGTCATAGTGTGACTCGATTGATTGCAGGTGGGGCAAGCGGCGATTCGCCGCGCCAGCCCTCCACGCGTTGAAACTTTATGAAACGACATCGGGTGCCAGCGCCCTTCCGCTCACAGCAGTTGATTTTGTCTTTGACGAGACCTGGGTTTCTTTGGTTCGGCGCGACCTGGTACTTCGCGTTGACATCCACACTTCAAGCAACAAGAGTACCAATGCAGGGACCGCGAACCATTGAAATCTGGCCACGTAGGTATTGATCTTTGCTGTTTCGAATTCCGTCTGTTCCACATTGGCAACATAACCGTGATAGACGTCTGCCATGTTGACTCGTCGAGTCCCCGCCGGGATATACGCACCGTCTGTCTCGGTGGCGATTTGACTCAGGGTCTGTCCATTCATCTTTGACCAGACCTGCTGTCCTTCATACTGCACAAACCCGCCGCGACGGTCGTCGGTTTCGGGGATGCGTGCCCCCAGGTCGATATCGCCTAGTCCGACTGTGAAAATGCGGATTCCCTTTTCCTGGTGAATCTGTTTCGCGATTTCGACCGGTTTGCTCTCCTGGTCTTCACCATCCGTGAACACCACGATGGCCTTGTGATCGTTCGTTTTACTGATGAAACCGTTCGCGGCCGCCTGGATGGCATCTCCCAGTCGTGAACCTCCGACCGGCACAGAATGCGGTCCGACAGAATCCAGTGTCTGTTTGAAATCTTCGTAGTGGCTGGTTAGCGGTACTGCCTGACGAGTGTCGCCGGCAAAGACAACCAGCCCGACTCGGTCTCCCGCCATTTCATCAACCATATCGTTGATCTGCTGCCTGGCTCGACTCAGTCGGTTTGGCATGGCGTCTTCGGCCAGCATGCTGCGTGAGACGTCGAGCACGAACATCACTTCGATGCCCTTTTGCGGGACTACACGCCACGTTTTGCCCCAGCGAATATCCATCATCGCAAAGCACAACAGGGTCATGCTGGCGGCCATCAGAATCGCGGACATCCAGTGACGCGATGAACTGCCTGGCGGCAGAATCCTGCTACGGATTCTGCCGGTAGCGAACCTCAGCACGGCGCGACGGCGAGCCAGGATGGCGTAGACGGTCACCATCAGTCCGACTACGACAGCGGCCAGCAGCCAGATGCTGTTCGGGTTTCCAACCTGAATGTCCATGATGAATCTTTCAGTGACTGTTGTTACGTCATTTCCCGCAACCATGTCTGTTCAAGCAACATGCGTGCCGCGAGCAATACAAATGCGATCAGCAGCACGGGCGGAACTGAGAATCCAGCTGCTTTATACGGCTGAATTGCCAGTTCGTTGTATTCTACGAAATGATGTGCCTTCACCATGGTCTTTTCCAGTTGATCGATCTCGTCATAAATTTTTTCCAGCGAGTCTGTGTCGGTCGCGCGAAAGTACTTGCCGCCTGTGATGGACGCAACTTTTGTCAGGGTTTCTTCGTCGATGCTGACCGGCACCCATTGAATCGTTTTGAGGCCGGTAAACGCATCTTCAACGGGCATGGGAGCCTGACCTTTGGTGCCGACACCGATGGTATAAACTTTGATCCCCATCGTTTCAGCCAGTTCGGCCGCCTGAACCGGATCCAGCTGGCCCGCATTGTTTTCTCCGTCGGTGAGCAGAATGATGACTTTGCTCCGGACCTTGTCTTTCTGCCTTGCATCCAGTGCATTGAGTTTCTCGACGGCCAGAGAAATTGCATCGCCAATCGCTGTTCCGTCCTCATTGCGGCGAGTCACGATCTGAGTGTTGTTCAGTTGAGAAACCAGAAATGCGTGGTCCAGTGTCGGTGGCGTTTTGCCATCTGCGTATCCTGCAAAAGTGATCAGTCCGACGAGGTCGCTGAAACGCCCTTTCAGCTTGCCGCCACCGGCCACAAATTTTCCAGCGACATTCTTGATGGCTGTCAGGCGATCGACGTGCTCACCTTCCACCTGAAAATCCATCGCCTGCATACTGCCACTGCGGTCGACCACCATTTCAATCGCGATTCCTTCGCTGTCAGTCACGGTTTGCACTCGTCCTTCGCGGGGCTGCGCCAGGCCGAAGATCATCGCCAGGACAGCCGCAATGGTCAGTACGCCGGGCAGCCACGCCATTCTCTGACGCAGTGTCGGTGTCAGCTGCATTGCCAGATTGACGGAACTGAATCGAACCGCCAGCCTGCGTCGCGGGGCAAACAGGCGCCAGGCAATCAGCGGCAGTAACAACAACAGCAGAAAGTACCATGGTGAAAAAAACATCAGCGGACCTCCGCGGATCGTGTTAAAGGTAGTTGGACATCGCCACTTTTTCCGAAAAAGTAACCCGAAGCTTAAGCGAGGGAACGAGTTAGGTACAATCCCTCGCTCACGCTTCGGGTTGTAAAAACGCTCGGTTTTCGCCAAAGCTGGCGCTGTCCAATCAGGAACCAATTGTGCGCAGTCCGCATCGTTTTGCTACTGGTTCCTGACAACGTTTTCAAGCGGCATTTGAAGTTCGTGTGAAGTCTGTTCGATCAATCGCTGAGCATCGTCGATAGCCTTTGACAGTTCGGCGTGCGTCAGCTGCAGTCCGGCAAACCTGGCGAGGTCTGAATGCTCCAACAGTTCACCAAATCCTTTGGTCGTCTCTGGACTCATATACCTGCCGGTCTCGACGACCTGCAGCAGTTCTGTGGTTGTCTGAACCGGGGCTGCAATGCCAAACTGCAGCTCCAGATAATCCCGCAGAATCGTCGTGAGATTCTCGGTCACTGTTTCGCTGTCGGTAGATTTCATGGCGTCCGAGTTTCGAAGCTCGTCCAGTTCGCGGATCGCCCACGCCTTGGGTGTCATCCATGTTTTGCGTTTCGCAACAGCCGCAAACAGCAGGGACGCCGCTGCAGTACCTCCAAGACCGCCCAGAGTCCACCAGAACCACGCACGCGAAGCCGGTTGCGGAACTGTGACATCGACAACCGACTGAATGTCGCGAAATTGAGTTGGATCGGCGCGGTCTTCAAGAACACTCGTGACGCGAACAGGGATTGCTGCCGATTTCAGTGTCTGAGAGCCGACACTGTTGCGAACCAGGATTTCTAATTCAGGGATTTCCAGGTCGCCGGTGACAATACTCTCCAGCGTCAGTCGCCGAGTCCAGACTCTCTGGTTGCCGTTATCTGCAGACGGCACGTCCGCTCTGTCCGTCTGATCTGTCACGTCGAAGTCTCCGAGCGATTTGCCGACGGATGGGAAATCGACCTGACTTCCGACCGACGCAGTCACGGTCAATTCCAGGGTCAATGGTTCCGCGACCTGCATTGTGCTGCTTGACACATTTGAGGTCACGGTCGCCTGAATTGAATCCGTTGTGCTCCTGACTTCGTCGGCGTTCACTTCGCCAGCTGCGGCAACGCAACACAACGTAACGGACGCCGACAGGCAGAGCAGTCGTTTGAGTTCCAGGACATTGTGAATGTTCATTGTCGGCTCTCACGCTGATGGAAATATCGTCGCAACGGATCAACCAGATCTCGACCGGTTTCCAGATGCAGCGGCTCAAGTCGCTGACGACGAAACATTCCGTCGCGAGCTGCTGATTGTTGTTGATACAGCTTCGTAAACAGCTTGCGATTTTTGGGACTCGCTGTATCCAGCGTGATGACCTCGCCGGTTTCTTCATCCTGAAGTCGCACGAGTCCCACGTTCGGCATTTCTCCTTCTCTGGGATCGCTGATCACGACCGGAATCATGTCGTGTTTGCGGCGAGCGACCTTCAATGTCGCTTCAAAGCCGCTGTCCTGAAAATCGCTGATCAGAAACACGACCGTTCGGCGTTTGGATGTTCGATTCAGATGCTCGAGGGCTCGATGCAGATTGGTGCGGCTTCCAACCGGCTCGCAGAACAGCAGTTCGCGAATGAGGCGCAGAACATGCCGTGACCCCTTTCGCGGCGGGATGCACTTCTCAATGTCGTCGGTGAACAGCGTTAGTCCGACCCTGTCGTTGTTTTTGATCGCCGACATGGCCAGCGTCGCGCCCAGTTCCGCCACCAATTCGCGTTTGGTTTGATCGTTGCTGCCGAAACTCTGCGAGCCGCTCAGGTCCACCAGCAGCATCACCGCCAGTTCTCTTTCTTCGCGGAACAGTTTCACATACGGCTGGTCACTGCGAGCAGTCACATTCCAGTCGATAGTACGCACATCGTCACCAACCTGATACGGCCGCACTTCTTCGAATTCGATGCCGCGACCTTTGAAAGCAGAATTCCAGGTGCCGGCCAGAAGTTCATCGACTTTGTGCGACGTACGAATCTGTATTCGTCGGATCTTGCGAATAATTTCACGAGGAATCATGAGATGTTCCTTAATTCGGCTGTCCCAGGCCGGTTACTGTCCCAGTCTGGTTGAAGATAGGTGTCTGGAACTCTTCGGCATCGAACAGATCGCAACAGGTTACGGCACCGGAATGTGATTCAGAATCTCCGTCACGATCGATGCGCTGGTTCGATCTTCTGCTTCCGCTTCGTAGGTAATGACGACGCGGTGTCGCAGCACGTCCAGAGCCAGATCCTTCACGTCCTGTGGAACCACGTAACCTCGTCCGGCCAAAAACGCATTTGCTTTGGCCGCGAGCGTCAGATTGATGGTTGCTCGCGGCGAACCACCGAACTGAATCAGCTCCTTTAGCTTCAACCCGTAAGCCTCGGGGTTCCGAGTTGCCATGACAAGATCGACGATGTAGTTTTCGACTTTCTCGGCGACGTAAACCTGATCCACCAGTTCTCGAGCGGCCATGATTTCCTGCGGCGAAGTCACCGGTTGAATATCAAACTTAGGTCCGGTCCTGCTCATCCTTCGCAGAATTTGAAGTTCTTCATTTCGGTTGGGATAGTCAACAATGACCTTCAGCATGAAACGGTCGGTCTGAGCTTCAGGCAATTGATAAGTGCCTTCCTGCTCCACCGGGTTCTGGGTCGCCATGACCAGGAATGGTTCCGGCAGCAGAAACGTTTCAGACCCGATGGTCACCTGTCGTTCCTGCATCGCTCGCAGCAGCGCTTGCACCTTTGCTGGCGGTTAATTTCACCGGCCAGAATCAGGTTCGAAAAGATCGACCCTTCTGAACCACAAACGTCTGATCCTGCGGACGATAAACCAAAGTCCCGATGAGGTCAGCAGGCAGCAGGTCGGGAGTAAACTGCAGTCGCTGGAAGCCTGTGTGGATTGCCTTCGCCAGGCAGGCAACCGCCGTCGTCTTTGCGAGACCAGGAACGCCTTCAATCAGCAGGTGGCCGTTTGCCAACAAGCCGATCAGCATGCGATGCACCAGTTTTTCCTGGCCCACCAGCACCTGATTCACCTGGCTCACAATGCGCTGAAACGGTTCGTTGTGGCCTTTGATTTCCTCAGTCAACTGGTTAATTCTGTCGCGCGTCATTGTTGGGACCGGCATGGGATTTCCTTTCGGGATAAGAAACAGATTTTTTATCCAGCGGAAACTCTAATGGCAACCCCTGTGCCAACTGCCAAAGGAGCCGAGGTTCTATGGAAATACAGCAAAGTCTTTAACATGCAACAACATGGTCGGGGCGAATTGCCCCACAGGGGAACTCTGCCTCGTCCGATCAGATCCCTGGTACGTGGTCCCTGTGACTTAAAAAACAAAGGACCGGTAAAGCTGCGGTAGTGTGAAATGTTGTTTCAACACTTTCACTCAGGGAGACCGCAAAAATGGTTACAAAGCGTAAAACCGGTACGAAGCGAAAGCGAAGTCGATCACAGAAGTTTAAGAAAGCCGTCCTCGGCAGACCGCAAGGCGTCATTCAGGCGCGAGTTCAGGCCGCGGTGCCAGAGAAGTTTGGCGTCGTCGCTGTCGATTGTGCAAAAGCACGCTCCACATGGATACTCGCCGATTTTTATGGCAATGTCCTCTGCCCCCCGGCGAATGTCGAACATAATCGCAGCGCGTTTCAACTCGCTGTGCTGACTCTCAAACAAGCTGTCGAAAAGCACGAACTCAAAGATGTTATCGTCGCCGTGGCTCGGTGATGCGAAAGTTCGCTTCCACAAAAAGACGGTCGAACGCGTCACCGTGTGGGCGGCCAACGCTGCTGAGTCCGATCCGATGGCCGCGTTTCATACCCGAGTCTGGATGTCGCAACTGGCGGACTGGAAGCAGAAAACCCAGCAAATTCAGGAAATTGAGCATGATTCCGCCAGTGTGCTGGTGAAGACGCCGTACGTGCTGTTGCTGTCTGATCCGGGCATCAACGTCGTCAGTGCCGCAGAGCTTGCCGGCGAAATGGGGCCGATCGAAAACTATGCCACGGCGAAGTCTATCTGTGGTCGTGCGGGATTGTTTCCGTCGCGTTACCAGAGCGATGAAGTCGATCGCGGCGGCAGATTTATCAACATGCCAGTCGACTGGATCGCGGTTATGTGATGGACAAGCTGTTGACGTTTCTTCGTGACCACGAAACATCACCGGCAGTGATCGTGAGAGATCTGAAACATGCGGCCGATCAGCTTCCCAAATCGAGTCAACTGGAGGAAGGTGCAAAGCTCCAGGAGGCAGCGATCAAGGCCAGACGAAGTCGCCAGAAAGGACCTCAGGAACTGGGGACTTTGCTGGTGGCCGTGCTGGCCAGACTTGGCGTTGCTGCAAAGGATGATGATGCCGTAGAATCGATATAGCTCAGGGTTCTGAAGCGGTGAACGACACAAGGCTCGAAAACGTCGCTGTCCCCATGGCCGTAGCAGTAAGCGCGTGACGAAAGTCCGCGTGAGATGCGTAAGGTCGTCTTCAAAAAGTATGGCGCTCTGTCGAGAGTTGAACGTCGAATACAGCAGCTCAGGGCCCTGAGCGTCTTTCGCGCTGGCTCAGTGCCAGTGCCGATTGCGCCGTCAGGCAGCCCTTCGTTCTGCTTCAAGCAGACAGCGTAACGCCGTCCAGGTTGGCGAGAACAACTCATCCGTTCGTCAGAGTTGAGCTACACGTCCTGACCGCTTCTTTTCCCCGATCCATTTTTTTTCCAAACCGATGTTTCGGTCGCGCTATCGGTGCGAGCATTTGATAAATTCATGATTCACACATAGCAGCTTTTTAACCTTGACAGCTACTGACGATCAATCTCAAGCACGGCGTGCAGGCCGTCTTCGAGAAACGTCAGCAGCACGCGGATTTCGCTGAAGGACTTCAGCATTTCTAATGACCCGCCGTTCGCAGCATCGGGAGCAGGCTGTTCAGGATGATCCGCATCGCCGTGAACACTGCACACGAGTCGGCCATCCTTCGTCTGGACGTAGTGGCCGCCGCATGGACAGCGATGCACGCCGCCGTAGATGGACGCCGCCATCCCTGACAGTTCTTCCGGCGTCACGCCAGCCGTGTCATGGTGTGAACTCGCGGCAGCTCTCGCTGCGCTGGTCAGTGGGCCAATGTTGTCCAGACATGCCTGCCGAGCGGCCTCATCCCAGCTCAGTCGAACCGAAGGCACGATGCGATTCCATTGCTGTCTGTGAATCGTCACTTGTGCATGTGCAGGTGAGCCGGTTGCATTCTGCGGTGCCGCGTGGTCGACACTGGCGGTCGCCAGCTGCTCCAGCGTCTGCAGTTTGCTGGCGATGCACACACTGCCGCCGATCCGAGAATAGAAAAATCGCCATTTGACCGGGCCCAGTGACAGCACAAACGAGCGGACCTTCATATCGCCGATCTGGACGGTATAGAAATCTTTTCTGAATGCGAACCAGCCGAGTTCAGTATGCGTTCGTGCTTCTATCGCCGCTCCTTCATCGAGCTTCGCCAGAAATGCATCGACAACAGCAGCGTCCTCAACCGCCAAATCGATGTAGACGGGCGATGTCAACGAAGCGATGGCCATCCCGATCCACAGTGCCTCGCCCCCAATCATGTCTCCTTGTCGCCCGGCAAACATTTCCGGCAGAATTGATGTTAGCTGCACATCAAACATCGGATCGCTGTCACAGACATGCAGCCCGACGCGATCTCCCAGACCTATCGAGAGCAACTCGTAGAGATCGCGATCTCCGATCCGTCCCCCCATCACAGAATTCAAACCGCACGGGTCCTGGCGGCGGCTTTCGAAAGGCTCGAACGATTCCTCGAAAACTTCACCGATGACCTGTCCGTCGTTGCGATTGAAGATGTTCATCAAGGTTGCATTATCAAGACCCTTGCGAAGCTGTCTGACGGAACCATCGGTCAGCAGAATCAGCCCGCCGTTTTCAAATCGATCCTCCAGGGCCATTCGCATCTTCGTCGTGTCCGGCATCAGATCGCCAGGTTTTGTCCAGATGGTCTCAAACTCCGGTGACGCATCAATCACCATCGCTGTGTTCGACGTTCCGTCCGTCACATCTTGCATCGACACCTTGCCCCCATTTGGCTCAAAGAGCATGTCGTCGCCCATCACGGTCTGATAGGTTGTCATTCCGGGTTTCGATGACTTTGCTCCGGGAGATCTGAAAATGTCCGGCATCCGTTCGATCAGTGTCCTGTTGTGCGGGCTGTCCCAGGGTTCGTCCAGGTGAAACTCGTTATAGAGTTCCGCATTCTCGAGATACGGCAGCAGCATGACGCGCCAACTCAGCAGCGGCCTGCCGTTTTCGTTTTTGTTGAAGGCCGGAAACTGGCTGTGGACGTCATGATAATTGTGCGCTGCCAGACCAATCTGCTTCAGATGCTGCGAACTCGCCCGGATGGAGGCCGTGGCTGAATCCGTTTTCGGCTCGTTGCAGCAATCTCCTCCGGCGGCTGCCAGCCGGATTGTTCCAGCAGTCGCTGTTTGGCGATCGCGAAACTCAGCGACATGACTGTATCACTGGTGACATTGACGGCCAGCGGCTTTGGTTCGCCGCCCAGCGCCATTGCCATCGATTGATACAGCGAATTGTTGATGAGTGGCAGGACAATCGTTTCCAGGCGATATCGCTCCGGGGTCGCCTGGACTTTGATGGCAATCGGATCGAAGAATGTCCGCCAGTACTGACTGTATTCCGTCACGAACTGTCCGTAAGCCTCAGCTTCGGAAGTCGTCACGGACGTCTCAGGAATTTCACAGCACGGAATCAGTGAATCGGCATGGCCGTGATGCGAACACACTCCATTCCGGCCGTCGCGTGACAGTGAGTATTCTCCGCCGCATGAACATTGCAGCCGTCCCTTGCTAAAGCCGTCGGGCAGACAATTTGCGTCCTGCAGGTCCTTCATTGAAGCCGGGCCGTGGCCATTTTCGATCTCGTACATCGCAGCGGCGTGGCCAATCATCCGAAGATTGTTGAAGCACTTCAGTCGTCGCAATTCCGTCAACTTCACTTCGGGCCCGACCAGTCGCCGAATAAACGGATCGGACAGATAGATCAGACCATCTTCATCCGGAGCGTCCGCCGGCATCAGCGTGCGCACATAAGCAAACTCTTCCGACTGCCCAAGACTCGTCAACGACTTATCGGCCTGCCCCCTGATGAGTTTCAGAACTCGCAGAAATGCCGTGCGTGAATTACTGCGAACATGCAAACCTTTCTCGGGATATGCAGAAAAGACATGAACTTCGCGATCCGGCGATGTCAGATGCACAGTCGGAACGCCTTCCCATGTCTCTTCCTTGCGCGTGACATTGGCAATCGATTTTTCGGCGGCGGCGAGGTACGCATCCATTTGCGTGCGAAACACCAGCTCCTGATCAAATCGAAACAGCAGTGTGACATCGCTGCCTTCGTTGACGAATGGATCACTGCCGCTGATTGAGATCTCTTTGACAACCAGATCATAAAACGGTCGCGCCAGCGGATTGGTTTCAACCGCCAGCTGCTTCCGAAGTTTTTGTTCGGTATCACGCGCGAAGGCGGATTCACCCGTTTGAGTGTAAAGATGCTTCGCGAACAGATTTCCGCCTTCGATGATCTCCAGCATTCGACTTACGGAACGGAATCGGATGTAGTAGTTGTCGGCCGGCACATAATTAGCCAGCACCGAAAACTTCGGCTTCTGTCCCTTCAGCATCTCGTGCCACGGATGACTTTCCACTGTGGGACCAGTCAGCGTCTGAATCTGAACGCCGGTTCCTTGCTCCTGCTTCCCGCTTTCACGGTTAAAATCAGATCCCGGTCGCATCGCATCCAGTTGCAGACTTTCCTGCACGGCCAGTGAACCGGAAAACAGATTGAACAGATCAACGCGCTCACGACGTTCCGCCGCGATTTGCCGCCGAGTCCGTTCGTTCAGCCCGAGCAACTCGGCCGCATCCATTCCATCGCGCTGTCCCAGCTTCAATGCGACGTACTGCAGGAACACGTCTTTCGGATACATTTGCAGCTGCGCTCGTGCCTCCTCGAATGTCCACAACGGTTTGGGGTCAACCACCTGCTCCACAACCTGCGCGGCCGCGGAGAATGTCATCGCGGAAAACGTTCCCAGAAGAAAAAGCCATCGAACATACGTCGAGCCAGAATGAATGACCATGATACGGATCTCCTGTTCGTTTTGATCTTCAACTTCGCTGTGACAGTTCTGCGAATCGCGCTTGCCTCCGGCCTGCGGTTCAACGAGCGCCAGCCGATCGTCTATTCGTCAGGGTCTTCAGTCTGATACGCAATCAGACTGTTGACACGGAGAGACTCCAGACGCTTGCGGGCATTCAGAAACGCCAGTTCAATGACAAAGGCTGCGCCGATGACGTCTGCGTTCTGGCGTTGAGCCAGCTTCATGCATGCTTCGATGGTGCCGCCGGTGGCGAGCAAATCATCGACCAGCAGCACGCGATCACCTGCTCCGATGGCGTCACTATGGATCTCCAGCGAGTCAGAACCGTACTCCAGATCGTAACTAAATTTGTGTGTTTCCCAGGGCAGTTTTCCCGGCTTGCGAACCGGCACAAAGGCTGCCCCAAGTTCCATCGCCAGTGGTGCGCCAAACACAAAGCCGCGTGCTTCGGCTGCCAGAATTGTGGTGATGCCTGCGTCACGATATGGTTCGGCAAGGCGGCGGATAACTTCCTTCATGGCATCGGACGATTTCAGCAGCGGCGTGATGTCGCGAAACATGATACCGGGCTTTGGAAAATCCGGAACTGACCGAATGTAATCTTTGAGGTTCATGCGGCCTTCGTTTCTGACGACGTCGTTTGGTTTTTCTTCAGCTTCAGGTAAGAGCGTTCCCAGAATGCGCGCAGCGGTGAGGAAAACGCGAAGACACAAAACAGTACGGGGAGCGCCATTTCGCGAACGACGAACACCAGCACCATTGCGAACACGAGCTGCAGAATCTTTTTGCGGCTCCGGCGTCCGCGAATCATCTGATTGAACACATGCGCATAACGGATGCGGGAAACCATCAGCATGGCCGCCGCCAGCGTGATCAGCGGTAACAGAATGACTAATCCCGGCAGCAGGTAATCAGCTACCGTTTGCGCTCCCATGAGACCGTCCCGTCAGCGGCTCAACTGCTCCTTGAGTTCCTTCACTCCGATCGGAAACGAAGCGACGACACCCGCTGCCGCTGGCGACGGCAGTCCGCTGAAGAAGTTATGCGAATCCTCCTCTTCCGTTTCGACATTGAACCGGGCCAGACGGAGGATGGCACACCATGAACAGCACTGCAATCGCCCACAGGATTCGTGGATGGTAGTTGAACGGAGCGGTCAGGATCGTATCCATCAAGTGATGATCCGGATGAACGAGCTGCAGCATGATGAATGCCGGAGCGACACCGAAGCTGATCGCATCACTCAGACTGTCCAGCTGTGCGCCGAAATCCGACGTCTGATTCGTGAGTCGCGCTGCGCTGCCATCGAGCATGTCGAAGAGCATGGCAAGGAAGATCAACTGTGCTGCGGTGATCAGTTCGATGCCTTTAAAGTGATCCGGGCCCACTTTGGCGGCGATCGAAATCGCTCCGAACCCACACGCCGCATTGCACAGCGTCAGCAATGTCGGCAACACGGCAAAGACTTTTCGGTGGCGAATCTTACGCGGCGAGACAGTTGGCACTTTGTCAGCGTCAGACATTAAGTATCGCCCTTCTTACAGAATTGATCGCTCGGCTGTCGGTGGTCTGTACGTCGCCAACACGCTGGTTCCAGCCTTGACGTTATCCCCAAGCCGCACACGAATTTCAAGGCCTTCTTCGACCGGAAGGACAAGTTCCGTCCGCGAACCCAGTTTAATCATGCCAAACTGTTCGCCACGTCCCAGTTCGTCGCCCGGTTTGAGCCAGCACACAATACGTCGGGCAATCGCCCCGGTGATCTGGCGCACCACCATTCCGCGAAATGGTGCCTGTTTTTCTTCCAGCATGATTGCCAGTTGCTCGTTTTCCTGTGCAGACTCTGGACGCAGGGCGTTCAGGTATTTGCCTGGGCGATAGCGTAAACCGACAACTCGACCCGCGATTGGCGCGCGATTGATGTGGACATTGAAGATTGACAGGAAGATGCCGATTTTCTTAGCCGGCCCGCCAATATAGTCGTCGAATGCGATCTCTTCGATATCGACGATCTTGCCGTCCGCCGGGGACACCACGAGTCCGGGATCAGGCGGGCTGACGCGTCGCGGATTGCGGAAGAACCACGCGATCAGCCCACAGATTACAGCACATGTCACGGCCAGCAGGATGGCGGTCACTTTGAGGGCCCCGGTCGATTGATTCGCCCACCACGCAAGCCCGAGCGTTGCGGCAGTTGTACTGCCACACATCAGGAAAAGTTCCGCCAGTCCGACACGTGCAAATGGCAGTCGGTCTCGCCAGGCACATGGGTCGTCTTTCAAATCCCAGTGCCAGCCGCCCTGATTTCGATAGAATTTCAAGTCGCGCGGATCGAGCACCTCATGCGGACAAGAATTAAAATCGCCTTTGCGGCTCGTGGCCATGCGGGCGACATAGCCGCGACGAAACGTCTTCAGCCAGCACCTTCGCACACCGCCCCAGGCTTTTTCCAGATGGATGACCACACCGCTTCCCGGCTGAATATCTTTCAGCCGCGAATCCATCGGCCACAATTCCCGCGGAAATGTGCGCACAACGGCACGACGCAACTGGACGGAGGACGATGACAGGGAATTGGGTTCAGGCATGTGGCGGTTCGATTATCATCAACTTGCAGGAAAGCATGTGCTGTGAGCGGAATAGCCCGCTGGGTTTGTCAGAAAAGGAGTCGTCACTGTCTGATTGACCAGTACTGGTCAGCCAGAATTGTAGCGCTTGGCCACTCAGAGAGACGGCCACTTTGTGGTCTTTTTCCCGAGGACGCCCTGCCACTCGGTCATTTTGGAACATTACCCGCTGTCGCTCCCGCCACAGCAACGGGCGGAGATTCCTCTTTGATCTCTTTCGGCTTGTTGATCATCACCAGCACCATTCCTGCAGTGGCGATGAAGAGTCCGATGTAGAATGACGGAGTGAGCGATTCAAACTTCTTGCCGTGCGCAAAAATCGTCACAGACACGATCGTATTGATGATTGGTGCACCTGCAAATACCAACGGTGCCACAATGAAGGCTGCGGTCGGACCGGCCTCTTTCACGGCAAAGATGACGCACAGCGCCCCGGCGGCTCCGGCAATCCCGGCGAGAATTCCATACGTGATGCTCGGCGTAGCCCAGTTGAGTTTCGCCGGATCTTTTGCCGTCGGATCGCCTTTGTAGAAGATGAAAAAGCTGGGAATGAGTACCGCGACCAGAAAGTAGGCAATCCCGACCATCAAAAACGCTCGCAGATTGCTGCCGAACTTTGTCGTCGCATCGTGGACGAGCGGGACGTAAACGCCCCAGGAAAGAGCAGCTCCGGCAACAAAAGCAAGTACTGTCCACTTGATATTCATAATTTCAGCTTTCGGTACGGCACAAAAAACAGCCCGGTTTGCCACCACGGCCTGATCGGAATCAAAGACTTTGCAGATGAAATCGACAAACCGCGAGCCCGGCATTGTAGAAGTCGAGCACGGTTTGAAAATCGAACGACAGCGGCGATCGTCATTTTCGAGACTTCCAGAACCGATGGATTGCCATTTTTGATTGCTGTCCAGAAGGAACAACAGCTGAATAATGAACTTACCGCGTCACCACGTTCCCACGATCGTGCTCGACCCGAGATTCTCGCACACCAGCCCCCTGGCCCGCGTCCAGATCGCGACGCCGGTCGCAGGAATCAGCGCTCCCGGAACCGCTTACTGTACGGACGAAATTCCGCTACCATGGAAGTCCGCGCTGAAGTCACCGTAACATCCTGCCAGATCAATTTTACGACAACCAACAAGGCACGCCATGATTCGGATCACGGGCGGAAAGATTTTTGACCCCGCCAACGGCATCAACGGCCAGGTCCGGGACTTGTGTATTGACGGCGCCAAGTTTGTCTCGTCGGTCATTGGCGGTCGCACGATCGATGCTACGGGGATGATTATTTTCCCCGGCGGAGTTGACATCCACACGCACGTCGCAGGCGGCTCGATCAACTTCGCGCGAGCCATGACGCCGGAAGATCATCGGCGCACGACGGCGTTTATACGGACTCAGTCACGTCGTTCCGGACTGGGTGGCATGGCTCCGACGACGTTTGCCACCGGCTATCTCTACGCAGGCATGGGCTGGACCACCGTCAACGAGGCGGCCGTGCCCGTGTTGTCCGCACGACATACGCACGAAGAGCTGCACGACATTCCGATTCTCGACAAGAGCAGCTGCGTGCTCATGGCGAACAACGAGATTCTGCTCGACCTGTTTGAAGCCGGAGACTTCGAACGGGCGAAAGACATCGTCGCATGGTATATCTGGGCGGCTAAATCATACGGTGTGAAGGCTGTCAATCCCGGTGGCGTCGCAGCATGGAAATGGGGCAAAGACGCCAAACAACTCACCGATCCGATTGAAGGCTACAACAGGATCACGCCGGGCACGATTATCGGTGGACTCGCGCGAATCATTGATGAACTCGGTCTGCCACATCCGATGCATCTGCACTGCAATAATCTCGGCGCGCCGGGCAATGTCTGGACGACGCTGGAAACGATGAAGCTGCTGGAAGGTCGTCGAGCCCATATCGCACATCTGCAGTATCATGCGTACGGTGGCGATGACTGGGACACGATGCGATCCGCGTCTGCCGAAGTCGCCGAGTACTTCAACACCCACACCAACATGACGACCGACGCCGGTGCCGTTCTGTTTGGCGATACCGTCACGATCACCGCGGATGGACCGTGGCAACATCTCCTTTACAAGCTCACGGGCCGCAAGTGGGGCAATCTGGATGTTGAAAATGAAACTGGCTGCGGCATTGTGCCGTATACTTATCGCCCCAGCAACCTCGTGAATTCGATCCAGTGGGCGGTCGGGCTGGAACTCCTGCTGCTCATCAACGATCCGTGGCGCATCTTCCTGTCGACCGATCATCCGAACGGAGCCTGCTTCTGGCGCTATCCGGAAATCATCCAGCTCCTGATGAGTTTCGATTTCCGCAAGGAGTGCATGACGAAGCTGAGTCCGATTGCACGTGAACGCATCACGCTTCCGGATATCGATCGCGAATACACGCTGTATGAAATTGCCACAATCACTTCCGCCGGTCCTGCTCGGGCTCTTGGATTGACTCAGAAAGGCAGTCTGGGCATCGGAGCGGACGCGGATGTCGTGATTTACGAAGAGGAAAAGGACATCGCGAAGATGTTCAGCCATCCGCGTTATGTACTCAAGGGCGGTGAAGTGGTGATTGAAGACGGCGACATCCGCGCGACTCCGGAAGGTCGCGAATTCATCGTAAAGCCAGCGTTCGATCCGGACATCGAGAGCTTTCTGAAGCCAAAATTTGAAGAACTTTATACAATGTCGTTTGAGAACTATCCGGTGGAAATGGAACGAATTGAACACGCTGACATCCGTGACTGTATTGTCACTTAACGCGGGCTTCGCCCGCACCCCAGAGGCGAGGTGTCGCGACTTCGCCGCTCCCCGGACACGGATGTGTTGCGCGCGGAACATCCTGTCAAATCGCAGTCGTGGCATCCTGCCACGAAGGTTTTTTCGCTTATTGCCAATTCCGAAGGCTGGTTTGTCGTATTGCAAGGAAGGTGGGCGGTCGAAGACCGCCCGCCTTCGGACTTGGCCCCCGGAACGGCGCTCAGGTTGCACCTCTGCAGAGCCTTATCCTCCGTCCGGGTCGGGAGCATTCTGGCCATGCCACGGCTTTTAATGCAACCGCGCGCCTTGCCAAAATTCTGTGTGGCCGCGCCTTTGCCGGTTTGTGATCGCGTTCTCTGAAGATCACTTTATTGAGGCCATTGAGTTCCTCAGAACAAACTCTGCGAAAATCGGCGAGTGATCCGACGCGGGATGGAAAACACGGCGTACTACCCTCACGATGATGTTATCACACACTCATCACAGGGAGCACGCCGTGCAGTTCGCCAAACGATTTCTCGAAAAATTCAGCAGCCTCATTGTGACAGTACTGTCGTGTTTTGACAGAGTCATTTTCAAGGGTTATTTGCCGTTTCACAGCGAAGCAGAGCTGAATTCCTGGGTGGACTACACTCTGCGAATCCGCCGCGTCGATTTTGTCACCCAACTGGAAAAGCGATCGGAAGAACTGGTCGATCACGCCAAAGCCTTTGCTGCGAAGGCTGATCGTCCGTACGAATACCGGCAGGGCAGATTTCGCAAAGAGAAATTCATTCAGGACATCATTCGCAGGGACAATCTCACCGAGGGACTGGTCGCCGTGCTGTGTACTCAGGAAACGTGCCGCAGCATCAAGCTGGCCTATGCCGACAAGCGGCCGCGTCTGATCTTTGCGAAACGTCCGCAACGCGTGCTGTACTACTATGTTCTTGACCGCGATTTCGGACTGATGTACATCCGGCTGGAAACCTGGTTTCCCTACACCATCCAGGTGTACGTGAATGGACACGACTGGCTGGCGCGACAGATGCTCAGACGGAAAATGGGCTTCGTGCAGCGGGACAATGCGTTCACTCAGCTGGATGATCCACAGCAGTCTCAGCAAATTGCGGATCAGTTCGCTCAGATCAACTGGGTGAAGCAACTGTCGAAGTGGGCTCGCCTGGTAAATCCGCATATCGACAAAGGCGGCTGGTTGCATGGAAAGGATTACTACTGGGTCACCGAACAGGCAGAATATGCCAGCGACGTGATCTTCAAGGATCGCTCGAAGTTGAGGGACCTTTATCCGCGGCTCCTGGATCATGCTGTGGTGAATTTCTCAGCGAGCGATATTTTAACGTTTCTGGGTCGGAAACTGACCGGGAATTTTCTCGGCGAGGTTCTCACCGACTGCAAGAAGAAACGTGAACCCGGTGCACGTGTGAAGCATCGAGTGAAAGAGAACTGGATCAAAATGTATGACAAATTTGGTCTGGTTCTGCGCGTGGAGACGGTCATCAATTCTCCGCGTGAATTCCGAGTCCGTCGAAAGCGAATTCGGAAAGGGCAACCAACAATGGTTTGGTGTCCGATGAATAAAGGCGTGACCAACCTGCCGAGTTATCAGCGGGTGTGCCGCGCCGCCAACGACCGCTACCTGAATGCGCTGTCCGTTGTGAATGATCCGACGCCTGCCTATCAGCAGGTCGCCGATCTGACAGAGTCGAAAACTCATCAAGGTCGCCGCTATGCCGGCTTCAACCCGGCCCGCAAAGACGATGTGCGTCTGTTCCAGGCGGTGCTCTCCGGAGCTCACGAGTTGCGTGGCTTCCACAACTGCGACATCCGTGAATCTCTACATGGGGTGGTTCGCGATCCGACTGAACGTCGTCGCCGTGCCAACGCCGTGTCACGAATGCTGAAACGCCTGCATGTCCGAGGACTCATCGCCAGGATCCCCAGAACTCGCCGCTGGAGAGTCACCTCACGAGGACATTCGCTTCTCGGCGCAATGATCCGACTTCACTACCACGGAATACCTCTTGCTGCATAAAATCATGCGCGCACCGTGCGCTTATGAAACAGAGTAAGACTCTAACGTGCTCCGTCACTCCGTGGCGGATTTACTCGCTCGCATACTCCCTGCATTGCCGGATCCATGAGTCCCATCACACTGACACTCAATTCAAGTCCGAAGGTTCCGCTGGAAGCGGAGACGGTGACGCCCGACGCATTCGTTACCATGTCAAATGAACAGATCCGCAGCAGTTTGGTGTATCACGGCAAGCGCCGTTGCCGGCTCGACGACTTCTTTGAGGTCACGGGTGAATATAGTGACCACATCGAGATGCACGGCGACCTGCATCGGGTCAAACTGCTGGGCAAAGGCATGAGTCGCGGGCAACTGAAAGTCCATGGCAGCGTTGGCATGCACCTGGGCGCAGATATGCGCGGGGGACGAATTGAAGTCACGGGTGACGCCGGTGACTGGATCGGTGCAGAAATGATCAACGGCTTTATCCATGTGCACGGTAACGGCGGCGGGCAGATCGGAGCGGCTTATCGCGGCAGCCTGCGCGGGATGAGAAACGGAATCATCATTGTCGGCGGCACGGCTGGACTGGAAGTTGGCATGAGGATGCGTCGCGGGACAATCGTCGTCGTCGGCAAGGTCCGTGATTTCTGCGGCCTGCAGATGAAGGGCGGCACGATCATTCTGATGAGTGGAGCCGAAATTCGCACCGGAGCCTGGATGGTCCGCGGTACAATTCTGTCGCTCCAGCCACTGTCGCTCATACCCACCTTCGTGGCATCCGGCCACTACAATCCATCCTTCATCGATCTCTATGCCAGAGAACTTCGCCCTCACGGAATCATCCTGCCAAACAATCCGTCATCCGGCACCTGGTCCCGCCACTGCGGCGACACATCGATCCCCGGCAAAGGCGAAATTCTGATCTGGAACCCGGCGTAATGTTGCCAAACACGACACGACTCTTGCCCGGGCCTTTGCCGCTTCGATGCCGGGCGGAATCACGGCAACGTGAAAATGGCAAGAAATTCGAGGCGAATTACGGAATCACATCGAAGTACGGGATATATTGGCCAGCCCGGCCGTCGCGTGGGGAGCCGTGTTGCATTATCGGTTGTGATCAGCGAAGCGTTTGGTGGAGTACACGAATGAAGGTCCTGGTTGCGGACGATGATCCCGTCTCCCGTCGGTTACTGCAGAACTATCTTCAAAAGTGGGGGTATGATGTTGTCGTGACGACCAACGGCGCGGAGGCATGGCGGATGATCGAGCAGGAAGAGTTCCAGATGGTCATCAGTGACTGGATGATGCCGGAACTTGACGGGCTGGACCTGATCCGGCGAATCCGCCAGCATCCTCCGGATCATTACGTTTACACCATTCTTCTCACCTCACGATCTCAGAAGGACGACTTTGTTGCGGGAATGGATGCCGGGGCCGACGATTTCGTAAGCAAGCCATTTGACCAGGATGAACTTCATGTTCGCCTGCGAGCGGGCGAGAGAATTGTGAATCTTGAACTGGCGCTGAAGAAAAAATACCAGGCAATGCATGATGCTCTGCCCGCGCCCAGTTCGATCGACGAAGCTCCCGCAGGCTGAAGAGTTGTATCGTTTTCGTGAGACCATTTCATGCTGACCAACGGACAAACGTCGCCGCCCGAGTTGCTGGACACTCGCCAAAAGGCGCTGCAGATCAATCTTGAGTCAAGGCGGTACGGCACGTTTGCGGAGATTGGAGCGGGGCAGGAAGTCGTTCGCTGGTTTTTTCGCGCAGGGGGAGCGTCAGGGACGATCGCGAAAAGCATCTCAGCATACGACATGACTGTCAGCGATGCGTACTACGGTCCCTGTGAGCGTTACGTCTGCCGACAGCGACTCCAGAGCATGCTGGACTTTGAATTTTCACAAAACCTGAGTCAGCTCAGCGAAACACGCGGTGACAGGACGGCATTCTTTGCCTTTGCCGATACCGTTTCAGCACGCAATTTCAAAGGCACGAATGAATGCCACGGCTGGATGGGTGTCAAGTTTCAGGCACACCCGGGGGATCAGGACAGTCAGGTTCTCATCCACGTACGAATGCTCGACACGGAGAACGCACTGCAGCAGGAATCGCTCGGCATCGTCGGCGTGAATCTGCTTTACGGCGCGTTCTTTATGCACCATGAGCCGGAGCAGTTGCTGGAGTCACTGCTGGACAGTCTTAGCATCCAGCGGATCGAAATCGACATGATCGAATTCTCCGGAATCGCATTCCGGCAGGTAGATAATCGGATCATGAGCCTGAAGCTGGTTCATCTGGGCCTGAGCAACGCGGCAATGTTTGCTTCCGACGGAACGATGCTCCAGCCGTCGGAAGTTCTGTACAAGAAGTCGATTCTGGTGCAACGCGGGAGCTTTCGACCGGTCACGCATGTCAATATCGACATGCTCCGCTGCGCTCACGAAAAATTTACGCAGGAACCAGGGATGGCAGACGAGCCGGTCGTGCAGATCCTTGAAATCACGATGAATAATCTGCTGACCGAGGGAGGAATCGACTACCGAGATTTTCTGGCCCGCGTGGATCTGCTGGCGGCCGTGGGTGTGACGGTCCTCATCTCAAACTACTTCGAATACTACCGGCTGGGCGCGTATCTGGCCCGCTATTCCAAACAACGAATCGGGATCGCCATGGGAATTCCGACGCTTCGTGAACTCTTCAATGAGAAGTATTACGCACATCTTGATGGAGGCATTCTGGAATCGTTTGGCCGTCTTTTTAAGGGCGACCTGAAGCTCTACATCTACCCTGAACTCGACCTTGCCACTGGAGACTTGACGGCTGTCCAGAATTTCGAAGTCGCCCCTCAATTGCGTAAACTTTACGGGTATCTGGTCGATAAAGGCTGCATCGAGCAGTTGAACAATTTTAACGACAAGTATCTGCCCATGTTTTCTCGCGATGTCCTCAGGAAAATCAAAGACGACGACGACACATGGGAAGACATGGTGCCAGTGGAAGTCGCGGCTCTCATCCGGACACGTGGCTTCTTTGGCTACCGGAAAAGCAAGACTGAGTAGTGTCAGATGTCAATCGGTCCAGGCGGGCCGACATCCAGTGCCGCGAGGACGCGTGTCAGTTCTCGTTCGAGCGTGTTCAGCATTTCGGCAGATCCGACAAACGTTTCATCCTGTCCGAGTTTCTCAAGGGCCTGCGCAGCCTGCGTGAGCGGCCGAGCGCCGAAATAGGCAGATGAGCCTTTCAATGTGTGGGCAGCGCGGTGCAGGAGTCTGGCATCGAGTGTCTCAAGAGCGCGGCGTATTTCCGCGACGCGTAACGGGGCTTCTGATTTCAGCAGATTGGAAAACTCTGTCAGTGTTGCCGGATCATCACTGAGCTGGTTTTTCGCGACTTCCCAGTCGATTGCTGGTGCCATGACAGGCACAGAAGTGTCAGATCGGAGCTCGGAACTGTGCGGCTCGGCAGAAACAATGCGGTTCCTGGTTTCCGACACACTTCGAATCGGAGTCTCCCTGCGCTCCACAGCGTTCCGGATTTGAAAACTATCTGCCAGGCACACGGCGGGGAATTGCTCGATAGCGCGGTACATCTCAGCGGGGGAGATGGGCTTTGAGACATAGTCATCCATACCCGTTGCCAGGCAGCGTTCCCGGTCTCCTTTGAGTGCCTCAGCCGTCATTGCGACGATGGGAATGTGGCCACCAGTCTGACGTTCACGTTTCCGAATCTCGGCGGTCGCTTCATAGCCATCCATAACGGGCATCTGCATGTCCATCAGGACGACGTCGAATTCCTGGCGTTCCAGCGTATCGACCGCTTCCTGGCCGTTTACCGCTACGACCGCCTGATGCCCGCGCGAATGCAGGAGACCAAGAGCGACGCGACGATTGATTTCGTTGTCCTCGACGAGCAGCACACGACGTGGCTGAGCCCTGGGGAGCGCAGTTGCAGTCGGTGGTTCTGCGGGTCTGACCTTGATATATCGTCCAAATTGGCGAAGCACTTCGTTGAGCAGCTCGGAGGCAATGACGGGTTTGGTCATGAATCGACTGATGCCGTATTTTTCGCAGACTTCTGAATCGATCACTGAGGACCCCGACGAGATCATGATGATCGGGCAGTGGTCACGTTTCACGATACTCTGCACGCTCTCCGCAAAGTGGAGTCCGTCTTCGACCGGCATGTGGTGGTCGAGCAGTATGAGCCGAATCGGGTGCTGCTCCTCTGCCGCTCGTTGCAGAGCCTGTCGGGCGGCAGCAGCGGAGTCGACCAGTAAAGGCTGCATATGCCAATACTGCAGCATCTCGCCAAGGATGCGGCGATTCGTGAGGTTGTCATCGACCACCAGCACAGGCAAATTCAGCAGCGAACTGAGCTCCACAGGTTCGTGCCGATGCTGATCGGCGGCAACACCGAATTCAGCGGTGAAGTGGAATGTCGAGCCGCATTCAGGCTGACTCTCGACCCACATTCTTCCGTGCATCATTTCGACAAGCTGCCGCGAGATAGCCAAACCGAGCCCCGTGCCACCGAAGCGTCGCGTCGTCGAGCTCTCAGCCTGTTCAAATGGATGGAAAATGTGGTCGAGTTTGTCGGCCGGAATTCCGATGCCCGTGTCGTGTACGGAGAAATGCAGTCTTACCCGATCAGGCAAAATCGACTCGGCATCGACGTTGAGGAAAATCTCGCCCGATTCGGTGAACTTGACGGCATTGCCGAGCAGATTGACAAGTACTTGTTGAATGCGACCCGAATCGCCGCGCAGATAATCAGGAATCTCCGGCGCGATGCGGCAGGCCAGTTCCAGTCCCTTTTCCGCTGCCCGCAGCACCAGCATCTGGGAGGCGCGAGCGATGCACTCAGAGATGCGAAAGTCGACGGATTCCAGCTCCAGTTTCCCCGCCTCAATCTTGGAAAAATCAAGGATGTCGTTCAGCAGCCGCAGCAGAATATGGGCCGATTCGACGACCGTCCCCAGATAGTCCCGCTGATGTGAACGCAATTCTGTTTGAGAGAGCAACTGAGCCATGCCGATGATGCCATTCATGGGGGTGCGGATTTCGTGGCTCATGTTTGCCAAAAACGAACTCTTCGCAAGGCTCGCAGATTCAGCCGATTCTTTCGCGCGCTGCATCGCCTCCAGCGCCTTCAATTGGTCCGTGATATCCATAACGCCGCAGATCACCGCGGCGCCTTCGCCGGTCTCGATCGGGCTCAGTCCGACTTTGATCGGAAACTCGCTGCCGTCCTTTCGAACTCCAAGCAAGTCGAGATGGGCGCCCATCGCGCGCCGGCCAGGATTCCGGAAGAACTGATTGCGGTACGCAGGATGCCCCGCTCGAAACCGCTCCGGCACCAGAATCTCTATCTGCTGACCAACTAATTCCTCGTGTGTGTAGCCAAACAACGACAGACAGAGCGAATTTGCCATGAGAATGCGGCCATCCTGATGCACCATGATCAGCGCGGCTGGCGACGCCTCGACGGCCAGACGGAACCGCTCTCGCAGGCGGTGCGGCTCTGTCACATCGGTGATCGAGCCAGCCATGCGTTCCGCCTTGCCGACCGAATTCCAGATTGCCTGGCCGCGAGCACGAAACCAGCGGTACTCGCCTGACTTCGTCAGCAGCCGATATTCAACGTCGTACGGGTTGCGATCGCGCAAGTGCGAGTTCAAGGCTTCCAGCACCCAGTCGTGATCATCCGGGTGCAGTCGCGTTTCAAACGAGGCAAACACATTTGGGAACTCATCGTCGTTGTAACCGATCAGCTCTTTCATTCGTGGAGAATAATAGACCTCGTCCGTGACAACATTCCAGTCCCAGAGGCCGTCGGTGGATCCACGCACCGCCAGTTCAAACCGCTCTTCAGATGCACGCAGACTGGCAGTCCGCGTTTCGATCAAACGGTCGAGCGCTGTGTTGGAATCTGACAGTTTCTGGTTGACTTTGCGCAGCTCTTTTTCGGCGTTCCCGAAAACTTGCAGCCCATATGTCAGCCCCGCGATGTAAGCCGCCATACGAAGCAAATGCCACCACCACCACCCACCGTCCCATAAGATTGAATACTGAAACAAAATGCCGGCAGCGCCGAAGAGGGCAGTCTGTACCGCGAACAACCAGTCTTCCCCGTCGCCGGTGGCTGAGAATCGGCGAACGAAGAAGGCGGATCCCGATAGAAATCCAATGCCACTGGCGGAATTCAGAAAGATTGTTGCGTCTGAAAACGCTCCATCGGGGGTTCGCATGGCGGGCAGCAGGCCGGGGAAAAACATCGAAACGCAGCCTGCCATTCCGGAAAGTGCAATAATCCGGATCATGAATTGAAGTCTGCTGAGCAACGGTGGTAGACGCTGGCAGACCCAAACAGATCCAAACGCGACTCCGCCGGCAAATGTCGCTGCACTGCGCAGCCAAACGAATTCGTTACCGGGAGCCGATGCGGCATGAAACAGGTCGAGCACTCCCATACTCGCAAGTCCAGTTACCATGAACGGATAGTGCCGATTGTTGGGCTTGTGGCCCAGCTCCATGAGCAAAATACCGCCAATCGCCAGCGCAATGAGTCCGCCAGCACCTTCGACCAGCGCATGCAGCGGCAGCTGGATCCATCGCAGATCCGGGAAGAACAACCCCGCGATCGCTGCACCCGTGATCGGCGCAGCCAGCGACAGCAATAAGCCAATGGCGGTCCGGGCGACAAAGATTCTACGGTTAGCCATATACACCTCCCGCCATCAGGCTGGATGGAACTCGTTGATATTACCGAACGCTGTAGAGCCTGGAAGTTCAAATTCGTCAACCCGCCGTTCGCAATTTATCATGGTCAGATGGTGACTTCACGCGACAAGTGGTGAAACTCATTGTTGCCTTCATGACGACAGTTGGCTAGTGCACTGAAAGAGGCGGCGAGCCGCTTGTTGAGTTCTGTCAACACATGAGGTCCACAGCGATGAAAAAAGGCAACAGTTGAAGTCACCGGGAAGGAAAGGCAGTTCGTTCATAAAGTGTTAAGGTCAATGCAGTTAAAGAAATAATGGAAACAATGCGGGGCTTTGGTACATGGTTTGAATAAGTACTTTTTCAGAAGTGAAGCCATGTCGGGTTCACAAGTATGCCATCCAGAACTTATTGCCGAAAGAATGCCTCAATGTCCAACAGTGAAGACACGTCTCCAAAATTCCGCATCACACGACTCGAAGACCGCATTGTGCCAGGGATGATGTCCTGGATGAACTATGACAATGATAGCGATGACAACGGTTCATCTCATGGCGGCTCAAAGAAGGGCGGATCCAACAAGGTCGGATCAAAGAAGGGCGGATCAAAGAAGGGCGGATCTAAGAAGGGCGGATCTAAGAAGGGCGGATCTAAGAAGGGCGGATCTAAGAAGGGCGGGTCCAAGAAGGGCGGATCCAAGAAGGGCGGATCCAAGAAGGGCGGATCCAAGAAGGGCGGATGCAAGAAGGGCGGAAAGAAAGGTAAATAGTCAGACACGAACGGCCAACGACATCCAATTTGCAGTTGCCTGATCGAAATGCGAAAGCTGGAGGAGGTTCCTGAAGGAATTTCCTCCAGCTTTTTTGCGTTGCGGCCGGGAAAATTGCCTTCACTCGGCCTTTCGCTTTGTCACGATTCGTCGGAAGGGATTCCGGCTTGTCAATTGCAGGTGTATGACAGAAAAATAACAACTGTAGGCCTATCCGACGCACGCTCGGTCGCAAAAACAACCGGCCACTCGCGCCGGTTCCGCCCATTGAATTCACGCCATTCATCCAGATGCCGGCCAGGACTCGTTCGATGGTGACGATTTGCGCGGTCAGGAGGACTTCCGACAGTGAAAGAAATTGATCGCACAAAAGCTGTTGCTGAAATGCGACGTATGATTTCGTCGTACATCAACGAATGCAGACACTCGTTGTTCCTGCATTCACTCATCATGCGGAAATGCTCAAATGGCAACTCAACGAAAAAAAAACAAGAAAAAATCGATGAAACTGCGGTCAAAGACGCTTCAGGAAAAGAAGCAGGACCGCGACGACTGTCCGCACTGCGCAACGGGCGCTGAGACTTACGGATATCTGAAGCGAGCATATGTCTATGATGTTGACCTCGCCCGCAAGATCGTTTCCGACGGCCGTGAGCCTGTTGAGCTGGAGCGGGATGATATCGCTTACTGTGTCGACAACAGCAGAATTCACAAGCAGCATGTGGACCATGTGAATACGAAGTATCCGGGGATTCTGGGACATCTCTGGGGCCCGGGTGTAGGACGAATCCGGGTACACGGCCATGTGCTGATCGACGGCAATCACCGTGCGGCTCGATGTCTGCGTGATGGCCTGACATTCAAGGCCTGTTTACTGACAGAAGAAGAAAGCGAACAGATCCTGAAACGGGGAGTTGGAAAAGATGGTCAAGTCTATGACCGCATGAGTAAAGACTAGATAAGTGTCAGAGCGAACGACATTGGGAACGCTTCCTCCACAATCACCACGTTTGCCTCGAGTTCGAGATGACCTGACGATTCAGGCGATCTCACCGACAGAGTACGTCATCAAGCGTCGCGAGAGTCGCGAGTATTTCAGCGTGGGCGCACAGGAAGCATGTCTTCTGGAATTGCTCAACGGGAAGAACAGTTTCAGCGATATTCAAGAAGCCTATTTCAAGAGGTTTGGGCAGAATCTCAGCGAAGCAGATCTCGGTGAGTTTCTGCGGGCTGTTCAGCCGATGGGCTTGTTGCATTCATTGTCGAAGTCGCAATCAGGATCCAGGAGCCCTCAGCCAGAGGGCTCGTCAGAAGAAGAACATCACACATCCAATTCTCCACCGTCAACCACCGAAACAGTCCGTCCAAAGAAACGATCTGCACTGAATGGTCAGTCGGTTCTCTTCTTTCGAATTCCGTTGTGTGATCCCGATGCGTTCCTCGGACGCCTTGTGACCTGGATTCCCTTCGTCTGGACTCGCGGATTCCTTGTCTTGTCCGGTTGTGTGATGCTCGCCGCGTTGAGCGTGATGGTCTCCAGTTCCCATCTGTTGGTCGCCGGAATTTCCAGAACACACGGCTGGGGAGATGCGATTCTGTTTCTGTGCGTGATGCTGGGCTGCACTTCGCTGCATGAGATAGCCCATGGGGCAACGCTGAAGAGATTTGGTGGCGAAGTGCATGATACGGGCATGCTGTTTCTGTTCTTTACGCCATGCTTGTATTGCAATGTTTCCGATGCATGGCTGATCCCGGACAAATGGAAGCGACTGGCCATAACGGCAGCAGGAGGCTACTGCGACCTTTGTTTATGGGCGGCAGGTGTCTTCGTCTGGCGCGTTACCGTCATTGGAACACCGATTAATCAGGTCGCCTTCCTGGCACTGACAATCTGTGGCGGACGAAGCTTCCTCAACTTTAATCCGATGCTCCGGCTGGACGGTTACTATCTGCTGAGCGACTGGCTTTCAATTCCCAATCTGCGGCCTCGGGCGAAGGATTACTGGATGAGCCATCTGCGGTGGATCCTCTGGGGAGCGGCTCCTCCGTGTCCCGGAAAAACGCATACTGCTGTTGTATGGTTGCATGTGCTGGGTCTTCGGGATTGGCTTCCTGGATCTGATTATTGTTCAGTTCTTTGAGTACATGGGTGGTCAGTTTGGAATTGTCGGTATCGTCTTTGTGGCGCTGCTGCTGAGTTTTGGACTTCGACGCGTGTTCAAGGGTTTCTTTGCAAGCGAGTTGGCGACGATGCTGAAATTACGATCCGGAAGAACGACAGCCTGGGCGATTGGACTAGTGAGTGTCGCGGCACTGCTGTTCCTTGTTCCAGTCAAGAGTACGACCAGCGGCGACTTCGAGGTGCGACCCGGCAACATTGTGCAGGTCCATATCCCGGTGGCTGGCATCGTCGCAAGGATTCTGGTCGAAGACGGCAGCGTGGTCGAAGAAGGTCAGCTGATCGCTGAGCTCAAGTCTCCGACGCTTGAATCGGAGATCGTTCAGACGGAAGACACGCTGCGGGAAGTCGAAGCCCATCTTCGGCGACTCAAAACCGGAGCCCGCCCGGAAGAACTGGACGCAGCCATGGATCGTGTTCGCCGTCTGACCGAATGGTACGAACTGGGTGCTGAGGAGCTTCAGCAGGCGAAGATTGCTCATGA
Source organism: Planctomycetaceae bacterium (assembly GCA_037719765.1). Taxonomy (GTDB): domain Bacteria; phylum Planctomycetota; class Planctomycetia; order Planctomycetales; family Planctomycetaceae; genus SXXK01. The sequence goes on from JBBJME010000010.1 coordinate 48,596, forward strand.
GCAGGACCTGCTGGTTCAGGACCACCGGATTCGTGAAACTGTCGCTGCACTGGACAACGCGAAGCAGGACATTTTGCAGTCAGAACAACTCTATCGCCTTGGCGCTTTGGCGGGAGCTCAGTTGAGGCAGTTGCGTCTGGAGGTTCTGCAGACCGAATCCAAACTGGCTCAGGTTCAGGCGGCGACAAACGCATCGAAGGCGTTGGGTGTCCGATCCAAAGAAGCGGAGATCTCCCGTCGTGCTCAGGAACTGGCTGACGCGAAGGATCGTCTTGACTTGTTAAAGGCTGGCAGCCGTCCGGAAGAAATCGCTGCCGAAGAAGCTCGCAAAGCACGAGCCGAGCATGAGCTGGCTTTTCAGAAATCCCGACGAGAAAAACT
>JBBJME010000407.1:0-4904 GCA_037719765.1 Planctomycetaceae bacterium
GCGGAATCTCTGCCAGTCCGCCACCGCTGCCTGGTGTTGGGTCAGGTATTGGTGCGACGACTGGGCTTGTGGAACTGTTGCCAGAAGTTGCTTCGGATTGACTCAGAAACCGGCTACTACTACTACCGCTACCTCCGCCGAATCCGCCACTCACACCACCTCCGGTTCCGGAGGTGCGTGGAGTCCAGGTGCTGCCTCCGCTAAAACCACCTGAGTTGCCTCCGGACATTCCGCCGCCAAATGAACCACTTGAAGCACCACCGCCGGATCCGCCAAACGATGATCCGCCGTATGCGGGACCGTTTGAGAATTCAGAGGTGTTGCTGTCCGAAGTCTTCGTACCACTGGCGGACTTGTCTGATGTCTTCGACGTGGATTTAGAAGAATCGTCTGCAGACGCGACGCGCTGCGAAGAGTTCGAAAGATTTCCCGTCTGATCAGTCTTTGACCACCGTGTCTGCGAACCTGCTGCGACCCATTCTCCTGTAAATGGATCGCGAGTTCTTGCGCCGTGGCTCATCGAGGATGTGCTCTGCGAGTCCGACTGATCAGCAACTGCGTTAAGGCCTTGATGTGTGTTTCTCAGGGCGGATTTCGCAATTAAGCGAGTGGACTCGGTCGAGACGGGATCACCCCATTGACGCGGCCACGATTCAGGCAGACGGGACATCACGGTCGGTCGTAGTTGCGGTGCGACAAGAATCGGCACCGACGGTCCCGCCGTGTTCGGATTCGTTTGACACTGACACTGAGCTTGTCCCATTGCAATACTCTGCGGCATCACACACGCAGTGATCGCGATCAACACGCGACAGGCAAATCTTTTTCGAGTCATTGTCAGCGTCCTCAAACTTACGTCGTTCTGGTGTCAACAACCGGTCAAACCCTAGGTTGCTTTACCGGGAATGCCGACAGTCCGAAGCAGATTCATGAATCCGACGTCTTTGCTGTGGAGATCTGTGACAATCATTCCGAATACCGCAATCACGCGGGCACACTATATGTCCTCGAATTACCACGCCATTCCTCGCAAATGCCTGAATTTCAACAGATCGATTGACTCGCCTCGCCAAACATGACGTAGCGTTTCCGCAACAAGTGATTCGCACTTCGCGGGCAGTGATCAGTCCTGAATTGCGTCGATTAGCGGAGCGGCACAATGAAATCTGCAACAAAACCAACAGAGTGGCTATGTCCCGACTGGCGCTCACGTCTGTGCGGCACAGGCGCCTTCGGTGTGGCGATTTCCATCCTGTTCCGCGATCTGCTGCTGAGCTGCATCAACCGCTGGACGACTGAGCCACAATACTCGCACGGCTTTGCAATTCCCTTTATGGCACTGGGACTGGGCTGGTTTTCCCGTCACAAATTTCTGAACGGGACAGCTCGCAGCAATATCTTTGGCCTCGCCATGATCCTTGGGGGCATTATCGGCCACGTTGCGGCCGTCTACTTTTATGTCGAAGCCATCGACGCGGTTTCCTTCATACTGACCATCACTGGAACAACTCTGCTGGTCTGGGGGCGACGTGCGTTTGCGGGTCTGTGGCCTGCGGTGTTGTTTCTGGCGTTCATGCTGCCGCTTCCGTTTCAGATTGAACGCGCACTATCAGGTCCCTTGCAGATTCTGGGCGCGAAAGAATCGGCATGGTACATCCAGACATTTGGAATCCCGGCGATCGCTCAAGGCAATACTATTCTGATGGGTGACACACGGCTGGGAGTTGCCGATGCCTGCAGCGGACTTCGCATGCTGATGGTCTTCTTTGCGATTTCAACCGCGGCCGTCATCGTCAGCAATCGCACGGCCTGGGAAAAGTTACTGATGCTGCTGAGTGCGCTTCCGATCGCTCTGATCTGCAACGTCGTACGCATTGTGGCCACAGCTGTGGCACATCAGTTCCTTGGCCGAGCAACGGCTGACCTGGTATTTCACGACCTCAGCGGCTGGCTCATGATGCCGCTTGCCATGCTGTTGCTGTTTCTGGAAGTTAAGCTCCTCGACTGCCTCTTTGTCGAAGCCGGTGATTCTCGTCCGGGCATGACCTACCACTCATCCACTGCTCCCTTCACCATACAGACCTGAAACAAACCCGTCCAGGTGATCACCATGTCTGAAACCGCCACATCACTTTCTCGTCGCGACTTTGCCCGCTGTGCCAGTGGTTTCCTGGCGCTGCTCGGTGCGAGTGGAGCGGATGCTGTGTTAAATCACGGCCTGCATGATCCGGCCGCTGTGAAGGCTGCAGCCGTCCGACTGGATTCCATTCCTGAGCAGATTGGCGCATGGACGTCAACTATCGAAGCGATCGACGAACGTGAACGACGTATGGCTGAAATTGCAGGCAGCATCAGACGCACGTATCGCCATTCGGAAAATGGATATGTAGTTTCACTCACAATTCTCTGCGGCGCATCAGGCCCGATGAGCGTGCATCCACCAACCGCGTGTTTCGAAGGTGTCGGTTACGAATTGTTATCGGGTCCGTCTGTCGTAACATTCTCAGGCGCCGATGAAACGCAGTCCTCGCTGAATCGTGCAACGTTTCGGTTGCCCGGCGCACCGACGACAGATGTCGTGCGTGTTTTCTGGGGCTGGAGCGACGACGGAAAGTGGACCGCTCCGGCAAATCCGCGTCTCGCGTTTCGGGGCCAGCCGTATCTGTTCAAACTGTACGTTGTCGATCGATCGTTGTCTCAGGCTGATGACGTGCGACAGTCCGAAGCGTTTCTTGAAGAAGCGCTGCCGAAGATTCGAATGGGGTTGCAGCAGCCATGAACGTTCTCGAATCCAAAATATCAGATCGTCATCGCGTACTCAATCCACGGGCTGCGGCGATTGTGGCTGTGACCGTGCTGGCATTTCTGTTCGGAATGCGAAAACTGCACGACAGGCAGTTCAGCAAGACCGTCGATTTTCTGCGACAGTCCGCCTGTGCTTCACTCGACGCCAAAGACTATCGTAAAGCCCAGATGCAGCTGAATCAGTATCTGGCGTTTCGTTCGACTGACCTGGACGCACGTAAGAAACTTTCGTCGCTGCTGTCAACGCACATCCGCACACGACCAGCGCTGGAACAGGCATTCCACCTGAACGAAGAATTGCTTCGCAACGATCTGCCGCAGGAAGAATTGCGACTTGAACAGGCTCGCATCGCAGTGCAACTCGGCAGGTTTTCCGACGCGGCGGCCCATTTGCGGATTCTGCAGTCATTGCGGGAGGAATCGGCCGAGGTCTGGTATCTGAGTGGCCATTGTGCGAAGGAAGTACGCAGAACCGAAGAGGCCGTCCGCTGCTATCAGCGTGCGCTGGCATGTCCAAATCCCCCGGAACGTGCGTATGAAGAACTGGCGATGCTGGCGACAGCGAACCCGCATTTGATGCTCGATCCCGAAACCATTCTGGATCAGATGGTGGTGACCTGCAATTCCGCTGATGCCTGGCGACTGCGAGCCATGCACCTGATCGAAACCAACGAGTTTTCAGAGGCACTGCCGCATGTCTGGAAGGGACTTGCGGCAGCGCCGGACGACGTCGCACTGAATTCGATTCTGGTGCATTGCCTGCAGTCATATGACGTTGTCCGCAAGCTGCATTCTAGGGATCATCAGGGCAATTCGAACTTCAACAACACGGATCTGCCGAGAGCCATTCGTCATTTGCAGGGCTGCGTCGAACGCAATCCGCAGCGGACGTCGTTCCGAGTACATCTCGCGGCACTGCTTTGGAAGGATCACCAGCAGGCTGAGGCGATTGGGATTCTGGAGACGGGCATCCGCCATAACTCGCGGGCGTTTCCATTGCATAGCGCCTTGCTTGAGTACTTGTTGACCCAGGAACAGACAGACAAAGCCGAACGAATGCTCCGGAGTCTTCCTGCCAACGCCTTGCCGAAGGCCGAACGCGAGTTGCTCAACGGTCGCGTTCAGTTGCTGCGTCAAGAATGGAAAAACGCCGATGTTGCGTTTCAGCGCGCGGTTGCCTATGCAGACCCTGGTTCGGCTTTGCAGAAGCGTGCGCAATTGTTACTGGCCGTGTGCCGTTCAAATTCCGGAAACGCAGCGACTGCTGTCGATTCGTTCCGAACCGTGGTGGCGGGGGCTCCGGATTCTGTTGCGGGGCGTCTCGGTATGGCCTTGGCATGGATCAAGTCCGGAAAGAACGACATGGCCATCGCGGAGTATCGACAGTTACTGGACGTGCCGGGAGTACCCGCTTTCCTTGCCGATCTGCTGATTCAGAGGAATCTCGAACAACCAGCCGGACTGCGAAACTGGACTGAAGTCGCCGAACTGGTGCGTGAAGGAAATCCGTTCATTACCGATCAGACACAACGCACATTGTTACGAACGGATCTGTTGATGGCATCGGGCAGAATGACCGAAGCGATCGCGAGTCTGGAGAGTGCGTCCACCATCAATCCTGCAAACCCCGCCTTCCAGCGTGCCCTGGCACGACTGAATGGCGAGCACAGCGGCGAACTGCAGAGTCGACTTGAGCAACTGGCAATCGATGCCCCTGAAAACAATGATGTCCTGGCCGCACTGATGCGACTGGATTTGGGGGCAAATCGAGCCGAATCAGCGTTGGTGATCCTTGAAGACATTGCAACCCGTCAACGCAATCCGAATCTGAGTTCTGCCGAGGCACTGACACTGGCGATTCGCACGGCAGAACGAGTCATCGCGCTGGAAAAGCGTCGAGGGCGAACGCAGTATACCGAATTACTTCAGGACGCCACGCGCCGTTATGCGTACCAGCTGACCACAATCAATGCTGCTCACGAAGCGACGTTAGCGCGAATTCTTGCCAGTCAAGGTCGGACGTCGGAAGCACTCAAACGCGTGCGATCCATCGATTCCGCCAAAGATCCTGCCATCAGGAGCAGTGCGCTCATGGCACT
>JBBJME010000408.1:0-4880 GCA_037719765.1 Planctomycetaceae bacterium
GTTCAGTTTCCGCAAGATGCACGGAGATCGGATCGCCGGGCGAAAGATTGTGACGAGTCGCCTGCGGTTGAGTCAGATAACTCACCCAGTCCTGTACCATGACGACAAACGCCTGCGACTTCGCCAGTTCACTCCAGTCGCGCATCGTCAGAGGAATCCCCAGCACAATCACTCGACCGCGGCCCACGTACTTCTCTACCGCGAGCGATTCGCCATTTGTCAGGTTCAGCAGTGCAGACACATCTTCACCCTGCGGCGGGGAGACGAAGCGGAATCGTCGACGGACTTGAATGTCGCTGGTATCCAGTTTCTCACTGTCAGCCAGCGCTGTCGTCGCCGGATGTTCCTTTCGTGCCGCATTGATCTTTGGACTAGACCTTAACCAAGTAACCTCCTATCGCACTAAAGGCGAAGAAACACCCGGAATCCCTTGTGTGGATGGCGTATTGATGAATGTCAAAGCCATCAACAGCATCCATCACGGAGGGATTTCGAGTGAATCGTTCACAGAGTGTAAAGCGGCAGACGAAGGCGAGGAAGCGTCGGATTGAAAATGCTCGGAAGAAGAACGAAGCAAAGCAAAAGCGAGTACAGGCTCGCATCACGCACAAGGCCGAATCGAACGACGCGAAAACGAGTACCCCGATGTTTCGGGCACGTAACATTCAATATGAAGTGTCTGATCGAATCCAGGCAATCGGCTATGGAGGCATCGGTCTCATACACTCGCTGGCTCAGCAGAGCGGACTCATTGACGCGGTCGATCACCATGTTCAGCTTTTGAAAGTTCACTTTCCGTATCATGAATCCGATCATGTGCTCAACATTGCTTACAACGCAATGACCGGTGGACAGTGTCTGGAAGATCTGGAACTGAAACGCAGCGATGAAGCGTATCTCGATGCGCTCGGCACGACTCGGATTCCGGACCCGACAACGGCAGGCGATTTCTGTCGTCGATTCAAAACAGCAGATGATGTCAACACCTTGCAGAAGGCACTGGCAGAGACGCGACATAAAGTCTGGCAGCGTCAACCGCATGAATTTTTCGAACAAGCCACGATCGACATGGACGGCTCAATCGTCGAGACCACCGGTGAGTGCAAGGACGGCATGGACATTTCGTACAAAGGCGAATGGGGCTATCATCCGCTGCTGATCTCATTGCGTCAGACAAACGAGACGCTGCGGATCATGAACCGATCCGGCAATCGTCCGTCGCACGAAGGCGCGGCGGCAGAATGTGACATTGTGGTGACTGAACTGCGAGCTGCAGGATTTCGAAACATCCTCATGTGCGGCGACACGGATTACAGTCAGACCGAACAGCTGGATCGCTGGGATGCTGGCGGGCTTCGATTTCACTTCGGCTACGATGCGAAAAAGAATCTCAATGAAATGGCAGACCTTTTGGACGAATCCGCCTGGCGGCGGCTGGAGCGTCCGGCAAAGTACGACGTGAAAACGACGCTGCGTGTCAAACGAGATCGCGTGAAAGAAGACATCGTGGTGGCTCGCGAATATCTGAACATCGTGCTGAAAAACGAAGATGTGGCGGAGTTCGATTACAAGCCGAAGGCGTGCAAACAGTCGTACCGGATGATCGTGATTCGCAAGAACCTTTCGGAGGAGCGTGGCGAACGAGTTCTGATCGACAAGATTCTGTATTTCTTCTACATCACGAACGATCGTGATTCCACGGCCGACGAAGTTGTGTTCTCCTGCAACGATCGCTGCAATCAAGAGAACGTCATCGAGCAGCTCAAGAATGGTCCGCGTGCGTTTCGCGCTCCAGTGGATAATCTGTATTCGAATTGGGGGTACATGGTGATGGCGTCTGTCGCGTGGTCACTGAAGGCATGGAGCGCGCTGTGGCTGCCTGAAACAGGTCGCTGGAAAGATCGTCGTCACAGCGAGAAGTTCAAACTTCTGAAAATGGAATTCCGCACGTTCGTGAACACGATCATTCGCATCCCGTGTCAGATCCTCACCACCGGCCGTCGCACCGTGTACCGCCTGCTTGCATGGAACGATTCGCAACCGATCTTCTGGCGCATGGTGGAAGTTCTGAACTTGTAGACCTGGCGTCCGACCACTCGTTCTCGGCCACGAGTGTGCGGAGGCATGTGATGTCGAAGTCGTTGTGCTTCGATCGGTCGTCCCGCCTCCCCGCAGCTATGCTGCTGAAGTCTCCGCGATGCAGAATTTCCAACCCGATGCACCTCAAGCGAATCGCTCGCGTCGTTCGCCGTTGCGCGGCGCGAAAACCGAAAAACAACGCAAAACAACCTGTCCGGGGTCGCTTGTTTAAGGACTAGAGTCAGCATTCACTTCCGCCACAATACCATCAATGGCCAGCGGCGAAAGCCCGTCCCCGTGAGCGAACACGTATTGGTTAAACATTTCGATATCAGCGCGCGGGCCCAGTGCAATCCAGACGCCGCCGCCGTTGAAAGCGAATGCCTTGAGTTCCGCGACTGTTCTTTCACTCAGCGATGTGAAGTTTGGCACGATGACTGCTCTGTAGCCGGCAAGACTCATGCCTTCCAGCTGATCAGGGCTGACAGTCACGGGGCGATACACACTGTGCTGATCCATCGCTTCGCCATTGACCCAACCCATGGCGGCCTGAAGGAAGAAGGAATCCTGCTGCAGTTCTGCGTGTCCCGCAGCTCCTTCAACCACGAGCACCGGGACTTCTTCTATGACTTCAATCACAACAGTCGCTCGATTATCGGGAGCAAGGATATCGTCAGACTTGATCTGACACGACACCGAATAAACGCCCGGTTTCGAGAACGAATGTCGCCACACGGCTTCATACGTAGTGTCTCCGGTCAGGGACGGAACCTCGGCTGAGTGTTCTTCCTGCGATCCCACCTGCCAGGAAAGGCCGCAGCCTGCAGACTCGACCGCCGAGTGGTTTTGAATCTGAGCCGTCACGGTGAACATTTGCCCGATCCCGGTCACAAGGCGACTGGAATGAACGCTGTTGACGGCCACATTTGTGGATTTCGGCGTCGTTGCATCCAGTTCGATCACGTCGAGCTGAGTTGGAATTGTCGCCAACTTCAGAGCTTCCTGAAATCTCTGCCAGCCACTCGTGTCGCTCGTCTTCCAGTCCGCCGCCTGGCCATCGGTCAGCAGGACGACACGGCGTTTCTGAGTGTTCTGGTCGGCATCAGCCTGAACGGCAGTAAACATCGCAGCCAGCAAATCGCTGCTGCCGTTGGTCGGCTGAATCTCCTGAAACTGTTGCACGACGAGTTCACGCGAGCCCGAGTCAACTCGAACATCGCCGGCTGTGGCCCAGACCGGGTACGGAGATGCAAGCAGAACACGCACCGAGTCGCCCGGAGCGATGCCGTTAAGTTCCTCAGTCGCGCGCTCGATCAGTCCGGCAAAGAGCGTGCGGTCTTCGGAAACACGTGAGTCGACATGGAATTATCGATGACGAAAATCGTTTCACCGCGATCACTGTTTCCCAACCAATGCCCCGGCAGTTTCGGTCGAGCCAGCGCCAGCACGAGCGCAGCGATCGCGAGGACGCGCAGAGCGAGCAGCAGCCATTGCTTGAGTTTTCTGGCACCGGTTCGGCGCGTGGCGGCCTGGAGCAGGAATTCCATCGCTCCCCATTCAATCGTGACATTGCGTCGCCGATCAAACAGGTGCAACAGAATCGGTGCCAGCGCCAAAGGCATTGCGACCAGAAATGTGATGCTCAGAAAACCCATATTGTTGTTTTGTCCCTATGTGCGGGCTTGGAAAAGGGGTCAGGAACCAATAGTGCGGAGCACCCTTTGGGCCATTTGGCTATTGGTTCCTGACCCCTTTTCCAAGCCCTACGAAACTATTTACTCCTCGCCGTGCGTTCACGCAGAAACCATCCCAGCGTCTCTGCCATATCCTTGTTGGTGGCCATACGAACGTAATCGCCGCCGAGTCCTGTCACAATGGTCTCCAGTCGTTCTACAAATGTTCGAATGCGGCGCAGGTATTCATCCCGAATCGCGGCCGGATCCAGACTCATCCGATGCCCTGCCACCTCCAGCGACTGAAATGACGACCAGTGTCTGAAGTCGAAATGAATCTCTTCCGGCGCGAGTACGTGCATGACAACCACATCGTGACCGCGCGCCCGCACGATACGCAGGGAAGTTGACAACTCGTCCAAATCACCAAAACAGTCCGAGAACAGCACAAACAAGCCTCTGCGACGCATCCGCGGCACCATGGCTCGGATCTGAGTCGCCAGAGAACCGCCGTTCGAAGGCTTTGCGGCCTGAAGAATCGACAGGATCGCCTGCAGATGAGCTGCGTTCTGCTGCGGCGGCAGAAACAGCGGAGTCTGCTCGTTGAGGATCGCCGGTCCCACCGCATCTCGCTGACGCAGAAGCATCCGAGCGATACATGCAGCTGCCTGGCGTGCGTAGCCCAGCTTACTCACCGTCGACAGGCCAAACTTCATCGACCCACTGGTATCCAGCGCCATGATGGCGTGGAGATTTGTTTCTTCTTCAAACTGTTTGATGAAATACCTGTCGTTCCGGGCGAACACCTGCCAGTCAATCTGCCGAATCTCATCGCCGGGCGCGTATTGACGATGCTGAGAGAACTCACAGCAACCGCCTTTTGTCGTCGATCGATGTTTCCCCGCGAGCAGCCCATCGACGACCGTTCGAGACAGCAGTTCCAGGTATCCAATCTGCTCCATCACCTTTGGATCAATCAAATCCGACGAATACCCGACCGCCGCACCAGGAGCGGGCTTTGGAGGAGTTTGTCTGGATTTGAAGAGTCCGAACATTGCTGACCTGTTCATGAGCGGATAGGCGCTAGCGGTCTGTAACTGTATTAAGAGTAGGTCCTGCCTGCCGGGC
>JBBJME010000409.1:0-4825 GCA_037719765.1 Planctomycetaceae bacterium
AAACAACGACCGCAGGCTGCGGGAAGGGCGAGCCCTTTGTGCGATCCGTTGAGACGGTGGTTCCCGGGGTGATCAACCCAGCAACGAACGAACGGGATGAAGCCGATGTTATTCCGCCTTCGGCCTTCGACGATGAAGTTGGGGATAAAGATTGGTTTGAAACGACGAGTGCCGTCAGCAGCTTTGACTTTGTGTATCGAAATGGAGAAGAAGGCGGAAACTTTTTCATCCTCGAAAGTCTTGGAGGCGGTGCGGCGGTCTTCGATTATGACAAGGACGGAGACGTTGAAATCTTTTTCACCGGTGGGGGAACGTTGGCAGACGGCATGATTGCAGGGTTGTCCGGAGCATTATTTCGCAATGTCGGTCCTTTTCAGTTTACGAATGTGAGCAAAGAAGCCGAACTTGACACTGCGGGAGACTATTCGCACGGCTGCTTTGTATCTGACTATGACTGCGATGGCTTTCCAGATCTTCTTGTGACGGCCTTCGGACGGTGCCGACTGTTTCACAACAACGGCGATGGTTGTTTTCAGGATATAATTGCTGTCGCGTTGCAAAACAACGAGGCATGGTGGACGGGGGCGGCATGGGGCGACATCGATCGCGATGGCTTTCCGGATTTGTTTGTCACAGGATATCTGAAATGGTCTCCAGAGTCAGATCGCCCGTGCTGGAATGGGGATGGTGATCGAGAAGTCTGCGGGCCACGTTTATTCCAGCCCGCCGACGATTGCGTCTACCGAAACTGTGGAAATGGCATGTTTAAAGATGTATCAGACCAGGTCGGTCTGAAAGCTGGTGGAAATGGACTGGCAGTAATTGCGGCCGAGCTGAATGGCGACAATCTGATTGATTTCTATGTCGCCAATGATGAGTCGGACAATTTCCTGTATCCTGGGCAGACTGACGGAACTCTGAAGGAAATCGCGCACACTGCCGGCGTGGCGGTGAACCAATACGGCATGCACGATGGCAGCATGGGAGTCGACGCTGGCGACTATGACGGTGATGGCCTGGCAGATCTGTGGGTTACAAATTTCGAACTGGAAGACAACAGCCTCTACCGAAATCTGGGCGATCAGCTGTTTCAGCAGACAACCAACGCCGCAGGACTGGCCGGGCGGTCGCGTCTCCATGTGGGCTTTGGAACCGCGATGGAAGATTTTAACAGCGACGGCTGGCTCGATTTGTTTGTCGCGAACGGACATGTTTTCTACAACGGCGGCCAGTTGCCTTATCTTCAACCTTCGCAGTTGTTCATGAACCAGAGGAACGGTCGATTTACGGATGTCTCGCTTTCCGGCGGTCCGTATTTCAGAACAAGTCATTCCGCCCGCGGCGCTGCAGTGGGTGATTTTGACGACGACGGCGCGCCGGACCTTGTGGTTGTGCATCAGAATCAACCGGCAGCGTTGCTTCGGAACCGGATTGTGCCCGCGAGGTTTTGCCGAATTCAACTGATTGGAACTCATGATCATCGAGATGCCGTTGGTGCCGTTGTGTCGATTGCATCACAGGCAGGTCGCATCGTCCGTCTGACACGCAGCGGTGCCGGGTATCTCTCTTCGTCGGATCAGCGAATTCTGTTGCCAGCCGACGAAGATTCAATCGACGTCGAAGTGCGATGGCCGGACGGCTCCTGCGAATCGTTTCCAAGTGTGAGGGCAGGCGAAACCAGTTCTTTGATTCAGGGGCGAGGAGTCGCAGATGCCTCACCCTGAACGGGCAATGAAAAGACTTCGACCTGGGCAGCTGTTGGTATGTATCTCAGGACTGTTAATGGCACTGATCACCGCCTGGTTCCTGTGGCCTGAAGATCCGGGTGAATTGCTCAGAAGAGCCCTGCTGTCCAGGAACGAAGCGGAACAAATTGAACTACTGCAGCAAGCTGTCGCTGCTGCGGACGGACACTTTCCGCCGGCCGAGATTGAATTGTGTCTCGTTCTCGCAGCGGCCGGAAACTGGACGGAGGCCAGCACCGCAATGACGCGGCTTAATCGGACTCAGTGTTCTGCCGACGATTTGCTCGCGTATGCAACGCTGAGTGTTCAGGGTGAGCAGTGGAACACAGCGGAGATGGCACTCGCGGCGATTCAGGGCACGACTCATCGCCTTGAAGAACGACTTTCGCTGCAGTGCCGGCTTTATGATGTATTGAACCTACACAAGGAACTCGTTGATGCAGCCCGTGAACTGACGAAGATCGCTCCGGAAACGACGCGGTGGTGGCTGCAGCTGGCTTCAATCTATGCACAAAAACAAAACACGCTGGCTGAGATTCAAACGTATAAGGCCGCATTGAATCGTGCGATCCCGGTGACAGATATTGTCGAGGTGCGTCGTCGTCTGCTCGACTGCTGCATCGACGCTGGCGATGCCACCTTGGCGAGGGAACAATTCGATCTGCTGCGGCTGGCAAACGTTTCGGACCCGCGCATGAATGTCTGGCAGGCACGTCTTTGCCATCTTGAGGGTCGGCCCGCCGAGGCACTTGCCGCAATCAACGCGGCGTCTGACCAGATCCGGAACATTCCTGAAGCGATCAGACTGCGAGGAATCCTGCACCTGGAAATGGGGCAATACGAGCAGGCGGAGGATGATCTGACACAGGTGATGGCGATGACTCCTGAGGATGAAATTGCATGTTTCAAGCTCGCCGAAGCCTGGCGATTATTGGGGCATCAGCGGGGCGACTCGGCCTGCGTCGAACGGGCCGATCAATATCACCGGCGATATCAGAACATTCACAAAAGGAATCTGGAGCGGTTGAAACTGAGTCCGAGCGGTCTGTGATTTGAGAGTTCCGTGGTGCACTGGTTGCTGTTGAAGTTCCTGCACGAACTCTCCGCTGCAGCATTGAATCCTTCGAAAAAAAACGACAAATCATGTACTGGTCCCCATATGCCCCGTCGCGGTCAATGCGAAAGGCCAGCAGCGTCTGGATGCGACGCTGCTGGCCCCCGCCATTGAAACCATACCGAATGTTCCGAATCAGCCGACTTTCATCGCTGCTCCCAGAATCTGCGAGGTGCTGGGCCGCATAATGCGGCCGTCCACAAGTTCGCCTTTCTGCAGAGTTGCGCGGATGTCTTTGCCGCTGATGGACCACGGTTTTTCGTCTTTGTGGCGTTCCATCAGATCAACGCGGCCAGCGGACTCATAGTAAGCTGCGAATCCGACGTTGACGGTTTTGATCTTCAAATCGCCGCCGAGCTTCTTGAAAATCTCCTGAGCGTCGAAGTCGCCCCAGATGGATTCGCCGTTGGCGTACGGCGCGTCGGCGTGCTTGCGTCCGATGACCAGATGCGTGTAGCCCATGTTCTGACGATAGATTCCGTGCATCACTGCTTCCTTGGGACCACCATAGAACATTTTGATGTCCAGACCCAGCAGGACAACGCGATCCGGCACCGATTCCTTCCGAGGTCCCCACAAGCTGGCATCGCTGTCGCCGTCACCCAGTGAACGGTCGGTGATCAGTTTTTCATACGTCTGCATGCGAATCTCAGCATTCACATCGTCGCCTTTGACTTCGCCAATGAGCGGATTCAAACTGGCACCGGCATTCAGCCCCTGCTGCAGCAGAGTTTCGAGGCCGTACACAAGTGCGTACTCATGGGCACGATGCAGCGGGTTGCGTGTCTGGAATGCAACGACGGCGTCCCAGCCTTTGCTCGCCAGCAGCTTTCGAACTTCGCGCGGCGTCAACACATACTTGCCGAACGATGGATTTTTCGGCTGTGGCAGTACCTTGATCTCGCCACCGATCAGGTGTGAGTTCGCAGCTTCGCCTTTGATCACCATGTCGGCACCCGGATGATCAATTCGATCGGTGAGGTACACTGATCGCAGGTACTTCAACTTTGGCCATGCATACACGTCGTTGACGTCCAGTGTGGCGACGATGTCCCCGTTCGGTCCGGTCAAAGCAACCTTCTGGCCAGCTTTGAGTGTCTTCGCCATATCGGCTGTGATCGGGAAAGCGATCGGGATCGTCCAGGCGTATTTCGCGCCATTGCTGACGACATAACATTCATCAAGGACTTGATTGTAAACTGCCGAATTCATCGGCCCCGTCAGAGGGCTGAGTGTTCCGTCACCGAAGCGGTAAACACTGGAAAGGTCAGCGGCAGACACGGGCACGTGCGGCAGAGTTTTTGCTTCGGCGAGGAATGCCTCTCGGTCCTTTTCACCAACAGTGCAGCATACAGGTTCTGACAATCCACCATGCGGTGCGATCAGATCGGCCATTTCAAAATGTTCCTTAGAGACTGTAAAATTCACAGAAATTCGACGTGCTTCGGTCAAAACGGCTGCCGAACCCCACGAATCCACGGAACCTATGGGAACACAGAATTCGAGTCAAGAAGTTCCTGGAAGCGATACTTCAGCCAGAACGACTCGTTTTCGCGGGGGTGAGGAACGATGATTCAACGCCGCGCTGGACTCCATCCGCTGAATAAAGGCCCATGCACAGTGCAATTTCTGATCACCAATGACGATGGATTCGACGCGCCCGGACTTGCCGCACTGTATCAAGCATTGCTGCCGCTGGGTGATGTGATCGTTGTGGCACCGGCCATTTGTCACAGTTCCAAAGGCCATGCTGTCGATACGAAAAACTCAATTCGCGTCGAACGACGCCAGGTGGCACCATTCGGAGAAATCCGGGTTGTGAATTCCACGCCGGCAGACTGCATTCGGGTCGGACTAAGGCATTTGCTGAAATCGCCACCTGATTTTGTCCTGGCCGGAATCAATCCGGGAGCCAACCTGGGCGTCGATCTGTTTTATTCCGGGACCGCTGCTGCCGTCCGTGAAG
>JBBJME010000011.1:0-48399 GCA_037719765.1 Planctomycetaceae bacterium
CTCGCGTTCTTGTTGACAACGGCCGTCAGGCGATTCCGATAGTCCCAAGTGTACTCAATCTTCGTGCTGTCGGAAATCTTTGTTCGCGAAATCCGATTTCCTTCGTCGTCGTACGCATAATTGTACGTTCCGTCGCTCGTCACGCGATTGTTTGTCCCGGTCGTGTAGCCCGTATTTGTCCGGTTTCCATTCGCATCGTACGTGTACGTTTCGTCGGTCTGGTACGAATGATCCACTACCGTGACCTGATCATTTGTGTCGTACGTAAAGTTCGAATATCCGTCGGTGTTCGTGAAATTCGTGATGCGTCGGTCGCTGTCGAATGTCCACGTGTAATTGGCCAGATTGCCGCCGCTTGCATTCTTGTGGTCCAGAGCTGTCAGGCGGGCCAGCATGTCGTATGTGTAAGTGGTGTTTGCAACAATCTGGGTTCCCGCCAGATCGTTGTATCGCTTTAGGCCGGTAAACATGCCGCCGGTGTTGTACGTGAAGTCCACTCGTTTGCCAGCGACGGTAATCCCACCGGTCTGACCTTCCTGTTTCACCTGAGTCTGACGGTTGGCGTTGTCCCAAGTCCAGGTGTTCTTGTAATCCGCGACGCTGGCCACCGTTGCCGTCTGCTGCGTGCGACGGCTGTTGGCGTCGTACACGTTGGTCTGGATGGTCGTTGGGATATTCGTTGTTCCGGAATTGCTCGCCGTCAGCACGCGTCCCAGATCGTCAAACGTGTAAGTCATCTGCGTTCCGGTTGCCGACGCCCCCGTCAACTGGCTGGCGGAATCGAAGGTGTACGCAAAGGTGTTGAGGACCGTGCTGCCGGACATCCATTTTTCCTGCGTGCGACGATGCAGGTTGTCGTACACATAATTTGTCACGCGTCCGTTGCGGTCGGTGTGGCTGGTCATGTCGCTGGCGGCGTTGTAAACATACGAATCGGCTTTGCCAAGGGCGTTGGTTTCACTGGTCATTCGATTCAGGCCGTCAAACGCCCATGTGGTGACATTGTTGTCCGGATCGGTGAGAGTCGTGCGGCGACTGAGCGTGTCATAGCCAAATGTCGTGATCGGCGACGTCAGCGATCCCGCACCGTCCGGATCGGGCTGCGTTGTCTGTGTCAATCGGTTCAGATTGTCGAACGCCCATGTCGTGACTTTCCCCAGCGGATTGGTTTCCGTGATGCGGTTGCCATTGGCATTGTACGTATAACTGGTGACAGGAGCCGTCTGTGACCCAGCTCCGTCCGGATCGGGCTGCGTGAGCTGGATCAATCGATTGAGGTTATCATACGAGTAGACCGACGTCTGATCGTCTGCAGTTGTCATCGATTGTTTGTGTGACGTGAGGCGGCCCAGCAGGTCATATTGGTTTGTTTGCGTGGCGGCCAGCAGCGAACCGGCTCCATCCGGATCCGCTTGTGTGATTGTGCTCACGCGATCCAGGTTATCATAGGCATAGGCCGTGACATTCCCCAGCGGATCGGTGACGCTCGTCACACGATTGACCGCGTTATAGGCGACGTTGATCACCGGACTGGTCAGCGAACCCGCTCCATCCGGATCCGGAAGCGTGGTTTGAGTCTTTCGTCCGAGTTTGTCGAAGACGTCGCTGGTGGTCCGGTTCAGCGGATCGACGACGCTCGTCACCTGATTTGCCGCGTCGTAATTCCATGTGGTCACGGGGGACGTGAGCGAACCGGCACCGTCGGGATCGGCCTGCGTCAGGGTCTTGAGTCGATTGAGATTGTCATACGCGTACGTAGTGACCTTGTTCAGCGGATCCGTGACGGTCAGGACATTGTTGTTTGAGTCGTACGTGGACTTCAGTATGGGTGACGTCAGGGCTCCGGCTCCGTCGGGATCAGGCTGATTCACTTGTTTGACGCGTCCAAGTTTGTCGTATACGCGGGTCGTGACGTAACCCAGAGCGTTAGTCATGGAGGTCATCTGGCTGGCGGTGTCATAGGCCCACTGCGTGACAGGACTGGTGAGCGCTCCCGCTCCGTCCGGGTCAGGATCCGTCTGCTTTTTCAGCCGCGAGCGGTTGTCGTATTCCAGCGACGTGACATTTCCCAGCGGATCGGTCTGGGTGATATTTCGTCCGAGGGCGTCGTAAGTCATCCCCGAAACCGGACTTGTCAGTGCTCCGGCACCATCCGGGTCCGGCTGAGTGACTTGCGTCACACGACTCATCGCGTCGTACGCATAACTCGTCACATATCCCATCGGATTGGTGACGGACGTCATTTCGCTGGCAGCGTTGTAGGCCCACTGGGTGACAGGTCCAAAACTCATGAATCCGGCTGGCTGTGTCTGCTTGGTCAACCGACTGCGAATATCGTATTCCAGTGTTGTCACTCGGCTCAAGGCGTCCGTCACGCTGATCGTACGTCCGAGCGGATCGTAAGCATATGTCGTTACTGGACTGGTCAGAGGACCGGCCCCGTCCGGATCGGCACCGGTGACTGTTGTGTTCCGTTGTGCATTGTCGTAGCCATACGCGGTGACTGCGCCGACCGGATCCGTTATACTCGTCATCAGCCCGGCGACATTCCAGGCCGTTTGCCACACGGGTGAAGTCAGCGAGCCTGCGCCATCCGGATCCGGCAGAGTCGTTTGCGTCAGCCGGTTCATACTGTCGTATGTGTACGAGGTGACGTATCCTTTTGCATCTGTCACCGAAGTGACAAGACTCCCGGCGTTGTAGACGGCCGTTGTGACGGGACTTGTGAGGGACCCCGCTCCATCGGGATCCGGCTGCGTGACGGTCTTCAGACGATCGAGATTATCATAGGTGTTGGTGGTGACTCGACCCAGTTCATCGGTCGACGTGAGCATCTGATCGGCGGTGCTGTAGGTGAATGTCTGTGTTGAACTGTCGGGGTTCGTGAGCGTCACGACGCGTCCCAGCGTATCATAAGCCAGCGTAGTGACGGGACTTGTCAGTGCTCCCGCTCCGTCCGGATCGGGTTGCGTGATGCTCGTCACCTGACCACGCGAATTGTTCGCGTTCGTGGTCACCTTTCCGAGCTTGTCTGTGTGCGTGAGCTGATTGCCGTATGTGTCCCAGGTCCACGATTCGCTGCGGCTGAGTTCATCCGTATGGCTTGTGGGTCGACTGAGAGTGTTGTAGACCCACGTCTGGATGTCACTGCCGAAGGCCAGCTGTGTGAGATTCCCTTTGGTGTCGTATTGATAATTCCAGACGGGTGAGACTTTTGTGCCGCCTCCATCCGGATCCGGCAGAGTCATCTGCGTGACCAGTCCGTTGCTGTTCCGAGTCGATACTGTGGTGCTGGACAGCGGATCGATGAAGGTCGTGACCTGACCCAACTGGTTGTAGACAGTCTTTGATACCTGGTTCAGTTGATCCGTGTACACCGCATACAGGTTGCTGCCGGAGTTTGGCAGATATGGCGTCGCCGGGGTTCCCACCGTTCCTGTCCCGCTCGCCGGGATCCCACGCGACTGATACGGATCAAGCTTCTGGACGCCGCCATCCGCCGCCGTGATCTGATCGAAGAGGCCCACATAGTCGTAAGCGATTGTCGCCACATGACTCAACGGATCCGCGATGGTTGTCAATTTGCGAGTTGTTCCCGAATATCCGTAAGTTGTCACCGGGCTGGTCAATGGTCCGGCGCCGTCCGGATCAGGACTCGTCACGGACGTTATCCGTCCCTGGCCGTCGTGGGCAATCGTAGTCACACGCGCGGCATGATCGGTGACGGAGACCAGCAGGCCGCCCGAATAGGCCAATGTGGTCACGCGGCCCCACGGATCGGTCACTGTCGAAAGGTCGTCCGTCTGGCTATCGCTGTCAGCATCGATGTAGGTGTACGTTGTAGTATTGCTGTTTGTATCAACCCTTGAGGTCAGATTACCAGTTGCCGAGAAATTCGCCTTATTTCCATACTGATCCGTGAGTGTGTACGTTGGCCCTGTGTTTTGGACGAGGGTTGAAAACGCGTATGGTCCCGCGGGACTTGTGTACGTTCCGGATCCGGCAAAGTACGCCGTTACACCGTCGCCACGCGTCCACAGCATTCCCCCGGAGACGGAAACCAGACGTTCCATGTCGGCAATATTCCAGGAATCTCCTTCCGTGTTGTTGTTCCAGTTCCCAATGAAACTGGAGCCAGAGTAACTCCGCGTGCTCGTTGACCCGTCGGAATACTTCGCCTTCAGTGACATTGACCAGGCATATTTCCCGGTTGCCAAACTTGATGCATCGACCTGAGTCGCGAATCGTAACCGGGTAGTTCCCGAGATCCCGGTCGTGTTGTAGTAGACCGTCGAGCCAGCGACGCCATTGAAAGTCAATACGCTTTCGAGGGATGTGGGAGTGCCGCCATTGAAGTCGGTTTCGACCGCGATGATGGGTTTGGGTTCACTGTTCGATGAATAAACCAGCAATTGTCCGTCGCCGACAGACGCGAAAGCCTGTGTATCGCCCGTGAAACCGACCGTACCGACTGCTCCGAAATTGTCTGCCGTTTCAGAAGCTCGATCTTCGGCATTGGTCTGGGTACTCCACGAATTTGTAACCGTGAACATTACAGACGTCGCGGAACTGTACGATGTCCCGTCGAACGCGCGATACTGAAAACTGTCGCTGCCAGCGTATCCGAGAACGGGCGTATAAGTGAATCCACCGTTGGAACTGAGCGAAATCGTTCCATGCGAGGGACTGGAATACAGGACTGCCGTCAAGGGGTCCGATTCCATGTCGCTGTCGTTGGCCACGACACCTGATGCGGCAACGGTCAGTGAATCCTTCGATACGCCGTACATGTCCATGCTCGCCATCGGTGACATTCCGGAGAGCAGGACGCGCGCTTCACACATTTCAACCCGTTGGGTAATTCGCCATGACGATCGCCGCTTCGATCGTTGACCACGCAGATGCGAAACACACGCTTCCCAGAAAGTTCTCCACACTTGGCCGGACGGAGGTCTGCTGACCCTGAGAGTGGTGACAGACATCGGGTCACGTGGAGAGGACCCGGAATCAAGCGAAGGGAACAAACCGCAATCAGCGGTCATATTTGAGGTCCTAAACTGCCCCCCCCTCCCATTTTGACGGCGCGAGGCTCGAGCCAGAAAAACAACCGCGACACCAGCAAACCAACGTCACCACGCACCATGTCAAATCTCCTCTGAAATGCCGTTCGGGAGTCAGCCAATGGCGGGTCTGAGTCAGGGCAACTCAAGCTCGTCGGGAGTATGTTGACGACTCGTTAGGAAAATGCAAGATAGTAGTACTAACATTACCGTCGCTCCTGGAGAAATATTCTATGCGGCTTGTGGGCGCTGAGTCGCCGTCGTCGATCATGAATCTGAAATGCATTCTGGATTGGCGTGGTTTTCGCGTGAGACTTCGTTGGGTGTCTTATATCCAAGGCATCGTCGTGGTCGATCGTTGATAAGATTTTCCACTTGCCGAACGCGTGCTGGAGAGACAGTGTTAAATTCTGTGCCTTTGGGGAAATACTGTCGAGATGACAGATGGATTGCGGCCCAGAGCCTTTGCAATGGCCGCCTGAGCGAACCCACGCGACTTCAGATCGGCTATACGATCACGTTCTTCCAGAGTAAGATGCTTTGCCATCGCCGGGACTCCGTTCTCAAAGAATCAGCTTCAACTACAACTACTGTTCTTCGTGACACCCGGCATGTCCATTCTGCAATTCCAATATCTACGCACCCTGACGTATCTTTCGTGCATTTCAGTTTGATGAGCCCATTCGATAATGTCACGCGAATCTAAAACGGATCAGCTCCTCTCACTTTGGACGAAAATGATGATACGAATCGTAGTCTGCCTGTTTCTCGTGACAGGCATCCTGTCAGCGCCAGCGGTTGCTGATGACACGGCTCAGACGTCGGAACGCCTGAGTGTCGAGATTAAAGTCGAGATGAATTATCTGCTGTACTTGCCCAAAGACTATGACGCGCAGGAATCCTGGCCAGTGGTGTTGTTTCTGCATGGGTCCGGCGAAAGAGGAAACGATCTCGAATTGGTGAAGAAGCATGGTCCGCCAAAGTTGGTGAGCGAAGGCAGAGAGTTTCCGTTCATTCTTGTGTCGCCGCAGTGTCCCAAAGATCGCTCCTGGGAGCCGATTGAGATAACAGCTCTTTTGGATGAAGTCATCAGGAATAAAAAGGTGGATGTTGACCGAATTTACGTCACCGGCCTGAGCATGGGCGGGTTCGCCACATGGGAATTGGCGGCATTCGCACCGGAACGGTTTGCTGCGATCTCCCCGATTTGCGGCGGAGGTGAGCCATACTGGACTCGCCGGTTTCCGCATCTGCCGACGTGGGCCTTCCATGGAGCCAAAGACCTGGGAGTACCGCTGGAGCGCTCGCAGGAAATGATCGATGCAATGAAGGAAAAAGGCGGTACGCCAAAACTGACAGTTTATCCGGATGCAGAGCATGACTCGTGGACAGAAACCTACAACAACCCCGAATTTTATGAGTGGTTGTTGGCACAGAAGCGCAATCCGATCAAAGAATAGCTGTTTCCGGGATAAAGTGCGGTTCAGCAATGATCCTGCGAATTGGACTTGAGGCATGGTCGAACCCTCCACACGGATTCGATACAGTCCAGCGGGCCGTCGATTTTATGATCGACGCAATACAAGCCACAACAGCTCAAATTCAGATTCAGTCCGAAGTCTGACCTGTGCACCAAACAACCGGGATCAATGGAATACGCGATGGCTAAGAAGAATATGAATGGTCGGAAACCAGGTAGCGCGGCGGAAATCGCTGTTGTTGACGACTCCGCCGATCGACATGAGACCCCTGAAACTGTGACTGGCGTGACTCCCGCAGACGAAGCGCCTGCTTCAAAGTCCAGGACAAAAGTCAAGGAAGAACAGCCATCGAACAGCAGCGTAGGAATTGCAGATATCCGCAAAGCCGTCGCGTTTAGTAACTCCGTGGGCGGTCTGGACAACGCCATCGCCCTGCTTCAAATCCTGAAGGTTGCGAAAGAAGTCCAGTAATGCTTCTTCAAGCCTGCACGAAGGAACTAAGTCATATGCAATTCCGCTGTCAGATGTTTTTGCTTGCGTGTTCAATCCTGTCTGTTGCCGCGACGGCGGACGAAACGGATCGGTTGACGTCCGAGTCGGCCACGGGCAGCACTCTGTTGGTCGGCGTTGCCGAGACGGACATCACGCCGCCGGTCGGCTTTCCGATGGCTGGTTATTATCACGAGCGTCTGGCCGAAGGGACAATTGATCCGCTGAAGGCCAAAGCGATCGTCTTTCGTGATGGCGACACAGCCGGCGCTCTGGTTGTGTGTGATTTGATCGGAATTGCCACCGATCTGTCCCGCGAAGTTCGACGGAGAGTCTCTGAGAAGACGGGCATTCCGGAGAACAATATCGCGATCTCGGCAACGCACTCGCACACCGCACCAGACTACATGAAGGAGCTGTATCTGTATCTCGGCAAAGAAAAACAGGAAGAACTGCGGGCCACATACATCGAAAAACTGATCGGGGGAGCAGTGGAAGCTATCGTGCAGGCTCACGCCAGCGCGAAGCCCTCGTCGCTGGCAACCGGTTCAGCGACGCAGGCGACGCCGGTTTCCTTCAACCGCCGATTCGTTATGCGTGACGGCAGCGTGCAAACCTGGCAAAGCTTATCAAATCCTGAAGTTGTCCGGGCTGCTGGTCCGATCGATCCTGAGATCGAATTGCTCGCGATTCGTGATCCAAAGGACGGCACGACGCGCGGCATCGTCAGCAACTTTGCTCTGCATCTTGATACCGTCGGAGGAATGAGATGGAGTGCCGACTATCCGTTCTTCATTGAGCGTACGCTGCGCAAAGCGTTCGGCTCGGACGTCATTTCGATTTTTGGCACCGGATGCTGCGGCGACATTAATCACGCCGACCCTTCGACGACCGTCAGGAACAAAGCGGATTTTATCGGCAATTCCATCGGTACGTCGATCTGCGAACAATTTGCTCAATTGACGCCGATTGAAAACACACGGCTGGCGGTCAAATCGCAGGTCGTGCAGTTGCCTCTCGAAGATGCGACCCGCGAAGAGGTCGAACGTTCAGTGCAGCTTGTCGACCTGGCCAATCACGGCGGCAAGGTGGAGTTTCTCGAACACGTCACCGCTTACAAGAAATTGATTCTTGATCAGTTGCGTCATCGTGAGCCCTACACGAAGACCGCCGAACATATCACCTGGGGTCTGAGTCGCTCATTGGCCGGGATCGGCGAAACACTTCCGGTCAACATGACCGTGATGACGATTGGCAATGAGGTGGCGATTGTCTGTCTGCCCGGCGAGGTGTTTGTCGAGCTGGGACAGGCGATCAAACATGGGTCGCCGTTCCGCACGACAATCGTTATCGAATTGTCAAACACCGTTGAATCAATCTATATCCCGCATCGGGCGGCTTACGCCGGCGGCAGCTACGAGGTGACCAATTCTGCCGTTCAGCCGGGCAGCGGAGAGATGCTGGTCGAGACCGCTCTGACGCTGCTTCGCGCGGCAGCGACCGAAACTCAGAAATAGTGCCACTACCATGCAATTAGTACTGCCGCCTGGCTCGATCGATATTCCGCGGCCGGGACGATGATGTACGTACCGGATTTCGGACTGCCGCCTGCACTTCGGCGTGCCGAAAGCAGTCGACCAGATGGTCATTCACCATCCCGACCAATGCGAATGTGAGCATCATTGAAGGACGCAGGCACTGTGACACCAGGTGATTTCAGCTGAGAATGCATTGGCAATACAGCAGCGGAACAAATAAAGTTGACCGGGAGATCACGCACAGCAGAGAGCTCACATATGTCTCAATTGAATTTTTCGTCCGCCATCCAGACACAGGATGCCCTGAATCGCCGTCTGTTCCTGAAACATGGTTCAACCGCAGTCGGTGCCACGGCGCTGGCGACGCTGATGAATTCCGGCAGCGGGGCTCAGGCGGCACCTGAAATCGGGCTGCCGCAGTTTCCAAATCATGCACCAGCGGCGAAACGGATTATTTATCTGTTTCAGTCCGGTGCGCCTTCTCAGATGGACTTGTTTGATCCGAAGCCGATGCTGGCGGAACGTCGCGGCGAAGATCTGCCGGCGTCAATTCGACAGGGACAGCGACTGACAACGATGACAAGCGGTCAGTCGACATTTCCGGTGGCTCCGTCTGTGTTCAATTTCGCTCAGCACGGCGAATGCGGTATGTGGATGAGCGACGCGCTGACTCACATGCCGACGCTGGCAGACAAGTGGTGCATGATTCGTTCGATGCACACCGAAGCCATCAATCACGATCCGGCCATCACGTTTTGTCAGACAGGTTCGCAGTTGGCGGGACGACCGAGTATCGGGGCATGGGCAAGTTATGGACTGGGCAGTGAAAACGAAAATCTGCCGTCGTATGTCGTGCTGACATCATTCGGCAGCGGACGTCCGGACGATCAGCCGCTGTACGATCGCTTGTGGGGTTCCGGGTTTCTGCCTTCCAAACATCAGGGCGTGAAGTTTCGTAATTCGGGCGACGCCGTATTGTATCTGAGTAACCCGCAGGGAATGTCGGCTCAAACACGCCGCAGTACTCTCGATCGACTGTCCGTGCTGAATCAACAGCACTTCGCAACGGTGGGTGATCCGGAAATCCAGACGCGAATTGCACAGTATGAAATGGCGTTCCGGATGCAGACCAGCGTGCCGGAACTGATTGACATTTCCAATGAGCCAAAGCATGTGCTCGACAGTTACGGCCCGGATGTTCATCGCAGTGGAAGTTACGCGTCAAACTGCCTGCTGGCACGGCGACTGGCCGAACGGGATGTGCGCTTTGTGCAGTTGTTCCACATGGGCTGGGATCATCACGGCGGTTTGCCTAATGCTGTTCGAGGGCAGGTGCGCGACACCGATCAGGCCACGACGGCGTTGATAAACGACCTGGACCAGCGTGGTCTTTTGAAAGACACGCTCATTGTCTGGGGCGGGGAGTTTGGACGAACCGTGTATTCTCAAGGCGGACTGTCCGCTGACGATTACGGTCGTGACCATCATCCTCGCTGCTTCACGGTTTTGATGACTGGTGCGGGCGTCAAGGGAGGCATGACGCTCGGGGAAACAGACGATTACTGCTACAACATCGTTCGGGATCCGGTCCATGTGCATGATCTGAATGCCACAATCCTGCACCTGATGGGCGTCGATCACAAGCAACTGACCTACAAGTATCAAGGCCGCGACTTCCGTTTGACCGACATCCACGGCGAACTTGTGAATGCAGTGCTTTCGTAGCGACAAGCAATGACCGCGCGGAGTATAAAGATCGCATGGAGTGTCGAACTTGAGGGCTTGATCTGAAATCTGGCGTGCCGACAGGAAAATTCCACCTTTGAGAGTATCCTGTTCAGGCGCTCAGCAGTAGAGTATGCCTTCATTGACGCCGCAGGATTTCTTCCGGGGGAGATTGGCCGTGAATCCTGGTGGCGTTCAGTTTCCGTAACCCGAGTTGAGGGTCAGACGATGGCTGTTGTAGATTGTGGTGGGCAGGCATGCCGGTTTCGCATTGCGTTCTTCGGATTCACTGCGACATTTTGGATCGCCCTTGCGATCAGAATTCCGCCGCTGCGTTTCAGGCCAAGCCGGTTGTGCCCCGGTGCTCGACGCGAAGAGTCAGCAGATTGAAGATCTTGTCACGTCTGCAATCGCGAAATGGACCGCGGCGAATGGGACGTCGCTATGCAGGACTGCACCGCTGCGTTGCAGGTCGATGAAAAGAGTGGCCGTGCGCTGGTGGCGCGCGGGATGGTGTACAGCGGCAAAGGCGAATACGACAACGCCATCAAGGATTTTGACGCGGTCACCGCACAGACCGGCCGCGAACCGACGATGCTCACCAATCGCGCCGATGCATATGCCGCACGCTCACATGCGCTGTATGAGCAGGGGAAGTTTCTGGAGGCGATCGACAGTGCCTACTTTGCGACACTGGAGAAAAGCGACCACATCGGCGCGCATCTGAATCGAGCTGAAGCGTACGTGGCACGCCGCCAATATGACAAAGCGGTGAACAGTGCCAACCGAGCCATCAATGCTGACGAAAAATCTGCCGCAGCGTACAGCATGCGAGGTCTTGCTTACGGGGCCAAGGGTAACTTTGATCAGGCTCTCGCCGATGAGCACAAAGCCCTTGAGCTGGATGCAAATCTCGCAGTCGCCTATCAGCGACGCGCTGCGGCCTGGGTCGCAAAGAAAGACGCGGCCAAAGCGGCTGCGGATTTTGACAAAGCCATCGCCCTTCAGCCAGGCCGGGTCGATGCGTTGTGTGATCGAGCCTACTTCTATGCTTTGCAGCGGGATGCCGTCAAAGCCATGGCCGATCTGGATCTGGCGATTCAGAAAGACCCTAAGTTCCCGAAAGCCCACGTTCAAAAAGGACTGGCTCTGCTGGATCAGGAACAGTTCGATCAGGCAATCGCCTGTTTTGATACGGCCATTAAGCTTCAGGACAATCACGCTGGAGCCCACTGTTATCGTGGATACGCCTTACACAGCAAAGGATCGTACACTGGCGCGGTCGAGGAATTCACCAAAGCGATCACGCTCGACCCGGAACTTGTCATTGCCTACTCAGGGAGAAATCTGTCGTACAAGAAGCTCAAGATGCTGACTCAGGCCAGTGCGGATGCCGCCAGGGTCAAGGAACTGACGCCTGAACCGCCGCCAAAGAAAACGGCAGAGAAGAAGAAAGAAGATCCGCCGCCACGTTTCCTCGTCAAATCAAAACCGGTCGATCCGGCGAAGAAGCCTGATACGATGCGGTCTGCCGCTGAAGTGGACCGCCTTGTGACAGCCAATTATGCCAAACACAGCGTCTCCGCGAACCCGAAAACTTCCGACGAACAGTTTGTGCGACGCATCTATGTGGACGTGACTGGCACAATTCCAACTCTGGCCCAGACACGAAAGTTCCTGGCAACGTCGGACCCTGAAAAACGCTCTGCCCTGATAGACGAACTGCTCAGCAGCGATGGCTATGCCAGTCACTGGTTCAACTACTGGGCCGATGTGCTCCGCTATACCGACAGTCTGAACAACAATGTCCGCGGCGAACCGTATCGACAGTGGATCAAACAGTCACTGGCCGAAAGCAAACCGTGGGACAAGTTTGTGAACGAGCTGCTGACAGCCGAAGGGCTTGTCTGGAAGAATCCGGCGACCGGTTACGTGCAGCGCGATTCCGGAATGCCGCTGGACAATATGAATAACACGGTTCGCATCTTCCTGGGCACCCGCATCGGGTGTGCGCAATGCCACGATCATCCGTTCGATCGCTGGACCCAGAAGGAATTCTACCAGATGGCCGCGTTCACGTTCGGCACGCTCACGAATACGAACGGCGGCGATACACGGTACTGGGACAAGAATCCTAACGATCGGCTTCAGGATGAATATGACAAGATCGTGCAGGAAGAAGAAGACCGCCGAAACAATTCGTACCGGTTTGATCGTCAGATCGGGATCAACATGATGATCGTCAACGATCAGGTTGACCGAAAGATCACGCTGCCTGCAGACTACGCTTACGACAATGGAAAAGCGGGTGAAGTCGTGCCTCCGAAATCGCTGTTCGGGCAGCCTGCCGAAGTTCGCAAAGACGAAGCTCCGCGTCAGGCTTTTGCTCGCTGGGTTGCGTCCAAAGAGAATCCGCGTTTTGCTCTGACAATTGCCAACCGACTGTGGAAACAGACGTTCGGTATCGGCCAGATTGAACCGGTGGATGACATGATGGACAGCACGGTCGCCGAGAATCCGGAACTGATGACGTATCTTGAATCCGAAATAAAGCGGCTGAATTTCGACATGAAGGAATACCTCCGAATTCTTTACAACACTCAGGCCTATCAGCGTCAGGCATGTTTTGAAGAAATCAATCCCGGAGCACCGTATCACTTTGCCGGACCTGTCCTGAGACGCATGACGGCGGAACAGGTCTGGGACTCCATTCTGACACTGGCCGTGCCGGATGAATATCGGGAATTACCCGCTGAAGTGCGCACGACAGCGATCGATCTGGATCTGACAAAAGTCTCCGCCGAAGACCTGATGGCGGCGGAAGAAAACGCCCGGGTTGTGGACGGTGAACAGGGCAAGCGGCAGGCCCCTTATATCTACAAGGGAGTGCTGCTGGCACGAGCTTCCGAATTGCCGTCGCCGGTCCCGGCCAGTCACTTTCTGCGCATGTTCGGCCAGTCAGATCGAGAACTGATTTCGGCGTCATCGACGAGCGGTTCGGTACCTCAGGTTCTGTTCATGCTCAACGGGCCGATTTCCCACATGCTGCTGGAAAGCAACTCCACGATCTACAACAACGTCATGCGCCGCAAAACGGTGGATGATGGTGTCGAAACCGTCTTCCTGACGATTCTGAGTCGAAAACCGGACATGGAAGAAAAGAAACTGGCTGCAAACGAAATCGCCCAGGCTGGCCCAGCCGGTTACGGTAACGTCATCTGGTCGTTGCTGAATACGCGGGAGTTTTTGTTTATTCAGTAATCAATCTTTTGTTCTGGCTCCACGAGAAAATCACATGCGAAACATGCTCTCAAAACTTGACGACATCAACCGCCGCCGATTCGTCGAATACGCTGCCAGGTCAGCGCTGGGGGTGAGCGTCCTGCCGTTGCTCAACGGCGTACTCAACGCCGCTCAGGAGAAAGAAACAGTCAAAGCCGCCGCCAATGCCATTCAGGGTAAAGCCAAGCGGCTGATTTATCTGTTCATGAACGGAGGCATGACGCATCTGGATACATTTGACCTGAAACCCGGTCATGAAAACCAGGGCCAGACCAGGCCGATTGCCACCAATGTGGCCGGACTGCAGCTCAGTGAGTTTCTGCCGACGCTCGCCGGGCTGTTTGACAAGCTTGCGGTGGTGCGATCGATGTACACTCAGACGGGCGATCACGAAGCTGGTGAATATCTGATGCGAACCAGCTACGACCAGATCGCCACTGAGCGACATCCTTCCCTTGGTCCATGGATGCAGAAATTCAAGGGACGGCAGAACAAGTCTCTGCCTGACACAGTCCTGATCAGTGCGCCCGCACGGCATCCGGGGGCAGGATTTTTTGATCCGACGTTTAGTCCGCTGCCGATCGGCGATCCGAATCGAGGACTGGAGAATACAAAGCCGCCCGCGTATCTGACTGCGTCATCGTTTGATAAACGTCAGGCACTGATTGATGGATTCGACCGCAGGTTCCGCGAGCGATACCCGCTGCAGCGCGTGAAACAGTATTCAGATTTCTATACGGAAGCCACCAGCCTGCTGACCAGCGGTGAACTCAAGGCGTTTGATCTGAACGAAGAGAAGCCCGAAGACCGCGACCGCTACGGACGTGATGCATTCGGCCAGGGATGTCTGCTGGCTCGCCGATTGATCGAGAGCAACGTCCAGTGCGTGGAAGTCACTTGTGGTGGATGGGACATGCACAGCAGCATCTACGACGGCGGCACCTTGCCAGCCCGCGCCGGAATCATGGACAGAGCGATGGGGAATCTGATTAAGGATCTCGCTGATCGCAAGTTGCTCGATGAAACCCTGATTGTGCTGACGACGGAGTTCGGACGTTCGCCGGTGATCAACTACAACGCCGGTCGGGATCATCATCCTGCCGTGTTTTCGTCAGTCATGGCGGGTGGCGGAATCAAGGGTGGCCAGTTTTACGGAAAATCGGACGCAGCCGGTCACGCTGTCGATGAAGACGGCGTCACTCCTGCCGACTTCAACGCCACGATCGCGACGGCCTTGAATCTGCAACTTGCTGAAATCGTGCATTCGCCGACAGGTCGCCCCTTCAAAGTGGCCCACGACGGCAAGGCGTTGTCAAAGCTGCTGTAGCGACTCCGGCGCTGTCCGCCGGTACTTTGGAGTGCGGCGACTTGTCGCCGCTTTGATTTTCCATTGCGGCATTTTCAGGCAACAACATTGAACATCAATGTCAGGGCGATTTCATTTTCATGTGAGATCGCTCTGAATGACGAAAACTGAAGAATGAGGGGCAGTGCCTGAAAAAGAAAGCGATGACAAGTCATCGCACTCCAAAAGGCGGTTGATTGCTGCTACGTCACGGATGGACGGGGCAGATCGAAGCGATCGGTCGTGCGACAGTAGGATGCTCCGCCGAGGCGACCGATGAGATCCAAAAGTCCCGGATCGGCCCAGCCGGCATCATCCAAAACCGCATCGTCCAGGTGCAGATGCACGATCTTTCCCACCAGAATGTTGGCGCCACCGGGACCGGGCGCCAGCGCCAGATGGTGCATGAGTGTGCATTCCAGATTCACAGGAGACGCCTGCACGCGCGGCGGTTTCACAATGCTGGAAGGCACCGTCTCGATGCCCGTGAGTTCAAACTCAGATTCGTCCGGTGGCAGTTCCGCGGAACTCAGATTCATCGCTGCCGCCAGACGAAACGGGACAACGTTGATCACAAACTCGCCGGTATCCAGAATGTTTTTCAGCGAATCCTTCGGCGTTCCGTCACGGCGATTGGACGGACAGAACACGATG
The DNA here is from genome assembly GCA_037719765.1 of Planctomycetaceae bacterium. Lineage (GTDB taxonomy): Bacteria > Planctomycetota > Planctomycetia > Planctomycetales > Planctomycetaceae > SXXK01. The sequence continues at coordinate 15,575 of JBBJME010000011.1, forward strand.
CTCGGCGGTTTCGCACCGACACCCGTGAAAAAACTGAATGGAGCCAGATTCGTCACACCGGATAACGACACAGTCGAGACCCAGGCAATCGGTCGCGGCGCGATGATGCGAATGAGATGCTGGTACAGCGCGGACGAGGAGATGTGTTCAGGATTGAGGTTCATGTCGTCAAAACGGCTCAGGCCACTTTGTCCATTGGGATCAGGCGTGGAATGGCAATCCGGAGTCCGACGACGTGGCCGCAGTGCGCCTGCAATTCCGGAAAGCTGAATCGCAGAAAACGCACCAGTTCTTCCGGAGCCTGCGACTGCAGATACTCTTTTGCAAAGACGGCCATCTGGCGATCATAACCTTTCTGACTTCCGGTGTGCATGTAACACGCACCGCCAAACCGCCGGATATCTCCGTTGAACTCCGGACTGATGTGGTACAGCTCATGAAAGACCGTAATCATCTTTTCTTCAAACGACAGATTCAGGAATCGCGGAAGAAAGAACGTGAGGATGTACAGCGCCTCGCGGCTCTGATGAGTCACGCGCTGCACAGTCCACAATCGTCCTCGTCGCCGTTCGACACTCGCGCCACCCTCGAAACGCAGCGGCGTCAGTCGTGCCTGGATGCCCCATTCGACGGGCGATCGAGTCTGTGAGAACGTCACGGGAACCTCCGGCATCCGCACATGGCGAAACTCCGGATGCCGTCGACAGATATCTTCGCACAGAGCTGTCATCGCCCGGCAAAAATCAAAATGTTGCGCCACGCTGGTTACTCTCCCGATCCTTCGGAAGTTCATCAATCCCGAATTTACCACATTTACTGGCGACGCAGCGTAGATCGACGCTCAGTTTCCGACAAGTTCAAACACGGGGCGCACGGATCGATTTTATGAATCACAGTGGCTTCCTTCCGCCTGATTTCGTCACTTTCAGATAAGTCAGGCTGAGTCAGCTTTGCTTGATGCACTTAGATGCCAGATGATTCACTCCTGCATGCCAGGTCGACGGGGTCAGTGACATGCCATAGTTTTCTGTTAGGGGCGGTTCCTTTGTGGTCACCTTTCTCATGGATTGAGCTGCCTCTGTTGCGTCGGGAATTGCTGGAAGCGTCTCACAAGCGGCGAACGTATGCGCTGCGGACACTGATCGCGGTCATCCACGTCGTGGGCTTCCTGCTGTATTACTTCAGTGTCTACTCGCGGCGTGGTTCGATCAGGCAGTTTTCGGGCGAAGGCCGGGATGCGGTCTACATCCAGATCATGATCGACATTTTTGCGATTGTGCTCCTGTTGCCGGCGATGGCTTGTTCCGCGATCTCCGGCGAACGGGAAAAGCAGACCCTCGGCCTGTTGCTCATTTCACGCATTCGGCCGTCTGCGCTGGTCATTGAAAAATTGCTGTCGCAGCTGCTGCCGATGACCACTTTACTCTTGATTACAGTCCCCATGCTGGGCGTCGCGTTTCTGCTGGGTGGCGTGGAACTGGGAGACGTGCTGCTGATTCTGTGTCTGTTGCTCACAACGACAATCCAGGTCGGGGCGGCTGCAATTCTGTGTTCGAGCATCTTTCATTCGTCAGTGGATGCTTTCTGGGGGACGTATGCCTTGCTGGCGGCGATGTATTTTGTTCCCGGAATGATCGTCGAAGCCGTGGGAGTTCCAGCTTTTCCACTGCTTCAGACACTGCCGGTTGATCAGTGGTACTTTCCATGCATGACGTATCTTTTGGCGTTCAGCGGTCTGATGTACGGCACGACGTCCCGCAGCGACGCTGCCATCAGTTGCCTGCCTTCGCTGATGATTGCGGTCATCATGCTGATGGTTGCCTCGCAGCTTGTGATCCGCACAGGTTCCGGTAACGCATTGGAAACCGGACGTTTGGCATCGGGATTTGTAAGGTCGGCATGGAACATTTCGAGAAGGTCTATCGGCTGGCCATTGTTGCAGCTGGAACGGATGCGAGACTGGTTCTGGCACCACGGACACTTCCTGTTTCTGCGTCGCCGATCGATTGCCTCCACTCCGACAGATTTTCCGGTTGCCTGGCGAGAATCCCATTCAACGCTGCTGGCCAGTTGGCAGTTGCACGTTCCGCTGCTGCTGACGATCTTTTTTCTCCAATGGTGGTCGTTTCCTGACGTGATTGGAACGACTCACCGAGCCGAGGAGGTCTGCCTGGTCACCGACGCCGGTGTGCTTCTGATGGGGCTCATGATGATCGCAGGTGCCGGGTGTCGCACCTTTGCCGCCGAACGATCCAGCGAGACGCTCGACGTTCTACTCACAACACCCATTCGCAATCGCGATCTGCTGAATCAAAAACTCTCGGCAGTGAACCACATCCGCTGGTACATTTTCGGGGGCGCGCTGATCACTGGTCTGGTGCATCTGTTCGTCGTCGATATGACATATCTCTACGGCCGGTATCCGGTCAACTGGCGGACGTCATTTGACTATATTGTGCATCACTCTCGCAATCGTGCCTGGGGATACTTGCCTCTCAATTTCCTGTTCAGTCTGCTGCATGCATTCGTCTATCTGACGATTATGAAATGGGTAGCCGTATGCTTCAGCCTGATATTTCGAACGCAGATGAAGGCCTTGATGGCGACTCTGGTGGCGGCCATCGGGTTGTGTGCTCTGCCGTTCGTCGGAGCCATGGTCCCGTTAGTTCTGCAATCAATCGTGCCGAAACAGTTCCCGGCATTCTTGTTTTCGTCGCCTTTGATTATTTGGGGGCTGAATGAAACGGGTGAGTTGCAGGATTTGATGCCAGCCAGTTCAAGCGTCCCTGTAATAGATGGCCTTTGGGCGGTTTCTGATCACGATTTTGAACTGCAGACAGTAAAGAAAAACAGCATGTCACAAGGCGAACTTATTGCCATCAACCTGCTGATTTACGGAACAATTGCCCTTGTCCTGAAATACGGAGTTCTGTTGCTGCTGCCGCGAATTCTCGGGCGTCGGGATTCTGATACTTCGTAGGTGAGTCGCCGAGGGATTCGAAGCACTGCCGAATCCATTCGGGTGTCACAATTGATCAGGTCGTGCAGGAGTTGATTCCAGCCACCGGTGGCACCTTCGGCAATCCGGCAACCAGTTATTACCAGACCGAAACAACACCTCAGTTGCTGGCTGGCGTCGGATGAGAATCCTGCCTTCGCGAAGAATCTGTCCAATATTGTCTGGGCTCACGTCTCAGTCGCTCAAGGAGAAAAGCTTCCAGAAGCCCGATACTGAAGTACTGGCGATTGTCGCGCCGCTTCACGACGTACTCGGTCGGCGAGATTGCCTGAATTCTCAGACCTTCGCGTACACAAGCCAATCGTATTGGAGTTTCCGTCAGCGTTTGCACGTCCGTTGTCCAGCTAGTCGCCACGCACGACGCCGTGCCGATCTGTCCCGCGCACCAGAATTTGCTCACTCTCGTCTTCCGTCAGCAAATAAGCACGAAACGTCAAACCATCTCGCAGGCATCGGGCAGCTCGATGATTGCCATCAATCAGCAAGTGGCCGTGTTCAATTGTTCCATCAGCCCCTGGCCCCCAAAGGTGCGCAAGAATTCCGGGGTACTCCGGACTGACATGATCAAGATGCTGGTCATGAATACGGCAGTTATCGACGCAGTACGCAACGTCAGAATCGTCCATCTCCACAGGCTCGCGACCATCCGAAACGATCGTCCGTGCGAGATCAACGGCAAGGACAAATGACCGCTTGAGGTAGCCATATGTTTCGGGTCCACCGACACAGTGAGGGCACGTATCGCGGGAGCCGGTCTTCGCTGTTGTCGGCTTTGCTGACTTCCGCTTCTTCATGATCTTTGACCGGCGTTTTGAATCTTTGGATTTGCTCACAGTTGCCATTTCACAACACCTCTTTGAATGAGTGCCATCGGTCTGTTGACTCGGGGTAAACTCGGTTATTGATCGCTTAGCTCGTGGCGGAAACGCCATGTGTTCTATGACCTGGCCTTTCGGCCACGGGTTAAACGCCAGCGGCACCCGGTTGCTTTAAGACTGCTTCCGTGGCCGAGCCCAGTCAAACAAATGACGGTGTTCCGTGGGAACCTGTTCGAATGCGTCGTCCGACATCAGCAACGGCTCCTGCTTGTCATAGTTCGCGATATCGCGGAACCACGGACGATGATAAATCATGGTCAGAATGGGTCGAACTTTGTCCGATTGATTGCCTCGCCCCTGATGCGTCAATCGATAATCCATCAGCAGGCAGGAACCACGCGGTGCCGACGGATCCTGTGATTCCATTTCTTCAGCTTTTTTGGATGAACACAGATGACTGCCTTTGACGACTCGCGTCGTCCCTGAAACCGCATTGAAGCCAAGCATTGGAACAATTACCGTGACTGCAAAACTCGGCAAACCATCGGGACTGTCTGATTCAGGGAACAAAGTCGGATGGTCTTTGTGAACTCGCATAGGTTCGGCCCCAGGAAGCGAACAGACGGATACGAATCCGCCCATGATCATTTTTTCACCAAGGACCGCTTCGATGATGGGATACACGTGAGGATTCGCGTAGACGTCCGGCGAATTAAATGAGCCGTCGACATCGACGGTCACCATATATCGCTTGCTGCCCACCGTCAGTGCGTCGGCATGCCTCTGTTCCGCAAAGTAGCGTTGGTATCGATTCAGATACTCCTGATGCAATTGGTCGACCAGTTGATCGGAAAACGCATTTTCAATCAGCAGCGTTCCATACTCACGAAACAGTTTCACAGCCAGACGCCGGCGAACCGAGCCCATGGCTCCATCATCCTGTTCATTGGCGGACACACGGATGGTCGGAATCTGGCCAGGCAGTTCCGCGTTCACACACGCATCACGAAATTCAACCGCATCGCTGAGCGCCTGTGCAATCGCATCATCCGTTGCCCCCAGCCTGACAGCCTGAGTGAGATGGTCGACGGCTGCGTCAAATTCCAGTCGCTCCAGCAGCCACAGACCGAAGTGAAAATGAAGAACACAATTTTCCGGATACTGTTGCAACAGACGGGAAAACGTTGGCTTCGCATCATCGCGATTCGCAGACATCAAGAGCAAGGACGTTAGTTTTTGAACGGCCTCGACATCCGAGGGGCGACGCTCAACGAACTGTGCCATCGCTCGACAGGCATGGTCTTCACGCTCTCGAGCTTCGTAATCGGCAACGATCCTGAACATGTCTTCACGCGATGAAACACTGAGCAGATCCGCCAGCTTCAGCAGATCGTTCAGGCGCTTGCGAATAATGCTGCCAACGGTGTCCCGATACGATTCATTTGGCGGAAGAAAACGCCCGTAACTAAGCACATAATTGATCACTCCGGCACAGATTGAGCCGGGCAAACAATCCTGGAGCAAACTCGCGTCGGAATATCCATTCGCGACGAGCGCATTCAGGTAACTACCCAACAGCGTTCGAGATTCCTCACGCTCAGGTAACAAAGCAGACGCAGGGTCCAGCAACATTTCACAAGGTATCGAGCAGCCGCTGAAAAAATTGTGCAAAGAGGCTCCAGCTGGACCAGCAACAGCTTCGTCCCAGTCGTAGATGACGACGTCGTCGTTGTCCCGCACCGCCGCGTTTCCGGCGCGCAGATCGCAATGATTAATCGTCACAGGCAGCCGCGATGACTGGGCAATCAGTTCGGCCAGATTACCGGCGCGGGCTTTGAACAGTTCAAAATAGTACTGGCATCGATCAGCAGAAAAGAAGTCTTTGGCAGTCGCGGGGCCAGTGGCCGAGGTTCCTGAGAATTCGGGGTGAAGGAAATTCAGCAGTGAAGGCACAAGATCTGCCGTTTTTAACTTTGGCAGCAGGTTCAGCATTGGCTGATTCGTTACTGCTTCCGCCTGAAGTTTTGCATACGTCAAGAGGATGCGTTGCTTTTGTTCGGCGCTTACGTCGCGATCCAGATCCGTGCCGCCGTGATGTTCCAGCAGCAACAACCCTCGTGTCACATCGACTGCGAGCGTGTGTGGCAGGACTTCAGGAAACTGGGCCGACAACTGTTGCATGGCTCCCAGCGCGCTGGACTGAATGGGAGGCAGGACCTTCAGGAATCTCTCCCGGCCATTCCCGGCAATCCGAAACGTTTTGGCCCACGGCTGCATCGTTTTCGGCTGAAAGTCCATGGGCGTCGTGCCATCATTCAGCCATTCACAGAGTTCCGTCACAGCCACCATTTCTTCATTTGCGGGCGTTGTCATTGCCTGTCCTCGATGTTGTATTTTGAACCGGATCTCCACTTGGAATTACCCGAAGATCTGGTGTCTCGTGCCGAGACGCGAATTGGAATTTTCCTGTGCCTGGTGACTCGCGCCTGATGTCAGACGCGTCGAGTTGACCGGAAGATCGAGATCCCCGCTCAACCGCAGGCATGAGCAAAACCTAGTTCATGCGGTTGCTAACGCCGGATGTTGCAGAAAAACAGCAGGCAGAATCCATCGCACTTCGAAGAATGTGAGGGTCGTGCCGTGGTTGATGAGGATTCGGATTTCACGGATCGTGAATGGAGGAGTCCATTGAACGGGAATCCGTCATCGAAGCCAGCGATTCGCCACCGCACGCACCGCACATAGCGGCCCGAAGTGCAGCTGTCAATCAGGCGACACGCAACAGCTCCAGGCAATCCGTCACTGCAAAACCAGAAAGAAGCGAATTCGCTGCATGGGCCGAGCAAATTCTTCAGGAAATCGAACACGAACTCAGCAGCCAGACGCCGTCGGACCGAGTTCCGCCGGGTATCACTAACGGCGTGACGTTCTTCAGCGATGTCATGAATACTTCAAGCCGCAATAAATCGAAGGATGACGACTTTCCAGTCTGGGCACAGGAACTTTTGGCCGACCTGAACCAGCGACCTGCCGACGGACCTTTATCTCGGCCCGCAACGGAAAGCGACGCACGTCTGGCCAACAATCCAAAGGGAGAGAGTAGAATCTTTTTTCAGCCGAAGTGCGAAATCGGTCGCTTCCCGGCATGGGCGGAACAGTTGCTTTCAGCAGTTGCTTTCAGCAGTTGCTTTCAGCAGTTGCTTGTCGAATCGACCGCGACTCTCGAATAGAAGCCGCAGGAGGAACTGGCCCGAGTGAGTCGCCGCGTCTCGACGAACTCATCGGCCGAAGACTTCTATCTGCCCGCATGATTGAAGCACAAGTCGAATACAGCAGCTCAGGGCACTGAGCGTCTTTCACACTGGCTCAGTGCCAGTGGCAATTGCGCCTTCAGGCAGCCCTTCGTAAACCAGATTGGCGAGAACAACTCATCCATTCATCAGAGATGAGCTACACGTCCTGACCGCTTCTTTTTCGCGTTCCATTTTTTTCAAACCGATATTTCGGTCGCGCTATCGGTGCGCGCATTTGATAAATTCATGATTCACACATAGCAGCTTATCGCCCCCTTATATCTTCCCCCAGTATCGGTGCGACCGGTGACTGGCGTGACGGTGAATGCCAATCTCAGCATACATCCCCGACACGACGTAAATCGCATCGCCTGGAGCCGTCTCAAGATTTGGTGAGTACTGGTGGCGCAGCAGATCCCACCCCATCCAGTCGGTCAAACTGATCTATCAACATTAATTGGCGGTAGACCTCATAGGTCCCAATTGAACCGATTCGGCAACTCGGAGACTGATGTGGCGTCAGCAGACCGTTCAAACTGCAATACTTGCAATGTGTCGCCGAACGCACGAATCGCAACGTACCGGCAAGCTGACTTATGCCTCTCGCCGAGTCAGCTCAGGATCTCATGCACGACGCGACCGGCGACGTCGGTCAGTCGATAATCTCGGCCGGTATGACGATATGTCAGTCGTTCGTGATCAAGGCCCATCAGATGCAGAATGGTGGCATGAAAATCGTGAACGTGGACGACGTCTTTAGCAACGTCGATGCCGTAGCTGTCGGATTCTCCGTAGGTGATACCGGGCTTTACACCGCCACCGGCCAGCCAGGACGAGAAGACCCAGTGATGATGTTCACGGCCTGCGGCATTTGGGGCTGCATTAAACGGAGTGCGTCCGAATTCGGTGGTCCAGACAACCAGTGTTTCGTCGAGCATGCCGCGCTGCTTCAGATCCTTCAGAAGCGCGGCGATGGGCTGGTCCACATTTTTCGCCAGCGGAGCATGCGTCAGCATGTCTCCGTGTGCATCCCAGTTGGCGGAAGAGCCGACATCGATGAGTTCCACGCAACGCACGCCGTGTTCTGCCAGGCGACGAGCCACAAGGCATTGCCATCCAAAACTATTCGTGCCGCCACGCGGCAGGCCGTACATCTCCAGCGTCGCGTCGTCTTCTTTTGACAGATCAAAGACATCCGGCATTTCGGCCTGCATCCCGAATGCCGTCTCGAACGATTTGATACGAGCAGTCAGCAGTGGATCGTTCGGCCTCACATCCAGATGTCGCTTGTTCATTCTTGCCATCGCGGCAAGTTCCATCTCCTGCAGACGGCTGCCTGGTGATCGTCGCTGAATATTGGCAACAGGTTCAGGCCCCGGAACGACCAGCGTTCCCTGATGCGCGCCGGGAAGGAAATCGCTGCCCCAGACTTGTCCCCCGGCATACGGCGAATGAGGCGCAATCACAATGAACGACGGCAGGTTCTGATTGAGCGTCCCCAGTCCGTAACTGAGCCATGAACCGATGCTGGGCCTGGCGAACGTGAACGAGCCCGTGTGAATTCCCAGGGTTGCTTCGTAGTGATTTGTATGGTCCGACTTCATCGAGCGAATGACGCACAAATCATCGACGCATTCCGCCATGTGCGGAAACAAGGAGCTGACCTCGGTCCCGCATTGACCGTGGGGTTTGAAGTCCCACTGCGGCCGTTTGAGGTACATATGGAAGTCCCCCTTCCGGCCCTGGAACTCATTGACAGGAATCGTCTTTCCGGCATCCGCAACCAGTTGTGGCTTGGGATCCCATGAATCGACATGAGAAACACCGCCGCTCATGTGAAGCAGGATGATGCGTTTCGCTTTGGCTGGAAAGTGAGTCGGCCTGGGAGCGAGCGGATCATCGGAACTGACCGCCGTTTCTTCTGCCAGCAGCTGCGACATCAGTCCCGGGAACAGCATCGAGCCGCCGATCATGGATCGCAATACACCACGGCGTGATGGGTCATAGTTCTGTTGGATGGTCATTTTGTTTTCCATTCTCCTGGGCGGAATGCCACTCGCGGGCTGTTGATTCAAAGTGGGATAAGCTTCCAGCTTGTCATCGCGGCTCAAAAAACATGGAGTGCTCTTTGATCGACGCCTTGTACAGACTTGATTTATGGTAGGTCGGACCAAGCGGAGCGCGGTTCCGGCACTTGGCCGACCTGCCGGAATGGCGCTCCGCTTGGTCCGGCCTACAGATTCTAATCCACATGCAGAAACTCATTACTTCCCAGCAGCGTTCTCAGAAACGCAGCCAGCGCGCGATGATTTACGTTGTCGAGACCGATATTGGACAGCTCTGTCCGATAGGTCGCAAGGAAGGAAGCCGCATCCCGTGTTTCGTCAGCGGTGGCTGGGCGACACAGAGCCAATCGATATGCCTGCTCAATCTGCTGACTCTCGGAAGGCTTGTCCGACTCCAGTCGCGCCGCCCAGACGTCTGCTTTTTGATGTACGAAAGGATCATTCAGAAAGTACAACGCCTGAGTCGGCACGGTGGTTCCCAGGCGATCTGCGGTTGAAGCATTTGTGTCAGGCCCGTCGAACAATGCAAGAAACGGATGTCGCTTCAGACGCTGCGTCATCAGATACACGCTGCGTTTGTTATTGTCGTAGACGGCACTGAATGGACCATGCTGAGAGAATCCCCAGGTGATTGGTGACGGAAACGGATGCTCTTTTGCCGGCTCAGAATCAAGGTCCCCGCTGACCGCCAGGATCGAATCACGAATCTCCTCCGCGCTCAGGCGACGTCGTGCAAAGTGTGTGTACAGATCACCGGTTTCGCCGCCTGCCGCGGACGACGACAGCGAATGATCAATCTCCGACGCCTGCTGATACGTCGCGCTGAGCATGATCAGGCGATGCATGGCCTTGATCGACCAGCCGCTCCGCACAAACTTCGTCGCCAGATGATCGAGCAAATCCGAGTGCGTCGGAGGCAATCCACGAACGCCAAAATCGTTCGGTGTCTTCACCAGACCACGACCGAAGTGATACTGCCAGATGCGATTCACCATGACGCGCGCGGTCAGCGGATGATCGGGACGAGTCAGCCATTGAGCCAGCTCAAGCCGACCGCTGCCGGGTGTATTCTCAGGCAAGGGCTGCCCGCCCAGCGCGCGGATGAGTCCACGAGGGACTTCCTCACCTGGCTGAGATGGCTCGCCACGGAGCTGGACATGCACATTGTGCGGCGTGCCTTCAGCCATTCCGTAAGCCATGGCGAACGGGCCATCGATCAGCAGTGAATTGAGTTCCGCAGCCGCATTCTGAGTCGCGCTGTGAATGGCCACAAGTTGATCACGGATCTGCCGAGCCCGGGCAAGTCGCGCTGCGGACTCAGCCGTGATCGCAGGCAATGATGGCGCGTCCGATGGCGCGAGCTCAGATTCGCCGATCACGTAGTTGTCGACATCCAGGGCTGGCCGCACGCCGCCGATGTGGCCGTAGCTGTCGATGAATGAGTAATCGATCAGGCCACTCCATCCGCTTGCAAATTCCCCGCTGAACTCGGTGCGTGATGAGTCGGCCGCGATCGCGGCCGTGAAGGTGCGACTCTTCAGGTTGAGCGTCATCTGAACCTGATACCATGCGCCGAGACTCAGCGGGCACACGGATTCCCTTGCGTCGCCGCTTCGGCGAAAGAACTCTTTGCCGTTGAAAAACAGTTCAATCGCAGCGGAATTTCCGGGGCCGTTTCCGACATAATATCGCCAGGAACCATCACTGCCCGCAGGACTTTCACCGCAACGGAAGTCGAAAGAGGCGAACAGCTGTTCTGTGTGGTCAGCTTTCCAGGTTCCTGGGAGCGTCAGGCCAAATCCGTCGTACTCGCCGCGATTTGGCATATGAATCCCGAGTTCTCCGGGCGGGAACAGATTCCCAAAGGGGCTCTGCGAATTACCGGAGATACTGACGACACTGTTCGGGCCGGGATTCCATGGGCTTGCGGGGGAAGTATCTTTCGTCTGCAATTCGAAATCACCACCGATCCCGACGAGATCCCGCAGTTCCTTCGACAGTGCCGCCTGGTCCAGGTTGCCTGCGTTGCTGCCGGTGACGAGCAACTCTTTTGACGCAGCCGAAATGGGTGAATCCTGCAGACCAAGATTATCAAATTCGATCGCGGGCAGGTTCTCATTCGATGACTCGGATGATTCCAGCACAGCGAAGTCGATCGTGCCCGGCCATGTCGTGGAAAGAGGCTTGTCAGCAAACGATGAAAACGCCTCGGGCGTTCCGACGGTGCCCGAAATCGTCTGCGACTGCACGTTGATCTGCAACTGCAGGTTCTGCCATTCATTAGGTTTCGCGTCTCCAATGCGTTCGGTCAAGTCACCCGTCTGCAAAGACACTTCGTCTGCTGAAATCAGCACCACCGCCGCAGGCGATGCGGGAAACGATCGATCCAGAACCGGTGGGCGGTAACCGGGCTGTTATCAGGATTGTCGGCATCAGACGCGGCCAGTCGAAAATCCAGATTCACGAACAGGGTGTCGCAGTTGTTGCTTGAACGTCTGGGATAAAGCGACTGGGCGATTCGATACCTGCCAACATCCGCTGCGAGACTTGCCCCCACTTTACCGCGCGTACAGGTTCCTGAAGGGACTCTGAGCGGCATTCGTGACGGCAATCTTTCCTTCGTAAAGCCATGGCGGAACCAGCACGCCATTGCTGCCGCCCGCGGCCGGAGCCTGCATTTCGAAGTCGCCGTCCATGTCGTTGAGCGATCGCAGAATCGCAGCGGGAACTGCAAGTTGCTGTTTTTCGAGGCTGACGGCAATCGATCCGACGCGCTGATCAAACTCCCGCCATTTGGGAATCGATTCGCCTGGCGGCAGCAACGGTACCATCGCGCGGAATTTCTGCTTCTGTTCTGATCCGGGAAATGCATAACGGCTGCTGTCGAAGATTCCGTACATTCCGTAATAATCGTGCATCGAAACGGCGTCGAATTTGTGATCATGGCACCTTGCACAGCCAAGACTCAGCCCAAGCACCGATTGCCCCAGCGTGTCGATCGTGTCCTGGATGGTGAGGTGATGATAGTTTTCAGAATCAAACCCGAATCGTCGTGAGATGGCGAGGTAACCGGTCGCAATAACCTGCTCAGCGTAGTGCTCTGATGGCTGTTGGTTCGCCAGGACATCGCCCGCAATCTGTTCACGCAGGAATTGATCGTAAGGCTTATCGGCGTTGAACGCGTCAATCACAAAGTTGCGGTAACGCCATGCCAACGGCACGGGATAATCGGCAGTCTCACCGGCCGTGTCGGCGTAGCGCACAACGTCCAGCCAGTGTCTTCCCCAGCGTTCGCCATAGTGGGTGGAAGCCAGCAATCGATCCACGAGTTTTTCGTAAGCCTGCGGCGACCCATCCGTCAGAAAGGCATCGATTTCGGCAGGTGTCGGAGGAAGCCCTGTCAGGTCAAATGTCGCTCGACGAATCAGTGTGAGCCTGTCCGCCATCGGAGCAGGATGAACAGCAGCGGCTTCCTGTCGGGCTCGGATGAATGCATCGATGCTGTTGCGAATCCATACCGTGTCAGCCACCGCTGGCTGAGCAGGATCGCGAATCGGTTCAAACGCCCAGTGTTTGTGGCCTTCAAATTTCCGCGTATTAGTCGGCCAATTTGCGCCCGAACTGATCCAGTTTGCGAATGCAGTGATCTGATCCGGTAAAGTGCTTTGTCCTTCTCCGGCGGCATCGCTGAAACATCTTCGTGCCGCTGAATCGCCTTGATGAGCAGACTTTCTTCCGGCTTCCCCGGCACAATCGCCGCACCAGATTCGCCACCCTCCAACAATGCCTCTCGCGAATCAACCCGCAACTTGCCCGAGACTTTTAAATCCCCGTGGCAGCGAAAACAGGTTTCGACCAACACCGGGCGAATGTGATTCTCAAACTGTGCGTCCGCACTCTCATCGCCAAAGACAGACTCGATTTGACCACTGGCCACGATCACAGTGACCGCAATTCGGCTGAGGAGGTGTCGCAATCGTATCAGTCGACTGACGAAGGCGAACGAGAAGGAGGGATACATGGCGTGGTCCCGTCTTGCGACGATGTCGGTAGGATCAATCAGGAACGGCATCGAGACCTGATCAAAGTTGACGCGGAGGGCTTTCTTATAGAGTACCGTACGCAACCAGTGTTCTCAAGGCGTTTGCAGACCACGACGGATTTTGACCAGAGCTGCATCAATCAATGTTCGCTCCTTCTCGCCCAATGATCCCCGGATACTCAACGAATGCTTGAGACCTCTCATTGCATCCCTGTATGATGTGGTACCCGTTACGGACGAAAAACGGAAGCGACGCCATTCGATGCCTCCCCAATGACGTGGACTCAACGAGCCACAAGGCGCTAGTCTCTCGTTGAATTACTCATGATCTGCGGTGCTCAACATGATCTTTCTGAAGTCAATTGAACTTACGAATTTCAAGGGCGTTTCCAAGCTCGCTTGTGACTTCGACGACTTGACGGTGCTGGCAGGACTGAATAATTCTGGCAAGACGACAATCCTGCAGGGCATCTATTTGGTCTTCGCAGCGCTGCCAAGAGTTGCCGAACACGCCCATGTTTTTCACGCAAAAGCCGAGGTTCGCACGATTTCGCTTCAGACTGCGCTTTCGCCGCTGGGGCTTCGGGACACCACTTGGCTGATGCCTTTTTTTCAACCGGAAGTGACAGGAACCATCATCGGATTGTTCGAAAATGGCATCAGCCTCGAACTCGGCATTCTTCGCAATTCGCCACATTCATTCGTCTTCAAATTGTCCCACTCTGATGCAACTGTGGATGAAGCGCGAATCCGGCAGCTTTTAGCGTCTTGTGCTTCGACATCAGCATCGATCCTTACACCTCCCGGTGACGTTCCAACCCGAGAAACGATGGTGAATGGTGATCAGTACCAGCAGCAGCTACGTGACGGGCAAGGTGCTCAATTGTGGCGGAACGGACTTTGGTGGGCGATACAGAAAGAAGGCTTTGAAAGCTTTGCTCCCGTCCAACAGCAAATCAAGCGGTATTTTCCAGATGTCGAATTGCTTCTTCCAACGCTCGGTACCAGTGGCACTCCCGAAATAATGATCAAGTACAACGAACGTGGGAAGGGACCACTTGACATAGCGCAGTCGGGAGCAGGACTTCGGACATTCATCTCCCTTGCCAGAGTCTTGGAACAGTCGCCTGCCGGGTTAGTCCTATTGGACGAACCAGATTCACATCTTCATGCATCTCAGCAAGCTGTAATCCTCAATCTGATGATGGATGCTGCATCAGCGGGAAACCGCCAGGTCATCATCGCGTCGCATTCACCAGAGATTATCAGCCGGGTTCCCGCCGAATGTATCAGATGGGTTGCCCGCGGAGTTGCAAAGGCAGAAGGTGGTTACGAACTTATCCAGATCATGGAGCACTTGGGTGTCTCAGCGGAACTGTATGTCCCAAAGGCGACGTTTCCTGATGTGCTTGTGTACGTAGAAGGGGTGAACGACAAACCTCTTGTTGAAGCGATCATCAAATGGTGTCGCATCCATTCCTTCGTACCACTCCCGACGACAATCGTCGTCCCTCATCGAGACGGTCGATTCGAGGGGCCGACTCTGCAAGGAATTGTACGCTTTGCTCGAGAGATCCGACAGGAAATTGGGGTCGTGGGTGTGCGTGATCTCGATTGGTACTACAACGAGTTGCCGGGCAGTGAGCCGAACCTGGAATCTGGTGATGGCTGGACAATGATCACGCTGCCGTGCAAGGAAATGGAGAATCTCTTCTGTGATGCTCCACTATTGTTCGAGGCCTACAACGGGGTTTTGCCCCAACATGATCTCCAGCTTATCATTGATGCGGAATCAAAGGATGCTGACTTATTGGGAGAATGGCGCTACCAAGTTCGCCCTCGAATTCGGGACCGATTGTCAAATTCGCTGGATGCATCATCACGAGAGCGGAAAGCGGACCGCATCTTTTCCGAATGGGAAGCAAATGCAGAACTGCGGCGAAGACTTGTCGCCGGCAAAGGGCTCTTGAGAAAGATCCGTCAGCGAATTCGAGAACAATATCGTCAGACGTTCTTTGAGAAACGCGTCATTGAAAACTTGAAGACATTGACGAGTTTTCAGCAAAGCATTGCCAAGTGCATTTTCCCCGAGCACCATCTCCTTGAACTGGGCAAATCCGGGTGATCTGTTACCGTTTAAATCTCAACTTGCTCCGTTTTCCGGGGTTGACACAAACCTGGCAACTGCGGCAATCTCCTGAGCGATCAGCTTCTGAGCTGCCTTGTCTGCGGCTGACGGCCATTTCGTGACGTTGACGTGGTTTGGGTTTCTTTCGACGGGATCGGCAATCGTCTTCAGCTTCTGCTGGACATAAGTCGCGGCCAGAACGTCCCCACGTCCGTGCAATGTCTTCTGTTGGAACTCAGCAATGTCTCGGCCAACGTTCCAGACTTCTTTATCCGTTGCTTCACGGTCCCGTGTAACGGACAACTCTTCATACGGATGCGGGACGAACGCCGCAGGTTTGAGTTGCTTCGTCTGCCGGTTCACATACTGTTGCGTCAGAATAAATCGTGACAGCATTTCGTTCAGATCAACATCCGGCACGTTCGCTGGATCAAGCATCAGGAAACCTGTCGAATCAGGTGCAGGATCGTCGGTGGAATCTCACCAAAAAATGGTTCCGTACCACATGTCTTGCCGGGCCCTAAGAGTGCGGCATAATGGAGATCACCGTCGGCACTGATGCTCACGGAAAGCTGGCGGCGCGGTGATCGTCCCCAGTCCAGAGTGACCTGCCCATCAGGTTCGGCTCCGACAGAAGGAACCGCCGTACCTAAAGCGAGGGCTCGCAGAAATAATTCTGCATAGTGATAGGAATCCCAAGTCACCGGCAATGCGTTGTAGCCGTCCCAGTTCGGATGTGAGCATTCTTCCCAAACGTCAGCCAGTTCACCCCGGATCGCGTTCTCGATGCCGAACGCTGTAGATTTCTGCAGCATGCGTGAGCAATCGGCCATCCGATGACGAATGAAGCCCGCTGTCTGACTTTCGCCGTTGTCCTGCACTGCCGCCATGTAGTCATCCCTTGAACCGTTCAATCGCTTCTGGCGTGAGAATACTAAAGAACGCCTTGTTTTTTATCCATCGCATCTCGGCCAGTCGTTTCCTCAAGTTTTCCTCGGCCAGGATGATGGAATTTTCGGTGAACACGTCCAGATCGAGAATTAGCCTGAGTTTCTCTTCATCTGCTGAGGGTAGCTGGATCGTCTGAATTACATTGAGGCTGTAGCCGTAGTCGGGAATTGCAAATCGGGTTTGATGCATGAATTCCTGAATCGGCAGGCCCATCTTCGGAGGCGAGACTGGTGGAGCATTCAACACCCTCGATAGCTGGTCTGGCTCCTCAATACCGATGACGTTGATGAACCGGACACCAAGACGTTGTATTTCCGTTGGTACCGCCAAATCACAGTAGATCTGCCAGAGTCGCAGAGCTTCCGATTCAAAGGTGGTCCAGTCTTCGTACGGCCTCAGCCGACTGAATACGAACCCATTCCGGGTGAATTGTGCGATGTACCGATTGTCTGACGACTGAAAGCGGAACCCCTGCCAGGTTTGCCTGTGTTCGACATGGGAACCGTCTGTCCCAAAATCTGCGCCGACGCTGAACTCTTGTTGCCGTTGGGGCGACGGATAGTTCGGTAACCGATCAATGAGCATCCGCCGAAGGTTGTCAGGCTCAAGCGTCCGGCCAGCCCGCGCACGCCAGTGAATAACGGCCTCAACGCTCGGGGCTTCGGGCAAATGCTCAAACGTTTCGCTAAGATCAATCTTGAAGCCCGTTGAATTCATCACGTCAGTGATACATCTGTTCAAAAGAGGAATTCAGTATGGTGGTCCGCTCTCCCAGGGAAACGCCCCCGCATTCTCAGCGTAAGAATGGCCCATCAGGGCAGTGTCGTCCTGCATTGAGCTTGTCAAGTGGTGGCTGTCCAGTCTGTGAATGTGGAGCATCACAAGCGGCACTGCATGCACACCATGATAGTGTTTCGGTGCGCTGCGCGTTGCTTGTCATACCCTGCAAGTACGTGGCCAACGCCATCGAATTCAGGTCCACACGTCTTCCATGGGTTTGTGTCGATTTTTGTTGCTTCGAAAACTTCAGGAGTCATGTCCTCACTGCGCACCGTCTGGCAGTTTCACACATCGGGGCAGTTGGTTTTTGGCTGGGGGGCGGTGAGGCAATTGCCGTCGCTGATGCTGCAGCGGAAGTTTCGTCGAGTGTTTCTGGTGACCGATCGAGTGCTCGCAGGGAATGGGATTATGGAACAGGTCCGGGCACCGCTGGTTGAGGCGGGACTGGATGTCGATGTCTTTGACGGCGGCGTACCGGAGCCTTCGGTGGAATCAGCGTTGAGGACTCTCGAGCGGGCTCGACGGTATCAGCCGGATGTCATCGTGGGATTGGGTGGCGGCAGCAATATGGATCTGGCCAAGGTCACTGCAGCGGCGTTTTCGCATGGCGGATCGCCGAGCGATTACTTCGGTTGGGATCGCATTCCTGGTCCCGTCGTACCGCTGGTGTGTGTGCCGACGACATCCGGCACAGGCAGCGAAGTGTCTCATGCGGCGGTGCTCACGGATACAGCGAATGCAATGAAGGTCAGCACGCTCAGCAACTACCTGCGGCCGGCGATTGCCGTGGTGGATCCAGAGCTGACTTTGTCCTGTCCGGCGAAGGTCACGGCCGACAGCGGCATCGATGCGTTAACTCATGCAATCGAAGCCTGCACCGCGGTGGATTTCCATTCGATGGAACTGGCCGAAAACGAAACAGCGGCCTACGAAGGACGAACTCCCCTGGGAGAATGTCTCGCGGAGAAAGCCATTTCACTGATCGGCAGGCATCTCATCACCGCCGTGCAGGAACCGGCCAATCGTGAGGCTCGTGAAGGCATGAGTCTCGCAGCAACACTGGCCGGAATGGCGTTTTCCAACTGTGCAGTGGCCGTCGTTCATGCTCTGGAATATCCGATGGGCGGCGAATTGCATGTGTCTCACGGTGCTGGGAATGGGTTGCTGCTTCCGTTCGTGATGCGATTCAATCTGCCCGAGCGCCGTGCGACGTTTGCTCGGATTGCGACGCTGCTGGGCGAAGAGACATCGGGCCGGGATGAAGCGACCGCGGCTGAACTCGCGATATCTGCCATCGAAAAAATGAAACGCGCGATCGGCATCCCGGAACGTATTCGCGACATCGGCGGACGTGAGGATCAGTTACCTCGGTTTGCCGCGAAAGCCTTTGCCATCAAACGGCTGATGATGGTGAATCCTCGGCAACCGACAGAGTCCGATCTGCTGGGAATTCTGCGCGAAGCGTTTTGACGGCTGGAGTGGAACGGAGGTTTGCATTCAGCAATTTTTGCCGGTGGATGGCATCCGCCGTCGCCGCCGTTCAAAGTCTCAGGCCGGAATACTGCTTATCCGGCCCTGAAATCCGGCAAATCGGCCGATGCTGGCAAAAACTCGTGTACATGTCCGCCGATAACAATCACAGTATTGTGCGAAAACGCAGTCGGTGCCCGCCTGCGCTGAGGTTGGAGAAATCGGGCTGAATCCCGATTTGAGGGGCCTCAATCAGTCGAATAAGAAGGGTCATGGAACATGGTGCCAAATCTGTTTGATCGACGAATTGCAGCGACGATGGCAGCGCTCCTGTTGTGGAATGTGGCCGATTCGGTGTTGAGTCAACAGATCAGCGCGCCACTGGATAGTGGCTTCGCTCGAACCAGTTCCATTGCCATGTCAGTTGATGAAATGCTGGGCTCCCGGAAGGCACGGGCGCTGACGGAACCTATTCTGGGCCCGGGTTATCCGGAACTCTGGATTGGGGAAGTGCAGTACAAGCCCGTCCGCCTGATGCGGCTGGACATTCGGGATCCCAAAACCGGCGTCGTGCAGAAAGAACTGGTGCGGTACATGGTCTACCGCATGATTCTGCGAGACCCTACTGAATTGGCGGGAGCAGAGACAGCTGAACTCCGTCGCAAGCTGGCAGATCCGAATGTCGATCCGGAAAATACCCTGGATCCGACAGTCACAATGCCGCTGCAGTTGCCACGTTTCATTCTGAAAACCGAGGACAACGATCTGGAAGAACTTTACGTGGATGAAATCAATCTGGAGATCCAGAAGGCCGTGTTTGAGCGGGAGTTCGGACGTCGGGGGCTGAACCTGAAGATGCTCAACAGCGTCGAAGCGATTGCAGAGGTCGGCGAACCCGTGCCGGGCGACGATAAAGATGCTCTGTCAAAAGCTGTCTATGGTGTTGCCGTCTGGCGCAACGTCAATCCTGCTGCCGACTTCTTTTCCGTCATCATGTCAGGCTTTAGCAACGCCTATCGCATCTCAACCGATGAGAATGGGAATCGCATCGTCGAAGAGAAAGTCATCGTGCAGCGATTTGCCAGACCAGGGGATGAATTCGATCAGGACGAACAGGAATTCCGTTTCATCAATGATCTGGATACCGACGGTGACGGAAAGATCGATGTCCGCTTTCCGAACTGGCAGTATCGAGTTCGCGATGCGAAGCTGAACATCGACCATATGGACACGGTATTGCGCAATGCCAAAGCGAGTCTTGTGGATTCGCAAAACGCCGCGCCGGATGCTGGAAACGCCGACATCCCGGCCCCTGCCGTGCCAGCGCCGCCAGCGGAAGCACCGTAAGCATGCTGCAATCCGAGGTTTGACACCCCATGGGGCTTGTTTTAGTCGCGTAGTCCTGTGTTTCCGCAAATATCCGCGGCGATTTCCCGGAGGATTCAACTTCCCTGGATTGAGGCTTCAGGCGGTTGAGCCATGAAACTCTTGAAAATCCTGGGAAAGTTGTCACACTCCGCGATTCTAAAAAATTTCCGCAGGTGTTGGCGTCCGGTTGTCGGACCCCGCCTGATCCTTAAACTCAGCGATTTACGGCATTCAAATTCAGGAACGCCGCGTCGCACATCGAATTGTCGGAGCGAAGTGTCATGGCTCATAAGAAGGGACAAGGGTCCAGCCGCAACGGGCGTGATTCAAACTCACAGCGTCTGGGAATTAAAAAGTTCGGCGGTGAAGCTGTCGTCCCCGGAAACATTCTCGCCCGTCAGTGCGGAACCAAATGGCATCCAGGCCGTAACGTCGGCATGGGCAAAGATTACACGCTGTTTGCGCTTGTCGCCGGCAATGTCCTGTTCGATCGAGCCGGTCGTCGCATGAACATCGTCCCGATCGAAGCCAACTGATCGTCTCTGTCGCCTGGAATCAACCCGGCACGACGAGGTTTTCTGACATTGTTCAGAAGCAAATAATCAAAAAGGCGGTCACCAGAATTGGTTCCCGCCTTTTTTGCTGCGCCGTGCTTTGTCACAATCGTCGTCGGACTTTAAACATCGTTTCGGGAGATGACACATGCAGTGCTGGCGGACTTTCAGATGTATTCTCTGCGTGTTGCCGGTTGTGCTGGCACTTGCCACAAACAGTGTCTCACGCGCCCAGTCTCCCGCAGACGAGCCGTTGACTCTCCAGGCGCGCACGCGGGTGGAAGTCGCGCCGGATGCGGATCGCTGGCACTCGGTCGTGAAGCCAATGACATGGACACCGTCCGAAACATGCATCGTCGTCTGTGACATGTGGGACGATCACTGGTGCAGACAGTCAGCGGCGCGGGTGTCGGAGATGGCACCAAAGATGAACGAGGTCATTAAGCAGGCTCGCGCCAAAGGCGTGTTCATTATCCACTGTCCCAGCGACACGATGGATTTCTACAAAGACTTTCCCCAGCGCAGACTGGCTCAGGCGGCACCCGTGGTAGAAACACAGATCCCGCTGGAACGCTGGTGCTACCTCGACAAGACCCGCGAAGGCGAAAAACTGCCGATCGATGATTCCGACGGCGGCTGCGACTGTGATCCTCCCGTGAAGAACTACCGCGCGTGGAGCCGTCAGCATCCGATGATTGAGATCGCCGAACAGGACGCCATCACCGACAGCGGAGAAGCGTTCTATCTGATGAAGCAGCGCGGCATTCAGAATGTGATCGTGATGGGCGTGCATACAAATATGTGTGTCCTTGGACGTCCCTTTTCCATCCGCCAGTTGGTGCGACAGGGTCAGAACGTGGTGCTGATGCGCGACATGACGGGCACGATGTACAACCCGGCGATGGCTCCGTTTGTCTCGCACTTCACCGGTAATGATCTGATCGCTCAACACATTGAACAGTATTGGTGTCCGACGATCACCAGCACAGACATCACGGGTGCCGAACCATTTCGATTTGCTGACGATGCACGGAAGCACATTGTGATCATCACGTCGGAAGCTGAATACAAGACCGAAGTGTCATTGACTCAGTTTGCCGGAGAAGAACTCGGTAAGGATTTCAAGGTGAGTCTGGTTTACGGTGACGCTCAGGACGGCAGCATTCTTCCGGGTCTTGAAGTCTTAAAATCCGCCGATCTGGCTCTGATCAGCGTTCGCCGCCGAACGCTGCTGCCCGATCAATTGCAGCAGTTTCGGGATTTCATTAATTCCGGAAAACCGGTGATGGGAATTCGGACGGCCAGTCACGCCTTTTGCCTGCGCGACAAACCCGCACCGGACGGGCGAGCTGACTGGATGGAGTTTGATCGTGATATCATTGGCGGAAGTTACACAAATCATCATGGGGAAGGCCCCGCGACCACAATCACCGTTGCCACCGGTGCCGCTGAACACCCCATCATGGCCAGCATCAACGTGGCGGACCTGCAGGGGAAGGGGTCGCTGTACAAAGTGAGTCCATTGCAGCCGACGGCAGCGCCGCTGCTGATCGGCTCGATTCCGGACAACGCTGCTGAACCGGTCGCATGGCTCAATCAACGCCAGGACGGTGGCACGACGTTTTATACGTCACTGGGTCATGTCGGCGATTTCGAGCAGCCCGCCTTCCGCCGGTTACTGAAAAATGCGTGCGTATGGCTGATGGAACAACCCGTGCGTGGATCAGAAGGTGCCGGCCCGCGATGAACGACCGCGGCAACGATGAATGGCCGAAAGAGAACGCAAAGATCGCGAAATAGTTTTACGAGGCATCACCTCAATTGGATTGTTGCAATCCAGGCCGGGGATTGCGCCGGCGCTCGCCTTGGTCGCAGACTTCACTCTGCGGCACAGGATTCAGTGGCGATCCACTGCGGATTCGGATGCGGCTTTGTCAAGCACTTGCAACAGGCGATCCGCAACAGCAGCGCCGA
Organism: Planctomycetaceae bacterium; assembly: GCA_037719765.1. Taxonomy (GTDB): domain Bacteria; phylum Planctomycetota; class Planctomycetia; order Planctomycetales; family Planctomycetaceae; genus SXXK01. The sequence goes on from JBBJME010000011.1 coordinate 38,038, forward strand.
GCAGCCTGTGACCTTCTGCGTTGAAATGACACCAACAGTCAATATATAACGGTTTCTCGACAGTCGCGAACACCATCGTCTGGTCACTGAATTCCACACCTTCGGCTTGCAGTGAAAGTCCCAGTTCCTGAAGCCGCGGAAACATCGACCGCACGAACACGGCTGAACCTTCGGCTTCAGAATAACACACTTGGCGTTCCGCTGCTCCCAACCGTTTGGAGTTCGGTACGTACTGATTAGGCTGCAGCACATGCAGGTACAGCGTTCCGTTGGCTTTGCAGAGATTGTGCATCTGCCGTGAACAGCGTTGCCACATCGCGGCAACTTCCGGTTCAAGTTCATCACCGGAGAATCGGTTGGTCGGGCCATGTGTCGTAAAGCTCTGGCTTTTCGAATTGCCGACAACCAGCGCCAAATCAGTCAGTTCTCCGAACGCAGACTGGTCGCGAATATGCCAGAGAAGATTGTAGATGCCGGACCAGCGAAATCTGGAAGCCAGAATCGATCGCGCCATTTGCTGACGCTTGCCGCGCAAAGAGAGCAGTCGAGCGGCTTCGGCTGAAGTACGTGGATCTGAGATAGAAATGACCCGCGCGTGCCATCCGCGAGGATACGAAACTGCAGTGTTCAGTTGAGCGTTGTCCTGAATGGTGAGGACCGTTTCGTTGTAGCCATCCAGGTTCACAATCGCATCAAACTCCGCCCCCAGAGTCAAAAGAAAGTTGTAGGCCATCAATTGTTGAGGCTGCTTGTAGCCGGGAAGCGCCATGCGGACAAACTGAATCCTGCGACCTTTGAGTGCAGGATGCGCAGACAGTTTTTCCCGCAGGACGTCCTGGGCTTCCCATGAAAATCCCCATGCCACCGATCCCCCTGCGATACCAACAATGTAGGTATCATCAGATCGGTGATAGATGCTTTCGCTGTCGTCCTTAAATCCCAGCCAGTTCACGGGAATATCGCCCCCGGAATACTTATCGGGCCGTGTGAGCTGCGGATTGTGAACCCAGCCCAGATATGGATGAAACGATTCGTTCGCCCCATCCCGGCCGTTTAAAAAATCGTCCGCAAAGCTGAGAGACGTCAGACTGGGTGCAGCAGGCACAGTTGCCAGCGAGAGTCGAATCCCTGATCATGCCGTGTTGAAAAAAGGTTCTGGAGCTCTCCGGCATCAGGTTCCTGCGGTGTGTTCTGATGCCTCCAAAGTTGCAGGCACCTTTTTCAACCAATCCGGGACAGTCGAAATGAGTATGGTTCATTCATTGTGAGATCAGGCATGAAGCTGCTGCAGACATTGACGCAAACACCCTCGGTTCCAGGGCGTGAAGGTCGGATTCGTCAGGTGATTCAGGACTATGTGACGAAGCAAAAACTTTTTGACGAAGTCACGGTCGATTCGATGGGATCGCTGATCGGCGTCCGCAAGCCGCGTCCGGAGAGCGGCAAAGCGTCAAAGAAACCTGTCAAGGTCATGCTGGCGGCGCATATGGATCAGATCGGGTTCCTCGTCCGCCACATCGACGAATCTGGTTATTTGCGTCTGAATCCTGTAGGTGGCTTCGATGCGAGGAATCTGTTTGCGCGCAAGGTGCGAGTCTGCACTGTGCATGGTGATCTGCCGGGAATTATGAATGCCTCCGGAAAGCCGATTCATATCGCGAGCGAAGCAGACAAAAAGAAGATTCCCGAAGTCACGGAATTCTTCGTCGATCTCGGCCTCAACGGGGAACAGGCGCGGAACAATGTTCTCATTGGCGACATGGTTGTGCTCGACGGGCCGTTCGAAGAAGTCGGCAACTCGGTCGTCAGTCAGTGTCTGGACAATCGCGTTGGATGCTGGGCGCAGCTCAAAGCGATGGAAGCTCTCAAGCATCATAACTGTGAGATTCATGCGGTCTGGACAGTTCAGGAAGAAGTCGGACTCCGCGGCGCGCAGGCGGCGGCCTATGGCGTGCACCCGGATATCGGAGTCGCGTGTGATACAACGCTTTGCTGCAAGACGCCGGGTGTTCCTGACGAAGATCGTGTGTCCGTTGCTGGTGACGGTGTCTGCCTGCATGTCATGGATTCGTCCATGATTTCAGACATTGGTCTGGTGGAACAGTTTGAAGCCGTCGCGAAAGCCAACTCCATCAAGTGCCAACGCGCCATTCTCCCGCGTGGCGGACAGGACGGAGCCGTGATTCAACGCACCCGCAGCGGCGTGAGAACCATCGCACTGGCGTGCCCCGTAAAGTACATTCACACCGTGACTGAAATGACTCACAAAGACGACCTGAATTCCTATCACACGCTCCTGACTGCCTGGCTTGAGTCGTTGTGACAGGCGACAGCGCCGGCACACCATGACTGTATTTCGGTATGTAATTGGGAGAGCGAGGCTCCTGCCAGGCCGTGCATTTCTGCAGCTGTCGTCGGCTCGGCAGAAGCCTCGCCCTCCCGAAAATCAGCGTCGAATGCACGCTTACCGAAATCCACGACCGCACCTGACCGTGACGATTTGCGTGGCGAAGATGCCACGCGCGATGATTGATGATAGACTCAACACCAATCGCCTGAATGCGAATAGGGTTTCATCCACGGGCCAGCAGACTCACCTGGAGATCAGAACATGCCGAACCGACAACCACCTGGTGATCGACCGGGAGCAGCGTCTCAACACCGCCGCGAGTTTCTCAGACAGTCGGGAGCGTTGGCTCTGGCCGCGTCGGGCCTGCCGCTGGTTTCCGGCGGATTGATTGATACGACCAGCAGGCAGACGCCCGAAACGCTCGTCAAGATCCTGTATGATTCACTGGCTGATACGCAACGGGCGAAAGTCTGCTTCGACTGGAATCATATGGACAAGAATCGCGGACTGCTGCGAACACGACTCGAAAACAACTGGAAGATCACCGAACCATCGATCAAGAGCAGTTTCTACTCGTCCGACCAGCAGCATCTGATCCGCGAGATTTTTGACGGCATGACCGAACCCGGTTGGCGCGAGCGATGGGATAAGCAACTGCTGGATGACGTCGGTGGATTTGGAAATGGACAATCGATCGCGATTTTCGGGACGCCCGGGACCGACCAGTTTGAGTTTGTCCTTGCCAGCCGTCACATGACTTTGCGCTGCGACGGCAACAGTGCGGAACACGTGGCCTTTGGCGGTCCGATCCTGTACGCTCACGAGGGCGAAGATCTTTACGAAAAGCCCAATCACCCGGGCAACGTCTTCTGGCACCAGGCACTCGCCGCCAACAAGCTGTACGATATGTTTGATGGCAGGCAGCGCAAGCAGGCGCTGGTGATCGAAGGCATGCCTTCCGAAGAACTGGTGGGGTTTCGCGGACCGCATGGCAAGTTTGACGGAATCGCCGTCACAGAATTTTCACCGGACCAGAAGGAACATCTGCAGGCCGTTTTACAACTGCTGTTGGAACCCTTCCGGAAATCTGACCAGGAAGTAGTCACCCGCTGCCTGAAAGTCCAGGGCGGCCTTGATGCCTGCCGACTCGCTTTCTACAAGGAAGGCGATCTCGGTAGCGACGGACTCTGGGACAACTGGCGACTCGAAGGGCCTTCCTTCGTCTGGTATTTCCGCGGCAAGCCTCACGTGCATGTCTGGGTGAATGTGGCCGACACACCTGAAATCGAATTGAATTCCTATCAGGATTCCATCGGGGTTTGACGAAATCTCCTGACAGAAAGAACTCCAATGCGCCGATTGTCACTGATCGCGTTGATGATCTTCGTTGCCGCCACTATGCCGCTCGCAGCACCGGCGCAGGAGACGGCACTGCGTGCATGGCCCGAGTATCAGGTGATTATGTGGCAGGGCGATTCCGCGGCGAAGCAGCCGGATAAGTTCCCGCTGTACTATCAGCGCCTGCGTGAAATGGGCGTATCGGCCGGGATGGTTTACGGCGATGGCGATCTGAAACCTGTGCTCGCTGCGAAGGTCCCGTACTACGTCGAGAACATGGTCAATCGCGGGCTGTGTCTGAAGTTCAACAGCGAGGTAACGGACTGGGATGCGTTCGTCACGCAGTGGAAGAATGACCGCAGCGAAGATCAGTGCGTACGAGATTACAGCCTGGACGATCCCGAATGGCAGAACTGGGCTCGGAAACAAGTTCAGGATCTGGTCCGGAAGAATCAAGATCATGCGCCGTTGCTGTACGACCTGCGGGACGAGCTGAGTACCACGATTTCGGCCAATCCCTTCGACTACGACTTTCATCCGCTCGCACTGAACGGTTTTCGTGAATGGCTGAAAACGCAGTATGCGTCGCTCGATGCGCTGAACGCAGAATGGGAAATGAGCTTTGCGTCATGGGACGACGTGCGTCCGCTGACGACCGATCGGATCAAGAACCGCATGGCCAGCGGCGATCCGAATCCTCGCGGCAAGCCCGACTGGCATGCCGTGCAACAGCTCAGGTTCGACCCGATCGAAGCTCGCAAAACTCCGACCGCATGGAACTTCGCTCCCTGGGCCGATCATCGCACTTATATGGATGTGTCACTGGCTCGGGAACTGGATCGACTGCGAAAGGCGGCTCGCGAACTTGATTCTGCCACACCGGTCGGAATTGAGGGCACTCAGATGCCCGCAGCGTTTGGCGGTTACGACCTTTGGCGACTGTCGCAGGCACTGGACTGGGTCGAACCGTATGACATCTGCGATGCCAGAGCCATTTTTGGCTCCTTCATGCCGGGCAAAACATTCCTGACCACCGTCGGAGAAAAGAACGCCGCGGATGCTCGACGACGCCTGTGGCATCTGCTGCTCGAAGGTGATCGCGGCTGCATCGTGTGGTGGAGCGAAGACTGTATCGACTGGACTTCGCGCGATTACAAACTCACAACGGGCACTCGACCTGGCACCGGTGTTCAAAGAAATGCGATCACCGCTGGCGGCACTGTTCATGCAGGCCCGACGTGATCGTGATCCTGTCGCGATTCATTATTCCCAGCCCAGCATGCAGGTGGCGTGGCTGCTGGAAAGCACCGTAGACGGTTCGACCTGGCTGCGCCGATTTTCCAGCTATGAAGCGGTGCAAAATCGACATGCCCGCGTCCGACACGGCTGGCTGAAGATCCTGGAGGACGCTGGTTATGATCCTGTGTTTGTCAGTACGCAGCAGATCGAAGCCGGGGAACTGAGTCAGTACAAAGCTCTGGTGCTGCCGCAGTCGTGGGCGATGTCGGATGCAGAAGCGACTGGAATCACGAAGTTCCTGCACTCCACGGATGGCCCGCGCACCATTCTGGCGGATGGTCAGGTCGGATTGTTCGATGAACACGGTCGTCTGCGGACCACCGGCGCACTGGATGCGATGATTGCACCGCCTTCCGCTGCGTCCGCGATTGTGCGACGGTCGGACAAACCGGTTCCTCGAGACCACGTTTCGTTCGAAGCGAGTCCGGCGGCATATGCCAATGCCGAAGCCGGTGGTGGTCGCGAACAAACATCCGGCTGGGTTGATGAGATCCGTGGTGAATGGCTGAATCACGTTCCGCCAACGGTCGTCGCCCCTGCTGATGCACGAGTCAAAGTCTGGAAGTATACCCTGCCGACCGCACGAGATTTGCCCGCTGGCACTTCGCCGATCCGCCTGCTCGCCTTTGAACGGAACATCACGTACCGCATGGGCGAAGACCTGCAGCAATCCGCCGACAATTCCGCGATGAAGGGCTCGATCTCCATTACCGCCAAACTTTCCGCACCGAAACACGCCTATGATCTGCGTTCCGGAAAGTATCTCGGCCACTCGGCGGAACTGACACTGAATGTCTCATCGGACATGCCAACCCTGATCGCTGTCTCGGAAGTCATGCTGCCGGAAGAGAATCTGGTGGAACATCTTCTGCGACAGTAGCGTTGGAAAAGGGGTCAGGTAACAATAGCCAAAATGCGCGAATGGTGCTGCGCCCGATTGGGTCCTGACCTTTTCCCGCATCGAACATCCGGGCGCACTGTGAATCCATCTCTGCTGCCCGTCAGTGCCACTGAAACTCGTAATTCTGCCTCAGCCACAATCGATAGTCTGTCGCCGCTGCAAATCGTGCGGCTGATGAATGCCGAAGATCAGCATGTGATTGACGCCGTCGCGCAGAAGAACTGGCGATTGCCGCGCGATCGAGGTGATTGCCGAACGGTTCTCCAGCGGCGGTCGGCTGATCTATGTTGAGCCGGGACATCCGGGCGACTGGGCGTCCTCGATGCCAGCGAATGTCCGCCGACGTTCAGCACGCCTCCGGAAATGGTTGTCGGACTTATCGCCGGCGAGCGCGTGCACTGACCCGCGCGATCGAAGGAGCGGAAGACGATGCCCGGGCGGCAGTGGCAGAACTCAAAGCGCTGCATGTGACCGATCGTGACGTCGTCATGGGAATCGCCACCAGCGGTCGCCATACGTGCTTGGCGCGCGAGTACGCACGATCGATCGGGCATTACGATTGGATTTGCATGTAACCAGGGATCGGCCGTCGCCCGGATCGCCGAGCTGATGATTGCACCCATCGTCGGGCCGGAAGTGATCACTGGTTCCACACGTTTGAAAGCCGGCACGGCGACAAAGCTGGTACTGAACATGCTGACGACCGGCGCGATGGTTCGCATCGGCAAGACGTACGGGAATCTGATGGTTGATCTTCGGGCGACCAACGAGAAACTCCGCGATCGCTCCGAGCGCATTGTCGCGGACCTCACAAATCTGCCGCAGCCGCAGTCTGCTGAATTGTTGAACCATTGCGGCGGCGAAGTCAAAACAGCCATCATCGCAGCACTCCGAGAAGTCTCACCGGACGAAGCGCGTCGATTGCTTTCAAGGTGTGCCGGTCATCTCCGAGCGACACTGGACCACACGCCATAGCTGCAATTTCTCTACTCAGCATTCAAGCTGCAATCCCGCCCCGGCAGAAGATGTGTCAGCCTCGGGACCTGATCTGAGAGTGTTTGGCATTGCCCGTCAAATCCCACAAACATGACGTCCTCAATGTTAGGGTCCATGGGCCTGCATGAATGGCAATTCCTCATGAAAAATCCAGCGACTTCGGGGCAAATCCTTCGGCCAGCTCCGAATTCTTGCGATTCCGGCAGCAGGTCGCTCGGCTCCTGACTGCCAGAATTCGGGAAAGCTGTTAACATGCTGGGTCTGAATCGTGCCTCACAGTGGGATTTTTTGTTGTTCCGGTCGCGGGATGTTTGCGGAAACCGGATCAAAAAAGCATACAGACAGCGGGATCAGCGGGGTGGCCGTCGTGTCGTCAGCGGTCCTGATTTTGAACGATTACTGAAAAAAGGGAATGTCATGGCTAACGATCCGTACTCTGCGTGCCCCTGCGGCAGCGGAAAGAAGCTCAAATTCTGCTGCGGCGATTTCCTGCCTGAGCTGCAGCGCGCCTATCGGCTGCGGGAAAACCAGCCCGAAGCGGCCGTCAAGCTGTTTCGGGATCTGCTCCGCAAGCATCCCGACAAAGATGTGATTCTGCGCGAGCTGACCTTGACGCTGCACGAACTCGGGCAGACTGCAGAAGCTCGCCAGGCGGTCACAGAATTTCTGAAAGCACACCCTGATCAACCCACTGCGCTGCTTTCGATGGCGGAAATCTGTCTGCAGGAAGACGGTTTCGCAGCATCCCGGCGCATTCTGCATCGCACGTTTCAAATCTGTTCGCGTTCACAGCCTTCCGCCATCTCATTTCTGGCGTCCGTCATCGCTGCCGAAATGGGGCGTTCGGGTTGTCTGATGGCGGCCCGGGAACATCTGTCACTGGCCGTCCGAATGGCGTCAGGTGAACGACAGAAAAATCTGGTGCTGCAGCTGGTCCGCTTTGAATCAGAATCCAGTTTGCCGTTTCTGTTCCGCAGCACGTATCCATTGTTGCCCGTCAACTGCAGTGAGCAGGCCGCACAGCAGGATACACGAGCTCGCAAGTTAAGCCTCCTTGGATGCTGGGAACCCGCGGCGATTATTTACAACCGTCTCGCGGATGCGTACCCGACAGACGGCCCGATCTGGTACAACCTGGGACTCTGTCAGAGCTGGGACGGACGCCTTGCCGAATCCGCCGGCTCACTGCATCACGCGGCAACGCTGTTGACCGATTTTGATCAGGCTGTGACTGTGGAAGCGCTGGCTCAGCAGATCGACGGGCAGTTGAGTACTGATCGTTACAAATCGTACTCAGTGACACTCGATGTGCGTTCGGTCTCAGAACTTCTGAGCCGCCTGGATGCCGAGCCACTGTTGCATCGCAACGATTCGCACGATCATGAACACTGTGATCATCCGGATGGAACCGGTCATGCGGCGGAAATGATTCTGTTGTCATCTGCGATCAGCGGCGAAGAGCTGACGGACGCTTCGCTGTTACCGGAATCCATTGCCGACATTGACCTTTTTGATATCACCGACGCGGACGAGGCGGTAGCGGCAGGAATTCATCATCCGTTCCTCCAGATCTCCGCCTCCGAAGGCTTGATCGACACGGCTGTGGTGAAAATTCGCGCTATTGCCGGCGATCTGATCGTTACGTCGGGCGAAGAAGAAGAAAAAGAACTGATCAGTTTCGACCGACCGGAGACACGTCCGTTCGATCATCGGTTTTTCTGTCCTTCCGGCATCACGCAAAAGCGTTTCCGTGAACTGACGGGAAAGCGCTCACCACAGGCGGTCGAAGAATGGCTGCAAATGCCTCAGACGGCACTGGATGGAAAATCGGTGCTGGATGTCGCGAACGATGATGCCTTCCGGATCAAACGCGCAGCCTGCGTGATCGGTCTGATGGCCATCGCGGCCCGCAATGATCTGGCACCCGATTTCGCCTCGGTTCGGCAGCGGCTCAATGTGCCTGCTCCCGCACCTCGGGAAGTGCCGGAACACGTCGTAATCGCCGCGATTCCGGCAGTCGATTATGAACGCATTGATGTCTCCAGGCTCACCGGCACTCAATTGCATGAATTCACAAATCGATGTTCTGTGCTGGGTCTGCGACATCAGATCCGCGCGGGCCTGGATGAGCTGACGAAGCGTCCGGAGGGCATTAAGGAATACGATGCGCGCCGGGGCTGGTTGATGCGTGCCGCCATCGCGCGAGTCGAAGAAGATTATGAACTGGCTTACCGATGCCTGCATCACGCGCGGGAATCTGCCGCTGCAGCGCCCGAAGCATTTCGCCATCAACTGGAACTCGATATCCGTGAACTGTCGTATCGACTTGATGATCCGGCCGATGCGGAATTGATCACGCTCCTGCATCGCATTCGTGATCGCTATCTGCACAAAATTCCGGAGATCGAAGGGGTCATCCGCGAACAACTGCAGATCGCCGGTTGTCCTCAACTGGCGTCTGAACTGGAAGGTGGCTTCACGTCGGTCGGAGTTGGTGCATCACTTTGGACTCCGGGTGCAGAAACCGAACCGGCCGGAACGGGAAAACTCTGGATGCCCGGTCAGGAATAGTCCGTTGTACTTCGACAACGCCGCCACCAGCTTTCCCAAGCCCGACTGTGTCTGCGACGCCGTTGATGCCTGGATGCGTGGCGGAGCGGCTTCCGCAGGGCGCGGAACGCATCGCAAGGCAGAAGCTGCTGGCCGGATGATTGACGAATGTCGTCGACAACTGTCGACGTTGCTGGGTGTGCAGATTCCGTCGCAGATTGTCTTCACGCTGAACTGCACTGACAGTCTGAACACCGTGCTGCAGGGATTTCTGCAGCACGGCGATGCCGTCGTGACAACAGCGCTGGATCACAACTCCGTGCTGCGTCCATTGGAAGCACTCAGGCAGCGGATTGGGATCGAGGTGGAAATTATTCCGTTCGATGCTGTCACCGGGTTGATCGATGAACAGCGTTTTGCCCAGGTTCTGGCTGAGAAAAAAATCCGCCTTGTCGTCCTGAACCACGCATCCAATGTCACCGGGCGCGTCCAGTCCGTGGCTGAATTGACGCGAGTGGCTCATGCGCACGGGGCGTGCGTGCTGCTCGATGCGGCACAGACCGCAGGACACTGGCCATTGAACATGATGGAACTGGACGTGGATTTTCTGGCCGCTGCCGGTCATAAGGGATTGCTCGGGCCACTGGGCACAGGCATCCTGTGCATCCGTCGAGGACTGGAGACTCAGTTGCAGCCGTTGCGGTTCGGCGGCACAGGCACGTCCAGCGAATCATTGATGCAACCCAACGAGATGCCCGCGCGCTACGAAAGCGGGAATCTCAATCTGCCCGGAATCGCGGGTCTGCATGCGGCGTCAGCGTGGATTCTGGCGCAGGGGGTTGAGCAACTCAGGTCGCAGATTCATACCGCAACGGCGCAGTTACTGCAAGACCTGAAACGTATCGAAAATGTGAGTGTTCTGAGGCCG
>JBBJME010000410.1:0-4812 GCA_037719765.1 Planctomycetaceae bacterium
CAAATGGCCCAAAGGGTGCTCCGCACTATTGGTTCCTGACCCCTTTTCCAAGCCCAGTAAAACTGGACAATAGAGATGAACGCGGAAAAAAGGCCATCCGATGATGCTTTCCCTGCTGATTTTCATGCTGATTGACGAATCGGTGTCGCCGCCGGTGAATCCGATCTCCGCCGATCAACTTCGGCAATTCGAAACCGAAGTTCGCCCCGTTCTTGTCGATCATTGCCTGAAGTGTCATGGCGCTGAGAAACAGTGGGCTGGGCTGCGACTGGATTCCCGAAATGCGATTTTGCGGGGAGGCGATTCCGGCCCCGCTGTTGTTCCTGGCCAGCCCGACACCAGTCTCCTGATCCAGGCAATTCGTCACACCGACGAAGATCTGAAAATGCCGAAGGATGAACGGCTCAGCGATCAACAGATCGCAAGCCTCGTCAAATGGGTGGAACTCGGCGCTGCCTATCCCGATCAGGCCCCGAGTGCAAAACGACATCGCGATCCGGATCATTGGGCGTTCCGACCGCCTGCGGAGGTTGCACTTCCGGACGTTCAGGACAACGCTTGGCCACAAACGGACCTTGATCGATTCATTCTGGCCCGACTGGAAGGCCAGCAACTGACTCCGGCACCGAAGGCAGATCGGCGGACTCTGATTCGGCGCGTCACGTTTGATCTGACCGGCCTTCCTCCGACGCCGGAAGAGATCAGCGCTTTCATCGCGAATGAAGATCCAAAGGCGTATTCAAACCTCGTCGAACGTCTGCTCGCATCGCCAGCCTACGGCGAACGCTGGGGCCGTCATTGGCTGGACGTGGCCCGTTATGCGGACTCCAACGGACTGGATGAGAATATTGCTCACGGCAACGCATGGCGGTATCGGGATTACGTTGTCGCGGCCATCAACTCAGACAAGCCATTTGATCGATTCATCGTCGAACAGATCGCAGGCGACCTTTTGGATGCCGATGCCGAGCGTCACGAGTGTCAGGTGGCGACGGGATTTCTTTCGATCGGTCCCAAGGTTCTGGCGGAAGTGAACCAGCCAAAGATGCGAATGGATATCGTCGACGAACAGATTGACACCATGGGCCGGGTGTTCATGGGTATGACCTTCGGATGTGCTCGGTGCCATGACCACAAGTTCGATCCGATCGATGCGGCGGATTACTACGGTCTCGCGGGAATCTTCAAGAGCACTCGGACCATGGACACCTACACCAAGGTGGCCAAGTGGCATGAGTTTCCGCTGAAGACTGTTGAAGCCGCTGCGATGCAGGCTGAATATGATGCTCAGCTTGCGGCCAAGAAACAGGCCATCGAAACCTGTGTTGTTCAGGCCAATGAAGCCGCGCGAGCCAGTCTGCCGGATGGTCAATCGCCGCCTGAGTCACTTGAATCGCTCTATCCGGAAGCGAAGAAAGCCGAACTTGCCAAACTGCGGGAAGAGCTTGCGATGCTGGAGAAAGCGCCGCCCGAATTGCCATCGACGATGGGTGTCACGGAAGATGAGGTCGCCAATGTCGCCATTCATATCCGCGGAAATCCCTCGCGGCTGGGTGATGTTGTCCCCCGGCATTTTCCTCCCGTGATGGTCGGCCCAGCGACGTTGGTGATGCCTGCGACACAAAGTGGTCGCCGCGAACTGGCACAATGGCTGACAGACCCGCAGCATCCGCTCACCGCGCGAGTTCTTGTCAATCGATTCTGGCGATGGCACTTCGGAGCGGGCCTAGTCACCACGACGGACAATTTCGGCCTTCTCGGCGAGCGACCAACTCATCCGGAATTGCTGGACTGGCTGGCGAAACGATTTGTCGCTGATGGCTGGTCATTGAAGGCCATGCATCGATTGATTCTGAATTCCAGCGCTTACCAGCAAAGCAGTTCGGTCTCAGTGAAGGCGGCTGAGCTGGATCCTGAAAACCGGCTGTGGGGCCATTTCCCTGTTCGGCGTCTCGATGCTGAAGAAGTACGAGACGCGATCCTGTTTGTCAGCGGAGAGCTCGATCGGACCATGGGAGGATCACTGCTGAAGGTGAAGAATCGCGGGTACCTGTTCGATCACACGTCGATCGATACAACCGATTACAACAGCAAACGTCGATCTCTGTACCTTCCCGTGATTCGTAACAACGTCTTTGATCTGTTCCAGCTGCTCGATTTTCCTGACCCTGCCGTCCCCACGGGCGACCGATCGACGACAACCGTCGCTCCGCAGGCATTGATGATGATGAACAGCGATTTTGTGATGCAGGCGGCGGATGATCTTGCCGTCCGCATTTGCACGGACGACACCGATGATGCGGTGAGACTTTCAAAGCTTTATCAACTTGCGATCGGGCGAGATCCCACAGACGCAGAACGTGTTGAAGATCTCGCGTTTCTGCAGCAGATCAATCAATCTTTGACCGCAACAGAACCCGAACCCGAGAAGCGACATCTGAAAGCCTGGAGCGTGCTGTGTCATGTTCGGCTGGCATCAAGCGAGTTTATCTATGTTCAATAGCAGCCCGCAATTTCCAAATAATCCCGTGCTCACTCGCCGAGCCGCCTTGCAACGATCGGCGGTTGGTTTCGGGTCTCTGGCGATGGCATCAATGCTCGCGGAACGGTCCGTTGTGGCCGGTCCGGGATCAATGAACAGCGTGGTTGCTCCGCTGCCGCACCATCCAGCGCGGCGAGCCATCATCTTCCTCTTCATGAGCGGTGGACCATCGCAGGTCGATACGTTGATCCAAAACCGCTGCTGACTCGCGACGACGGCAAGCCGCTGCCGTTCGCCAAGCCGGAGATTCAGTTCAACGCGACCAGCAACCTGTTGAAATCTCCTGGCGGTTTCGGCAGCACGGCGAAAGCGGGCTGTGGGTCAGCGAGCTGTTCCCAAAACTCGCGGCGCACGTCGATGACCTGTGCATGCTGCATTCGATCCACGGCACCAACCCGGCGCATGGCGGGGCGGTGATGAAGCTGCATACTGGCAGTGATAATTTCGTGCGGCCCAGCATGGGTTCCTGGGTCAGCTACGGACTTGGAACCGAGAACCAGAACCTGCCGGCATTTGTCACGATTTGCCCGACACTGGCTTTTGGCGGGATCAATAACTGGAGTTCTGCCTTCCTTCCGGCGATCTATCAGGGTACATCGCTGGGAAATGCCAGCGTGCCGTCCGAAAAAGCGCATGTGAAGTACATTCGCAACTCGCGACTGCCGCGAGAGATTCAGCAGTTGCAGCTGGATCGTCTGGAAAAGATGAATCGCGATCATCTGGCACGATCCGGTGCGGACGCGTCACTGGACGCACGGCTGGCATCATTTGAACTGGCGTTTCGGATGCAGTCTGAGTTGCCGAAGATTGAAGATCTGTCCACGGAATCCGAAGCGACGCAGCGACTGTACGGACTCGACAATCCCGTCACGGCCAACTTTGCTCGCATGTGCCTGATGGCCCGACGGTTCGCGGAATCCGGTGTACGGTTTATTCAGGTGACGCACAATGATGACAAAGTCCAGTGGGATCAGCATTCCGATCTGAAGCCAACTCACGAGAAGAATGCCCGCGAGGTCGATCAGCCGATTGCCGCCCTGCTTTACGACCTCAAGGCCCGCGGACTGCTGGAAGACACTCTGATCTGGTGGGGCGGTGAATTCGGACGAACTCCGACTGCAGAAGGCTCAGGCCCCAGCGCCGGGCGGGACCACAATCAGGAAGGCTTTACGATGTGGCTTGCCGGTGGCGGCGTCAAAGGCGGCATCCGTTACGGAACGACCGATGATTACGGCTACTACGCTGCGGAGAACAAGGTTCACATTCACGACCTGCATGCAACCCTCCTTGACCTGCTCGGCCTGGATCACGAACGTCTCACGCATCGGTACGCAGGCCGAGACTTCCGGCTGACCGATGTCGAGGGCCATGTCGTGCGAGAGATTTATGCGTGAGCTCGGCTTAAAAAAGGGGTCAGGAACCAATAGTGCGGAGCACCCTCTGGGCCATTTGGCTATTGGTTCCTGACCCCTTTTTTAAAGCCAAAGCACTGGTTCAGTCGCGGCAGACGGCCATGGCTTCAATTTCGATCAGCAGATTTTCGAACGCGAATCCGGAGACTCGAATGGCCGTCGAACACGGTCCGGGCTCCGGGTAGAACTCGCGCTGGACAGCAGCGATCGTCTCCGAGGCCGCTGCGACCTGCTGCCAGTCATCGGGAGCGTAGTAATAGATGTAGAGCTTGGCGACATCGCTCTCATCAAGCCCGCCTTCCGCGAGCACCGCGCGGATGAAGCTGAAGACATTGCGGGTCTGCGTTTCGATGTCGTGGCCCACGGCTTTGGCTTTGTTGTCGGCCGAGATCTGGCCTCCGATAAAGGCGAGATTGCCGATCTTCCAGCCCTGAGTAAACTGCGTATTCGGAATGCTCCAGTCCCAGTGATTGTCGGGCTGCAGACGTTGCTTCTTTTCTCCCAGCATTCCGATTCCTTCGACCTGAATCAACTCGTCAGAATTCGGAAAGCCAGTGATCCGCAGTCCGGCCCCGGCTGCTGACGGGACGGACATGTAGCGGCGGCGGACGTTGGTCATTTTCTCCCAGTAGCTGGTCACTTCCCGGCCCTGTCCAAAGAACCGGAAGTACGTGTTCTGGCGCATCAGGCTGTGGCGGTCGCCTCCGGCTGCTCGCAGCATCGTGTCGAGGTTGCGAAACGCATGATCTGTCTGAACCTCAATATCGCCCACACCCAATTGCTGTCCCATGGGCCCGAGCGATCGTTGACCGCCAACAAAGATCATATCGCCAACCTTCCATCCGTGAGAGAACGGCA
>JBBJME010000153.1:0-16715 GCA_037719765.1 Planctomycetaceae bacterium
CCATGGTCGAAGCGAAGGTTATTTCGCCTTGGCAGCCGATAATGCAACGATGCCCGGTCAATAACTCGGACATGAATGTCCAAGCTACAGGAAACACAGCTTTGGACCAGGCGTCATCCCGGAACTACGGTTTCTGCGACTCCAGCTGTTCCATAATCTCGCTGATTTCCAGCACACGGCGCTGGTAGTCCGGGTCGCGATGGATTTCGTGTGTCGGAACGGTGCTGTGCGACACCGGGATCTGGTGCTTCAGGCGGCCTGGACCGCGGCTGAAGATGAAGACCCGGTCGCCGAGATACACGGCTTCTTCAATCGAATGCGTCACAAAAAAGACGGTTGCTTCGACATCATTCCAAAGCTTCATGAGCAGATCCTGCATCTGCTGCCGCGTATGCGGGTCCAGCGCGCCGAAAGGTTCGTCCATGAGGATGATCCTGGGATGCAGAATCAGCGTGCGGGCAATCGCGACGCGTTGACGCATTCCGCCGGATAATTCGTGAGGAAACTTGCCGGCATCGGACTGCACATTCAGCCCGACACGCTGAATCCACTCCCGCGCCTTTTCATAGCGCGTGGCTCGATCGACGCCACGGCATTCAAGGCCGAAGGCGACGTTGTCGAGTACCGTGCGGTTGTCGAAGCTCGTGTAATCCTGAAACACCATCCCGCGATCAGGACCAGGTCCCATTACGGGCTTGCCGCTCACCAGCACAGAACCGGTCGTGGGCGGATGCTGCGGGTCCAGACCGGCGATCATCCGCAGAACGGTGCTCTTGCCACATCCGCTCGGTCCCAGCACCGTGATGAATTCGCCCTTGCTGGCGAGATCTTCAATCTCGAACGTCACGTCCGAGATCGCCGTAAACGCGTCAGCGCTGCCCGCGTTGTAGGTCTTGGTGACGCTTTTGAATTCAACAATGTTCTTGGACATGGCTTAAGGAGACCAGGAATGAGAGGTCCGGATTGGTGGTCAAACGACATTTCAATTCGTCACCGCCAGAACAAACGCAGCGTACCGCGTCAGCTGCCACAGGGCATTGCGCTCGGCATCACGTCCGTATTTCCAGCGGAAGATCAGGCACTGCAACAGTGACAGGCACTGATCAATCAGCCATGCCACGATCGGAATTGTCAGGATGATGATCGCCATAATCTCCGTAATGCCACGTTTGCGGCCGACATTCAGCAGATTTCCGAGACCTCCGGCACCGTCTGCGTCATTGACGACTTCTACCAGCATGATGTATCCAAAAGCCAGTCCGAAGAGGACTCGTGCGGAATTGAAGATTGTCGGCAGCGCCAGCGGGACAAGCACCTTCATCACGATCTGCAGACGCGACGCCCCAAGCGTCAGTGCGGTTTCCACATAACGCTGACCCACATCACGGATTGCATCCGCCGCATCCGAAACAATGAACGCAACACACGCGATGAAGATGAACATGAATTTTTCCGTCTCACCGCTTTTGAACAGCGCGAACACCAGTGCCGTCAGCGCGGCGACCGGGATATTGCGTCCAAACAGAATCAGGGGCGACAGCAATGCGCGGACCAGTGAAAAGCATCCTGCTGCCACTCCCAGCGGTATGCCAACCAGCAACGCCAGTGAAAACCCAATCGCGACGCGGGTCAATGATTTGATGGTATTATTGAACAGATGACTATTAGGTGCCTTGCTGTCCCAGAGTTTTGGAAAGTAGTCGAGCACTCTTTCGGAGAAGGCAACTGCGAGTATCCCAGAATGCGATCTTCATGTTCGCCGCGTGTGACATACCACCACGCGCAGAAACAGATTCCAAGGCAGACGACCGCAGCGAGCAGACTCTGCCAGCGCGGGATATCGGTGCGCAGGCCAAGCAGCGGTGTTCGATGGACGACGACCACTTCCACGGTCGTATTCGAAACAGCAGCCGCCTCGTAAGCACCGGACACGGGGACTGACGCAGGCGGTGTGATTGGCGGTGGATCAGTTTCGTTCATGGCTGACGGTTACTTTCCAAGAATCCATGCAAACAGCCCGCGCGCCAGATGCATGCGGTTTTCTGCCTGCTGAAACACGATACTCTGCGTTCCATCCATCACACCATCCGTCACTTCCAGTCCGCGCTTGGCAGGCAGGTCGTGCATGAATCTCGCGTCCTTTGGAGCAGCCTTCATCAGGTCTTCGTTGACCTGGAAATCAGCGAACGCCTTCATGCGTCTGACTGCATCTTCTTCCTGCCCCATGCTGGCCCAGACGTCAGTGTAGACGATGTCGGCGGTCTTCACGGCGTCAGCGGCCGAATGCACCTGATGGACGTCATGCTTCGGGTATCGCTTGCTGAGCTCCTTCAGAAAGGCGCTCGGGAATTCAAATCCCTTTGGCGCGGCGAGGGTCATTTTCATCCCGGCCATGGCGGATGCAATCGCCAGCGACATCGCCACGTTGTTCCCGTCGCCGACAAACACCAGGTGGATATCCTGCAGGGTTCCGAGAGATTCCTGAATCGTGAGTAAATCCGTGAGGGCCTGACAGGGA
Organism: Planctomycetaceae bacterium; assembly: GCA_037719765.1. Classification (GTDB taxonomy): domain Bacteria; phylum Planctomycetota; class Planctomycetia; order Planctomycetales; family Planctomycetaceae; genus SXXK01. The sequence goes on from JBBJME010000153.1 coordinate 2,519, forward strand.
TGACGTTCATCCGACAAACCGTTGATCACCGGGCAACTGGAGTGTTTGGCAAAGTCCACGATCAGCTGATGCGAATAGGTCCGCATCGTGATTACGTCGCTGAAGGAACTCAGGACCCTGGCGATGTCCTGCAGAGATTCGCGACCATTGAGTCCGCTTCGGCGGTGGTCAGAAGATGCCTGACCCGCCGGATGGATCATGGCGGCTTCAAAACTGTTGCGCGTTCGCAGCGAAGGCTTCTCAAACAGTTGCGCGAGGACTCGGCCCTGCAGCAATGGAGGCCGTTCGCCTTTCCTGAACAGGGCTTTCAGGTCCGCCGCGCGAGTCAGAATCGCCGAAAGGTCCGACGGATTCAGATCATAAAGAGAAGTCAGATGCTTCATCGTTCCGCATCAGTTATCAGGCCGTCGCAGTCGTAAGCCGCTGACGGTTATTTCAGAAAATGAAAAAGACTGAGCCATCCCAACTCGCGGAACAACTCAGTCAGCCAGATTTCCCTGCGTCACGATCAACGCATGTTTCGGTCAATCGCAGTATGTTGATGCGATATGGAGCCACATACGACACCACCCCCGCGCCCGTGGGCGCGGTTTCCCGAAAAAGGAAACGGGAAGTGTGACAAACTTTGAACGCGGCGCTAAGTCTCGCAAGCCGAAAACCAGCGTTTTTCGGCGTTCTGCTGCTGCGATCTCCTGGAATCACTACGCCGGTTGTGTTTCACGGGCGTAATCGAACATCGGTGATGACAGGTAACGTTCGCCGGAGTCCGGCAGAACGACCACGATGGTCTTGCCGGCGTTTTCGGGACGCGCTGCCACTTTCAGCGCTGCGGCCATAGCCGCTCCGCAACTGATACCGCACAGGATGCCTTCTTCGCGTGCGATGCGTGGCGCCATTTCCATGGATTCTTCGTCCGTCACCTGAATCACTTCATCGACGAGTGACATGTCGAGCACATCGGGCTTGAAGCCGGCACCGATTCCCTGGATCCGATGTTTGCCCGGCGCGCCGCCGGAAAGCACAGGGCTGCCCGTCGGCTCCACAGCGATCGACTGCAGCGGCAGTCCTTTTTCCTTTTTCAGATAACGAGAGACGCCTGTGATCGTGCCACCTGTTCCGACACCCGACACAAAGATATCGACCTTGCCGCCGGTGTCTTCGAAGATTTCCGGGCCCGTCGTACGAAAATGAATCTCCGGATTGGCAGGGTTCTTGAACTGCTGCGGAATGAAGCAGTTTGCTTTCTTTGCTAGCTCTTCCGCTCGCGAAATGGCACCCTTCATCCCTTCCGCACCGGGCGTCAGGATCAGATGGGCACCGAACGCGCGAAGAATCATGCGGCGCTCAACGGACATTGTTTCCGGCATCGTGAGCGTCAGTTTGTAGCCGCGGGCGGCACACACATAGGCCAGGGCAATGCCCGTGTTGCCGCTGGTCGGTTCGACCACTTCCATCCCAGGCTTCAGGCGTCCGGAACGTTCGGCGTCCCAGATCATCGCCGCACCGATACGGTCTTTGACGCTGTACGCGGGGTTGCGGCCTTCAATTTTTGCCAGCACGGTCGCCTTCAGCCCGGCGGTCAGACGGTTAATGCGGACCAACGGCGTCCTGCCAATGGTCTCAGAATTGTCGCTGAATATCGCCATCTGTGGTAAACCTTTCTCAATGGAAACGAAGTAATTTGATCCGTCGGCGCGCAGTCTAGCGACCGATCGTGATTTCGTAAAATCTCCACGCAAATCAGCAGGAGACGCTCAGTTGATTCCGCGTGCCCATTGCGCGTAGGGCACAGGGCCGAGGAACGCCGGGTTTTCCAGGGGGGCGGCTTTGCCGAGTTCACTGATGAGTGGAGTGGCGAACTGAAAGCCCGCGTATCCCGCAAGGAGCGGGATCATGAGGAGTTTGACGGTCCAGCGATACGGCCACCATGCCGCCTGAGTTTTCTGCATGCCGCGATGATAAGCCCATGCGACGAGGATTCGTGCGGGATAGGTGAGGATAATGAAAAACGGTGTCAGCACCAGCAGTGCATCGGCCGGCAGGAGTTTGATTTTTGTCAGATACAGTGGAAACGTCATGACGTACATCAGCAGCGTGGTCAGCATCCAGCATAACGGCGTGCTGCGGATGACGCGCCTTGCCGCGCGGACCGAAAAGATTGCGCTGAATTTCCCCGTCACTGCCTGATGAACCTGTAACTGCGGCAACCATGCCGCTACGGGAATCATCAACACGCCTCCCAGAAACGACAGCAGTCCGAAGATGGGCGAAGTGCGGCCGGGAGCGGAATAGGCCACCAGCAGACCAGCGGGAATAGATAACCAGATCACTGCTCCGACGAATGCTTTCAGGCCAATCCAAAAATGCTGAACGGGCTTGACCAGTTGCAGCACCTGCTCGGTACCTTCCGACATTTCCTCACGGCCCTTGCGAGTGAAAATCTTCCGCAGAAACCAGAGGATATTTTTAAACGGTCGCAGAAAGCATCCGACCGTGCCACCGCGCGCGATGGCCAGCATCAGATGCACGGCGACAATCGTCTGGAGCACCTGCAGAATCGTCTGCAACTGGACAACCCGCGGATGCGTGGCCCCAAGGATCACAGCGGCATCGCTCACTCGTTCGGCCTGAATGCGAATCGGTGCCAGCAACAGGATCGAAAAGAAGACGATCACACCCAGTCGAGGGGCGAGGACCATCAGGGGAAACCCGTCTCGCAGCCGCCCGCTGATGGCCACGCGCTTCTGGGGATCGATCAGGTAGCCAAGTGTCAGAATATTCAAACCCGGGATCGCAGCCAGAATGGCCAACACCATCACCAGGCAGCCTGTACCGAAGGCCAGATGGATGAACCAGAATACGGATCGAATGGGTTTCCAGATCCCCGGAAAACGCCCGGGCCCCATCCGCTCTTCGATGGGAAGAATAAGTGGAGACGATTCTGCAGGTGGCGGAATCAAGAACGGGCTATCCGGCGGAGATTCTGTCAGAATTGACGTCATGAACAGGATTCCTCAGGGATTAACGCGCCTTTGACGCACGGTGCTGTCTTGCTCAATTCACTGAATCAATGTCAGAATTGTAACTTGAGTTCCAGGTTTGCGGCTGATGATACGAAGTATACTGTTATATTCGGCTTGTGGTTCAGTGCGTTTTCTTGTGTAGGATGGACATTCATGTCCGTCGTTTACAGTCAAGCGGCGCCGGGACGGAACGGCTTGTGCGTCATAGTCTTCTGTGCAGGGGGCCTGCTCTTGCGGGTCTCGGACATGAATGTCCAAGCTACTTGAATTCCGGGAGTTCCATCAAATGCGTGCTGTCGTGATCCTCTTTGCATTGCTGATCGCTTGCCTGGTCCTGAAGGCCGTTCAGGTTGCCGGACGCGTTGAGCAGCTCACCGGATCGCCGGCAGCGGTGGCAGACGATCAACAGCTTGACGGCGTCGTCTCGCGGCTCAACGAGCAGTTTCAGAAGCAGTGGCAGGCCGAAAACGTTCAGGTCGTCGATACCGTTGATGATTTTGCCGTGCTGCGACGCCTGTCGTTGGCAATGTTCGGGACAGTGCCGTCTCTGGAAGATATTCGCGCCTTCGAAGTCGACGATCAGCCGAACAGAATTGATCGCTGGGTCGTCAAGATGCTGCAGGATTCGCGTTACAGTGATTATTTTGCCGAACGTCTGGCCCGCAGTCTGGTCGGTGTGGAAGGGGGTCCGTTCATCGTGTTTCGCCGCGATCGGATGACGGCATGGCTGGCTGAACAACTGCATCAAGACGCATCGTGGTCTCAAATGACCAAAGAGCTGATTGCCGCAGAAGGTCTGTGGACCGATCGACCGGCCGCCAACTTTATCACAGTCGCCCGCATCGAAGATGAAGGACTGGATGTGAATAAACTGGCAGGCCGCACGGTTCGCACATTCCTTGGTCAGCGAATCGATTGTGCTCAATGCCACGATCATCCGTTTGATCCCGCATGGAAGCAGAAGGACTTTGAGGGATTGGCCGCGTTTTATTGTCAGGCTTCGTTGTCGCCCGGCGGTGTGAAGGATTACAAGACATAAAAAGACGAACATGAAGTCGTTTACAAGGTAATCGATCCTGGTGCCGAAACGGGCCGCGTGGTGCCAAGCGCCGTACCGTTCCATCCGGAATGGCTGTCGGCAGACGGTGGCTTGCGACATCGACTGGCCGAATGGGTCACGCACAAAGACAATCGTCGCTTTGAACGAGCAATCGCAAATCGCGTCTGGGGTTTTATGCTCGGAAAGCCGCTGCACGAACCGGTCGATGATCTGCCACATCCGGTGGATGGGGAAATCGATGCGCTGGATATTCTGGGGCAGGAATTTCGCGCTCGCGGAGATCGGTTGAGCGTGCTCATTCGCATGATCGCGATGTCCGATATATTTCGCCTTTCGTCCGAATCGAGTGCGGACAACGAAGAGACCTATGCCAAACAAGTGCAGGCCTGGTCGGTATTTCCACTGGTGCGATTGCGGCCGGAACAGGTCATTGGATCATTGTTTCAGGCGGGGCATGTGCGATCGATCGATCAGAATTCCAATCCCTTCGTGCGTGTCACAAAGTTTGGCAATGAGAACGATTTTCTCAACGAATACGGCGACCTTGGTGATGATGAATTACTGCAGCAGGTCGGCACGATCCCTCAGGCCCTGTTGCGAATGAACGGACGCTTCACGGCGGAACAAAGCAAAGTGGATGCGCTGTCCGCGCCGGCAGCCATTCTCAATTTTTCGCCGGACAATGCCGCCGTCATCGAAAATTGCTATCTGGCTTGTCTTTGCCGATTGCCGGCAGACGATGAACGGACCTATTTTCTGAACCTGCTGGAATCAACGACCGAAGCCGCAGACGAGAGACGAAAAGCAAATCCTGATGCTCATGCAGTGAGTCCCGACCCAAAACCGACGCGGACGCGCGCCCAGGTCGTGGAGGATCTGATGTGGACGTTGTTCAACAGTCCGGAGTTTTCCTGGAACCACTAGCATGTATATCAACTCCACACGTCGTCAGGTTCTGCAGTTTCTGTCCGCTTGCGGCGTTTCTCTGGCACTCCCGGCAATGACGGCCCGAGCAGCGGCGAGGAGGCGGGCTGAGCGCCCGAAGTCCCTGATCACGTTGTGGATGAACGGCGGGATGAGTCAGTTGGAGACGTGGGATCCTCATCCCGGTACGAAGTCCGGCGGGGAAGTCAAGGATATTGCGACATCGAACAAAGACGTGCGTATTTCCGAATTGCTGCCACAGATGGCCGAGCAACTCCATTCGTGCATGCTGATCCGGTCACTGACTTCGAAAGAAGGCGACCATGAACGCGGAGCGGCGTTTGTGAAAACCGGCTATCGTCCGGAACCGACTTTGAAGTATCCAACGCTGGGAGCGATTGCCGCGCATGAATTGCCCAACCCAGAGCTGGAGATTCCCCAATATGTGACTCTCGCACCGGACCGCATTGTGCCGGAGGGCGGATATCTGGGAAATCAATGGGATGCCTTCAGAGTCTTCCAGCCGGGCATGGGACTGTCGAATCTGAAGTCGTACGTAAGTCCGGAGCGTCAGGCGGATCGACTGCAGGGGTTGAATGTCGTCAGCCAGCAGTTTGAACAGCGTCGTCAGTTCGGAGCAAAACGCACACTGCATCAGAATACCCTCGATCGCGCGCTGGAAATGATGTCGTCGGAGCAATTGAAAGCGTTCGAACTGGGTACAGAATCGTCAGGCGTCAAGGCGGCCTATGGCGACACGCCATTTGGTCGCGGTTGCCTTGTTGCGCGGCGGCTGGTGGAAGTCGGAGTTCGCTCGATTGAAGTTACTCTGCCAGGATTCGATACGCACGTGGCGAATCACAGCGGACATGTCACCAATTGTAAGATCCTTGACCCGGCGATTGCGACACTCATTCAGGAACTGCGAGAGCGAGACCTGCTGGATTCGACGATCGTGCTGTGCATCAGTGAGTTCGGTCGCACGCCGAGCATCAATCCGGCTGCTGGCCGCGATCACTGGCCGAACTGGTTTTCGTGCATGATTGCCGGTGGCGGATTCCGCGAAAACACGGTCATCGGAGCAACGCCATATGACGTGTTCGAAGGGAAGAAAGCCGACGGCAAACTGATTCTGCCTGCCGAGCCGGTCCTGGTTCCCGAACTTTACGCCACAATCATGGCGACGATGGGCATCGACTTCCGCAAGGAAATCCTCACTCCGATCGGCCGCCCGATTCGCTTCGCGGACGCCTTGCCCTCTGCGTATCTGCTGAAAGAAGATGTGGCACGCAAAGTCATCACGACCTGACCGTCCAGTTTGCGGTTTGACGGCATCGGCTCTATCATCCCCCGCCATGCAAAACGGGAGTTCCAATTTTACTGAGCAGAGTATCGCGATCGTCGGCGTCGGGCTGATTGGCGGCTCGATCGCCGCTGCGGTCCGCAAGCGGTTTCCGGAATGCAAAGTGATCGGCATCGGGCGGAATCAGGAACGGCTGAAACTGGCAACAGCACGCGGACTGCTGACCGAGTGGTCTGATCAGATTTCTTCTGCCACGATTCCGGACAGAACCCTGGGAATTGTTTGTCTTCCAGTGGACCAGATTGCTGGAGCCGTTCGACAGTTGCTGGATGCCGACTGCGAGCTGGTGACGGACGCAGGAAGTGTGAAAGCCAGCGTGTACGCGGCATTAGACGATGTCGCAGGCGGACGATTCGTTGGGTCTCATCCGATCGCAGGCAGCGAGCACACGGGATTTGAAAACTCCGATGCAGACCTGTTCGTCAATCGAATGTGCGTCGTGACTCCGGTCAAGGCCACTCAGATCGCTACGGAGCGCATCGTGGCATTCTGGAAATCCATCGGTTCGACGGTGCAACAAATGTCACCGGATGAACATGATCGAGTGCTCGCATTGACCAGTCATCTTCCGCATGTCGTCGCGGCCGTGATGAGCGGTTGTGTGGCGGCGGAGCTGTTGCCATTCACGGGTACGGGATTTCGTGATACGACTCGCATCGCCGCCGGATCGGCCAGCCTTTGGACATCGATCCTGCTGGGCAATGCGACTCACTGTGTCGAATCAATCGATGCAGCGGAGCGATTGCTGCAGAAATTTCGTGAAGCGATCACAACCGGCGATGCGCCGACGCTGGAATCGTTACTGGAATCGTCGGCGCAGCGCCGACGAACACTATGAGCCGATCCATTCACGAAAACGACCGTCATCCACGTTGCGGCCACTGACGACCACGACGATATCGCCTTCGCCAGTGATATCCATTTTTCCGTACAGCAGAGCTGCCAGAGTGATCACTCCCGACGGTTCGGTGCGCAGGCCGTGACTGTCGTAAATCCAGCGCATCGCCTGTTGAGTTTCTGCGTCCGGGACACTGACCGCCTCTGTCACATGCTGCTTCAGGATCGGCCAGTTGTGCGTGCCGACATCGTAAGATAACAGGCCGTCGCAGATGCTCGTTGGTCGTTCCAAACGCACCCGATGTGCGGCTGCCAGCGACTGGCAAAAGTCATTTGCCGATTCCGGCTCGACGCCGATGATCGCTGCATCCGGAAACGCATCGGCCATGGCCAGGGCATGCCCGGCCATCAGTCCTCCGCCGCTGACCTGGCAAAGGAAATGCGAGACAGTGCGATTCTGCCGTTGCAGCTCCGCAGCGATTTCAAGACCTCCCACGCCGTTGCCGGCGATGATATGCGGGTCGTCATATGGAGAAGCCTGAATCGCGCCCTCGCCTTCGACGATCTCGCGAGTCAGGCGATCTCGGTCGCCGGTCTCGTGGTCGCGGGCGATGTCATACGTGCGGGTCTCTGCGCCGAAGGACCGAGTCAGATTGAACTTCACTGCCGGGGCACTCTCCGGCATCACGACGATGACACGTTTCCCATACCGCATCCCCGCGAACGCGATCCCCGATGCGAAATTCCCCGAAGAGTGCGCCGCAACGGGTCGTGATCCGATCCGCTCGAGGTTATTCGCCATCCAGTTCAGAGCCCCCAACAGCTTGAATGATCCCGAAGGTGTCCAGCCGTAGTCCTTGAGCCAGACGCGGCGACCGGAGGGCAGGCCCAGTTCTTTCTCCAGGGCACACGACCGAATCAGCGGCGCGGGAGTCACATGCTGGCGGATCACGGCCTCGGCGGCACGGACATCACCAATAGTAGCGATGGGAATTGACATGGACGGCGAGTCTTTCGTGTGGGTCTCTCTGATATCCGACGCATGTGCCTGACGGCGCGGGATGATAGGCGATCCCAGGTTTTCTGAAAACTGCTGTCAGGAAAAAGCCTGACATGGTTTCGTTGTTTCCCGGCCCCGTTATTTTGCCCCCTGCCCGAAGAGCGCGCAGCGCGGTTGCTGAGCGACCAGAAGTATCTCGTCTGCAGACCGCGACGATGCGGCCGTTCAGATTGATTCTGAAACTTGTCTGGTATGACTATGCCTGTTCTTTGCAGCGTTTGCGCCGCCGATTGTTCAACGATCATGATCTCAACGATCTGTTTGGCATAGCGTTCGCTTCACGTCGATGATTTAACAAGACTCCCTGAGTCACTCCGGCAGCCTTTCGCTTTTTGGCCGCTCAATAGTTGGAACTTTAGGCGAACGTATGGGTAAGCCATCAACGATTCGCCGCACATTACGAGAAGGAAGAAAATCATGAATCTGTTTACTCAAGGAAACCAGCAGACGCTTCGTCACCCCGACCCAAAGCCTGACATGCCACGCCCCGGAACGCCGCAACCCGGAGACATTCCCGGTACTCCGCGCCCCGGCGACATGCCGCCGACACCTCCGCAGCCTGGTTCGCCTGAGCCGGTCAATCCTAAGTCGCAGGAACAGGTGCCAGAATTTCACGCAAACACGTCTGGTAACTTTTCCACAATCTCGTCGGAGACCCGTTCGGCAGGCCACGCCCGAAGCAGTTCCATTCCCCCACAATGAAAATCGCCCGGACGGCGACTGAGATAGACCACCAGTTCATGGTCATTATTCCGAGAGAAATTTCTGCTTGATGCCCGGCGACTGAACCTTTGCCCAGGAATTGAGTATTCTGTTCAAGCTGGAGAATTCCAAACCACAGAGCGCGAACAGGAAAATATGGAAACGATCACGGAAGAACTGAGTCGGATTTTTTGGGGCGACAAGTCACTGTGGTTCCTGGTGGAAATCGCTTTCCGGACATCAATTATTTTCGGCTACACCCTCTTGTTGTTGAGGTTCATGGGCAAACGGGGCCTGGGGCAGCTCAGCTACTTTGAGTTCGCCATCATCGTTTCCCTCGGCTCTGCAGTCGGCGATCCAATGTTTTATGACGACGTGCCGCTGATTCACGTCATGCTCGTGATTGCGATTGTGATCAGTCTGCATCAACTTCTCACCGTGATTACCCGTAAGAACGAGTTGGTGGAAAAATTCGTGGAAGGAGAAACTCAACTGCTGGTCGATCGGGGTAGTATCGACAGCCAGCAACTCATGCGCGAACGTCTTTCCAGAGAAGAACTTTTCGAGTTGCTGCGTACCGAAGGCATTTCACACCTGGGGCAAGTCCGACAGGCTTTTCTGGAGCCGACAGGAAAGCTGAGCGTTATCCGATGGAAGCCATCCCGGTCGGGACTCTCCACCCTTCCCGGTGCAAACCGCGAAAACAAATTCGGTCAGACCAGCGATTCGATACGTTGTTGTTCGGAGTGTGGAACGCTTGAGGGAAGTGAAAGCCGTCAGGAATGTTGCCGTCCCGACAAAACCGGTGACCGGCAATGGTCCATCGCGGTTCGTGACGACTAACAGAACCTGCCGTCCGCGGCCCGCGTCGCCGGATGTTCAACGCTTCTTGCATGTTGTCCGGAAGCTCATCTGCGTCAAGATCAACAATCTCGTTGCCGACGTAGACCTGCGCCTCGAAACCAGCCGATAGCCGGAATGGTTCACTGAACTCTTCAAAACCCTTGGCAGTCTGGCGACCAGCTTGGGTTCTTTTCCGCCACCGGTGCGAAAAAATTCGTGTATCGGTCTGTTTCCTGCGGTCCCGGTAGTTTTTATTGTCGACCGCGAATCAGCTCGGCAATTTGACCGGGACCGGGCATGCCTTTGGCCTCAATTTCCAGATCGTCCTGGCCGGAACTGCTGATCGCCAGCGCTCCAACGTTTACCAGTCTTTCTATAAACGTCTGATCAACCTGGATATTGCGGACATCATCATGCTGAACTTCCGAACTTGCTTTTGCGATCAACCCGCGAGTCAGTCGGGTCCGTTTGCTGGTGACCTCCAGTGTAACACCCAGAGTCTTCACCCACCAAACCAACAATGCGACCGCCCCAATGCCAGCCAATGTCCCGCCGATGATCCAGTCGATCGTCGCATCCCACGGCAAACTGAAGTACCTCCCGCCGAGGCCAATCACCAGTCCACCAAGCAGACACGCCAATAAAAGCAGGTAATAAAATGGACGGGCGCGAAACATCACTGGATGAAATGTTTGAATCAACTCCTCGGAATTGACGGGTGCTACGACCCGTTCGACCTCATCATGGTCCGGTGCAGTTTCCTCGATCAGTCGCGCTATTGGCGCTTCCACTTTGATGGGAAGTTTACAATGCGGACAGTCAATCTGCTGTCCAACCAGAGCTGGAGCAACCGCAACATTATTCTGGCAAAGGGGACATTTGTACGTCAAGTCCGACATTTTCTTGTCCCTGGTTTGTGTGTTTCCAAGCGAGCGGCATAATGATCAGTGCGGTAAACGTCCCCGCTTTTTGTTCCGCGATCAAACGCAAACTGGGAGCATACGCCATAGTACGATTTCACTTGCCGCTGGCCAGGAAATGAATCGCTCACTCTGGGTTACCGTCTTTGTTTCAACGTAGTGCAAATACCATACCTGTTGCTCAAGACACCCCGTAGTCGTTAGGCCGCGTCCTGGTGATGCTGTGGAAACGGACAAAGGGGAATCCATGCTGGCTGACGGCGATCGAATCCGGCTGATCAATTTTTGCGCACGAGCAGCGTCAGGACTTCGCAGTGATGCGTAAACGGGAACATGTCGAAGGGCTGAAGGAGGTTGAGTTGGTAGTCGGAGTCGAGCAACTGAATATCTCGCCGGAGCGTGACGGGGTTGCAGCTGGAGTAAAGCAGCAGGCGGGGTCTCAATGTTTGAATCAGTGTTACGCTCGCGGTGTCGAGACCTCGGCGAGGTGGGTTGCAGACGATCGTGTCGAAGTTGTGAGTGGTAAGTTCACTGGCCTTGAACTGATCGAGACTGCGACAAAGAAACTGAGAGTTATGACGATGGTTGCGCCGAGCGGCCTCGTCAGCACAGTCAATGGCGTTGCGCGAAATGTCGATCCCTGTGACAGAGCGTGCCTGCGAGCAGGCTGTCAGTGAGAACGCTCCCACGCCGCAGTAAAGATCGAGAACATTTTCTGCTGCGTGTTGCTGAAGCATGCGGCCTGCAGCGGCATACAAGGCGGCAGCAATTTCATAGCTTGTCTGCAGAAAACTCTGTGGCCCGAACAGCAGTTCGGTGTCACCAAAGCGAATCGGAAGATTCGCGGGTTCTGAAATCGGGATTTCTTCGGTGCCGGTGATCGTCGATGACCGCACGGGCTGCAGGTTGACTGACATCACGGCGATGGGCTGTTCTTCCAGATCACCCATTCGCCGCCACAGACTGCGAATACGATCGACGGCTTCGCGGGATCGCAGCACGAATTGAACCATCAACTGCTGGTGTGTCGGAGAACACGTGAGGACCACGAATTTGAGTTCACCTCGATCCGTCTGCATGTCGTACGGCATGAGCCTGGTATCACGAATGATGAACGGCAACCGCTGCGTGAACTCGTTGATCAACTCGTGATGCAACGGGCAATTGTCGACCGAGACGAGAGTCTGTTGATCATCAAAGAAACCGATCTGCGGATCGTCGAGTGTTCCGGTCACCGCCAACTTTGCCCGAATGCGACTGCCAGCGACATCCTGGCACGGGACAAATGGCAGAATCCGCAATTCAGGAAACATCTGCGTCAGAACGTCCTGCTTGTGTTGCAGAGTAGCGTTGTATGTTTTGTCCAGCAGGCTGCACGAGCGACAGCGTTGAGATTGAAAGTATTCGCAGTGCATCAGTTGTCAGGAATTCGATTCAGCGTGTAATACGCATGTGGATGCAGAAGTGGTTCGCCCTCGTGGCTGCGGGCACCGAGGGCCGTGAGTTCATGCACGAAGAGTTCTCGCAGATTCTTGATTGCCAGTCGCACTCTCAGGCCGTCGCCGGAAACGGTGGCACTGGAGATGACCAGATCCTGATTCTGGATTTCGTCACTGCCGTAGGTTGACTGGTACAGGTAAGTGTAGCTGTTCATCCTGTAAGAAGCGGGATCGGCGGCCGAAGTTCTTTCAACTGGCCTGGTGAAGACCAGTTCAAAGCCATCCGGCTGGGCTCGCATTTCTTTAATTTCAAAGGGCACCTTGCCAGTCCACACCAAACGTTGCAGGCCGTAGGATGCGGTGCCAAGGCTGCTCCAGCCGCGATTGGTCAGACCGACAAACATGCTGCCGTCGGTTCCCTGAGCCATCCGCAGGACAGCGGAGGCGAATCCGCTCCGAAATGGGAAGCAGGCTCCCTGATATTCGCCATCAATCTTCTCCAGAAACACGCGGTTCATGCCCGCCTGAGTGAATTCACCGACGAACAGTTGCCCGGCGAACGGTCCAAACTTTCCGTCACTGGCATCCAGCATGATGTCCGTGGTGGACTGGCCCATCTTTTTGTAGGGAAACCAGATAGCGGGCGGTTTCAGTTGAGGAAACACTTTGATCGCGTCTGGAAAAGGAACGCCATCCGGCACGCTGGTAACGCCATGAATCGTTGAGCCCGGTTGATTCATCGAAGCCAGTGCTTCGGCGTGATGAAAAAAGGCACCTTCACGTATGTGGTGCAGCGTGTTCGTGCCAACCCAGTTACCCTGCTGATCGGTGTAGAACATATCGCCCGCAGCGTTCGCGCCAAGTCCGCTGGGTGATCGCATTCCGGCACAGACGGGGATCAAGTCTCCCGTTGGTGTAACCTTCATCCCCCAGCCGCGCCACTGTCCCTGCCGGTAGTTAAGGGTGGGTTCATGAATCGTGCGCTGAAGTTCGTCACCTTCCAGGCCAAGACCGATATTCAGCGTGAGCCATAGATTTCCATCTCGGTCCAGCTTCGGACCGTACGCATATTCGTGATAGTGGCCGGTGACTCCCCAGCCTTTGGCGACGGTGAGATATTCGTCGGTGACGTCATCTCCGTCGGTGTCGCGAAGTTGCGTCAGCTCAGTTCGCTGCACGGTGTAAAGTGAATCGTTGTGATAAAGCAGGCCCAGCGGTTCATGGAGGGCTGAGGCAAACCGATGATAAGTGACGTTCGATGGCGGATCGTCGTAGACGCCATCCAGAATCCAGACCTCTCCCTTACGAATCGCCACGGCCACGCGATGGTCATCCAGAACGGCGATCCCACTGACCTCCAGCGCCAGTCCATCCGGTGCGGGCTTCCACGTTTTGGCTCGCGAATCAGTCTGGGCCTGCGACGTGCTGACGGAGATCAGCTTGTAGTGCTCGTCTTCCGTTTGCGACGTAACAGTTTGGGCACAGATGCTGGCAGCCTGCGCGGCCAGCACGAACACGATCAGAATGTTGAGCCATCGTTTCATGGGGCTGAGTCGTGACAGAAGAATGGAGGCGAACTTTGCAGGAACCGGAGTCTACATTAACAGGTCACAAACTGTAGCCATCTCGCTCCGCCGAGATGAGCCTTCGACGGACAAATATGATCAACCAATTCATGTTCCACGCCGAAAACCGTTCCGAAATCCACCTGCGAATGGTTCGCAATGTCGATTCGACCGGGCTCATCACGACGTCGCGTGATGGCTACATTGGCGAGCGGTGCGGCGTCAGCCCACCGGTACGACTGCGAGTTGTCTTGCGTGATGGCTTTCGAACTCAATGGCGATAATCGCGAAATCGAGACCCCTGCACGCTTGTCGTGCAGGTGAATGCGTTTTGCAGTTAGCCGAAAAGCCTCACGAATTCCGTCCCCGGCTCGCTCGTCGAGCCGGAACGCAAGTTAAGAAACTTTTTGGTAACCGTTCACGGAATCAGTTCTGTAGTAGCGATGGAGCGGTCTGTTTAT